>PBLK01000008.1 GCA_002721725.1 Rhodobiaceae bacterium
AGTTAGAAACTGGTTCGGCGGAGGGACTGTCCGCCAGGTCCAAGTAGGCCTCCAACAATGATCATTTTTATCGGCGATAATTGATCCTTAAGGCCGTTACGTGACTATCATAAGTCGCATCAGCAATATTGGCTTTTCGATCTTTGAAGTCATAAAATAGCTCTAGCTCCAGATTATTTGTCAGGCTAGTGGCGAGGCTGAACTGAACGCGATCTCGGTCTTCGTCATTTTTTAGTTCGGCATTGGTAACTTTGGGATAGTCTCGAGAGCGTTTTTCATAGGTTAATTTGGTCTCATAACTCCATCCTCCAATCGCGATCGGATGTGTCACGCCGATAGCCAATTTTTTCTCGTCGAAATCATAATCGGGCGTATCGGCGTCTTCCTTGGCAGTGGAATATCCAATAGAAAAATGAGACCTATAGTCGTTGAAAAATTGAAAGGCGAGCAGCGAGTATTGTGTCATATCAGCATCTAATTGATTAAAATCAACAAAGTTCTTTTCCTGAAAAATAAGGCTCGTCATCAGGTAAGTTTTGTTTCTAAAATAACTTACAGACGGGATGAACATCGTCATGTCAAGATAGTCGGTGCCATCAAGAGCCATTGAAATATAGTCGCCGCCTAAGCCAAAAGACCAGTCGCCAAGTTCTTTCTCATACAATCCCCCGAAACCATGAGAAATAGTGCTATTTTCGCTGTAATCTGAAAATTCCTCGCTAGAAAAATCATATGAAATTGTCAGGCCTTCTGACAGCTCGCCCGCGATACCCGCTTCGAACATTGTAACGTTATCGCTATCTGAATTCCGACTTCCTGCATTCGGGCTAAGGTCCTCCAGCGAGGCAGCACTATCGACTGCAAGCCCGAGGCTCGCATTTATTTCTAGAGCCGATGCTGACCCAACTGAAAAAACCGCTAAAACAAGGAAGCAGAAACCGCTGCGTCTCGGCATATCAACACTCCATTACTTGAAAAGCACCAGTTACTGGATTGGTAAAAGTACTTTAACATGAAACCCGTTTTCGTGGTTATGGAAAGATATTTCTCCATCGTGGAGCTCTATAATCTGTTTGGCTAGAGCAAGTCCCATGCCAATGCCTCCACTACTAAAATTGCGTGAAATTTCAGCTCTAAAAAAAGGCCTTGTTAATTGAGCTAGCTTTTCGGGAGGAACTCCTGGGCCATTATCTTCAATAGTAACCCTTGCATGTGACCCAATATTATCGAGAGTGACCATTACTTTGGATCCAAAAAACAAACCGTTATCTATAATGTTCCCTAATGCTCGACGCATGTTAAGGCTGTCTATAGAGACTTCCGGTGGCTCATTATTAACTTTCAAAGAGCATTCTTTTTCGGATGATTGATAGTCATTACAAAGGGCGCTGAGGAGAGAAGTTAATCGAGCAGGTTGCTTGCTCAACGCAGCAGGGTCTGATTGAAGCTTCGCAAATTTTAAGATGGCCTCAAGCATAGCGGCCAGCTCATCCATTTTCGCAACTATTTTCTCGCGCTTAGGGCTGTCAGGTAGAGTTTCAACTCGAACCCTCAGGCTGGTCAAAGGTGTTCTTAAATCATGGCCTATTGCAGCCAGCGTATGTTTCTGGTTTTCCAGCGCCTCAACCAGTTTATCCTGCATTTGGTTAAATGCAGCGGCGGCCTGACGAATGTCTGCGGATCCGGTTTCTTTGATGAAAATAGCCTTCTGACCGAGCCCAAAAGCTCGAGCGGCTTGCGTCAGTTGATTAAGCGGCCGGGTCAACGCTATTGTCATCAAAAGCAACAATCCAGCGACAGATAAAAGACCGACGAACAGAAGGCCCAATAGACGCCATTGCAGATTGATTGATACCGGTGGCTGAGCAAATTGGGCGTATAGATAATCGCCTTGTGAAATTTGTGCTTCTATCGCTATCACGTCTTGAGACCAGACTTTTTCAGACTTTCTTTCTGAATTTTCAGAGACTTTTTCAACCGATATTATGGGTGCGGAGGTCGAAAAATCTGTTCTCTCTAGGCTGTCAAAATAGCTTTCCTCAAAGGCTGCCGACCAGCCGCTGTCATCTGCGGCCGTTAGGACCGGACTGGCATTTAGGGAAAATATTTGTTGGTTGTCAGTATTAGCCTTGATAACGCTATCATGCAGAAAGTCCGGCGTTTCTTCTAAGATCACTACAACGTTAGTAAATTGATACAGCGCATCATCGACCTGTTGAATCTGACTAGTAAAATAACGCTCATCCAATAACAGCACGACTGTTGTTACTTGGAGACAAAGCATGGCCAATCCAGTGACACCAACAATTTGCGCCCTAAGAGATAAGCGACCCTGCATCATCCAGTGTCTCCGTCTTGAGTCGTAGCAATGGTGAAGCGGTATCCGCCACCTCTCACAGTTTTTATAAATTCGGGTTTTGCGGGGTTTTTTTCTATTTTCTTGCGTAATCGACTGATTTGATTGTCGATTGATCGATCGAAAGCATCTGACTGCCGCCCGCTGATTTGCTCGAGTAAGAAGTCACGAGAAAGAACCCTATTTTCTGCTTCTAGCAAAAGTTGCATAAGTTTTGCCTCGCTGCCTGTTAGCTCCGTAACTTCCCCTTTAGGGTCGGTCAATTGATGGAGAGAACCATCAAATGTATAGCCCCTAAAACGATAAGCTTTGTTAACGCGCCTAGTTTCAGGCCGCCCCGTTCCGCGCCTCAAGATGGCCCGAATTCTTGCCAACAGTTCTCTTGGATTAAACGGCTTAGCAAGATAATCGTCAGCCCCAACTTCGAGGCCGACAATGCGGTCCATTTCTTCATTCAAAGCACTAAGAAGAATAATTGGTGTTTTATTGTGTGCTGAAATCTGCCGGCACAGGCTTAAACCATCTTCTCCAGGCATCATGATATCGAGAATAATCAAGTCAAACTCATTTGCCAGAATGGCGGCACGAGCACTTTCTGCATTTTCAGCCGCTACGACTTCAAAGCCTTTAGCTTCAAGGTATTCACTTAAGCTTTCGCGAATATCGGCGTCATCATCGACCAGCAACAACATAGCTAACCTCTAACTAAAACATAACAGAATAAGTGCCTCATGTAGAGGCACTTATCCCTTCCAAGGACTAAAGACGTGAGGGGAAGGAGGGAAGAAATTTAGTCTTTAAGCCCTTTTCTAATTCGACGGCGTACCTGGTCCCTTTGTTCCTTTGCCGTGTTCTCAATAACGGCACGACGCACATTTTGGCGCTGCTCTTTAGTTGAACTCTTAACAACTTCACGACGAATCTCTTTGAAATTATCGCCCGCCGCCTCACGGGCTGCTTTTGTGGCTTCTTTTGCCGCATCTCTGGCATCGCGGGCAGCATCACGAGCCACCTTGGATACTGGGCTTGCCGTCAACCCTGCATCTTTAATGTATTCTGCAACAGTTGAACGAGCGGTTTCTTTGGCCGCTTCGCGGGCAGCTTTGCGAGCCTCTTCATCGGTCGCACCATTTTCCAAAGCTTCATCCCGCGCCGCTTCCGCTGCTGTTCGAGCAACATCTTTTAGGGCGGCTCGTTTTTCCTTCAAGAGTTCAAGGACGGCTGGGTCTTCGGCTTGTTGAGCTGCTCGCCGGGCTGAGCGTGCCGCTTTATTGGCATCTAAAGCTGCTTTCAGTGCGGCTTCGGCAGCAATCTGCCCCGCATCGGAAGAATCTTTTACCTCATATGCGAGTTCAGCTGCTGCGCGCGCTTCGGCAGCGGCATCGATGGCATTCTGGGTTTCGTCTGATTGGGCGAGAGCAGGAAATGAAAGGCCCATCACCAAAACGGTCAAAATTGTAAGTTTTCGGTTCAACATTGCTAATCTCCTCTTGTTGATAGGAGCAATTAATCAAAATTTTGTATTTCCCTTATGTCAGCAATGGGGCTTTTTGTATCAAAATGTATCAAACTTTTTCGTTGGCATGAAAAGTTGAAGTAACCAGACTGGTGAAAAAAGAGGCTGCCCCATATAGGCGCAGCCTCCTAATAGTGAAAATCTATTGGACCTTAGGTTTAGCCGCTTTTCGGCATCCAAAGGCTCATTAGTGCGGTAGCGATGACTACAATCCAAAAGATTAGAGCAACTGGGTCTGCGGAAGTTGCATATTCGGTGCCATATTGAGCAATAAAGCCTTCAGCACCGCCGCTTATTTCAGTGCCAGATGCTTTCAAATTACTCAGTGCATTTGCGGTACCAATATACCAGTTTTGAGATTCGATACTCCAATTATAGCCCGCGAAGCCACCCGACAGAACGAATATCGATCCAAGTACTTTGTGAGCCATATTCGCGTCTCCGCTTTCACGGACAGCGTTGGCATAGCGAAGGGCCAACCAACCAAACAAGATTAAGGCAATGACGCCCAGTGCATTACCAATGCGACCAGATGCCAAAAGATTCCAAAGTGTAATTTCTTCCATTTTTCCCTCCAGTAGAAATTTGTTTCACGCATCAGCGTGTTAATAATTCTAACCGATTTGTTTCGAAAAAAGGGAGTAAATACAAGAATTATCTAAACTTTAATAGTTAACGCGTTAGCCGTTAGTCAACCGAGGGTCCCTTGAATCTAAAAAAAGTTTGGAAGTATTGCTGAACCCCGCCAACTATGAGCGGACAAAACGCATTAAACGATAGGTTTTGGCCTCTTTAAAGGCGTCACTATCGATTAGAATGCGGCTTTGTTCAAGCTTCGTAAGTTCCTTGCGGGCCAGCCACAAAATCAAATCGACAATTTTCGACAAAACTACACTGCGTTGATTAATGCGCTGTCTGAGCATAGATAAAGCCAATTCACCGCGTGTCACCAAATTGGCTGCAAAGTCCAAAGTGGGCAGAACTGCTTCGGTGATGTCTCGGTCATAATCCATCGTCAATTGGCTTTTCGTCACGGCACGCTGAAAAATAGTGTAGGTATGACCGCTCTTGGACATCACCCCGGCTACTCCATCTCGGACGAAATAATCAACGACAATCCAAACCGCCTCTTGTGTCATTGCCGCGTCGAGCACCGGAAACAACTTATCGAGCCTAATATATTGACAAGACTCGCTCATAATCACGACGTCAAAAGGGTGCTGAGGCTCAAAATCCTCAAACAGGCAATGATGAAAAGGTTGGCCGACTTTCTCGCTATAGCTAGCGACATGATTAACATCTGGCGACAGGCCCTCTACCTCGTAACCAATGGCTTGCAACGCTTTCGACAATTCGCCAGTGCCGCAGCCGACATCTAAAATACGCGCTGGTGGCGGCGGCAAAAGATCGATGATGGCCCTTTGATAGCGTTCTTGGGCTACTTTCAAATTAGAAAGGGTGAGTTCTTCATCGTGTTTCCAAATGCCATAGTGCAAGTGCTCCAAACCCAAAACGTCGGAATAAAAACGCAGCGCTCGACTATCTTGCTTTGACGACATGAATGACCCTCTCCATCGCAAATTGTGAGCCTTTTATGCACTGAAACATTGAGCCGCGCCACAAAAGACTATAATTTGCTGTGAATTTCGAAAATTCTCACTGTGGAGCAATACATGACCAAACGGGTAAGCCATGCCGGACTGCAGATTGATAAGCAATTGGCCGATTTCGTCGCCAATGAAGCGGTGCAAGATTTAGACATATCGGCTGAAGCATTTTGGCAAGCTTGCGCAAATGTGCTGAACGCCCATCGTGACACCAATAAGGCGCTGCTGGAAAAGCGCGAAAAGCTACAAGCAAAAATCGATGACTGGCATAAGACGCGCAGGGGCCAGCCGCATGATGTGGCTGAATATAAGGCGTTTTTGCAGGAGATTGGCTATTTGGTGCCGGAAGGTGTCGATTTCACCATTGAAACGGCTAATGTTGACGACGAAATCGCCAAAATTGCCGGCCCCCAATTGGTCGTGCCGATTAAAAATGCGCGCTTTGCTGTCAATGCCGCCAACGCGCGTTGGGGTTCTTTATATGATGCTTTTTACGGCACTGATGCGATTGAACAATCAGGCGATTTATCGCCCGCCGGCGCTTATAACCCGGTGCGCGGCGGCGAAGTCATTGCCCGCGCCAAAGCGCTACTCGACGAAATTGCACCGCTCAATGGCGCCAAACATGCAGATGTTAAAGCCTATCGGGTGGTTGAGGCGGCGTTGGTTGCCGACACCGGCGACACCATGGCGACGCTGGCTGAGGCGGAAAAATTTGTCGGCTATCGCGGCGCAGCTGACGCACCGCAAGCCATATTGCTGAAAAACAATGATTTGCACGCCGAAATTTGGATTGATGCGACGCATAATATCGGCGCTGATGATGCCGCCCATGTCGCCGATATTTTCCTCGAAAGCGCGGTCACCACGATTATGGATTGCGAGGATTCCGTGGCCGCGGTGGACGGCGAAGACAAGGTTGAGGCCTATCGCAATCTGCTTGGCCTGATGCGCCGCGATTTGGCGGTGACGATGGAGAAAGGTGGCAAAACAATAACCCGCACTTTGGCCGCCAATCGCGACTATACCGCCCCTGATGGTGGCACGCTGACCTTGCCCGGCCTGTCACTCATGCTGGTGCGCAATGTCGGCCATTTAATGACCAATCCGGCTATTTTGGACGATCGCGGGGACGAGTTTCCTGAAGGCATTATGGATGCGCTGATGACTGGGCTTTTGGCACAGCATGATTTTGCCAAAACCGATGTGGCGGCGAAAAACTCCAAAACCGGCTCGGTCTATATTGTGAAGCCGAAAATGCACGGGCCCGAAGAAGTGGCCTTTGCCGATACGCTGTTCGGCGCGGTTGAAGAGGCGCTGGGCCTTGCCCCCCTTTGTCTCAAAATGGGTATTATGGATGAAGAGCGCCGCACCACGGTGAATTTGAAAGAATGTATTCGAGCCACCAAAGCGCGGGTGATTTTCATCAATACCGGCTTTCTAGACCGCACCGGCGATGAGATTCACACCTCAATGGAAATGGGGCCGATGATCCGCAAGGCCGACATGAAGGCCAGCGGTTGGCTTAATGCCTATGAAGATTGGAATGTCGATATCGGTCTGGCCTGCGGTTTTCAGGGCCGCGCGCAAATCGGCAAGGGCATGTGGGCAATGCCTGATATGATGGCCGATATGATTGAGCAAAAAATTGGCCAACCGAAAGCCGGGGCCGATTGTGCATGGGCCCCGTCTCCAACGGCAGCCACTTTGCACGCTATTCACTATCATCAAGTCAATGTCGATGCGGTGCAGGACCAATTAAAAAACCGCACGCGCGCCGCGCTTGAAACGATTTTGGCCATGCCAGTGGAAAGCCATCCGCAATGGTCGCCTGACGATGTGCAACAAGAGCTCGACAATAATGCGCAAGGCATTTTGGGTTATGTGGTGCGCTGGATTGACCAGGGCGTCGGCTGTTCCAAAGTGCCCGATATTCACAATGTCGGGCTGATGGAAGACCGCGCCACTTTGCGTATTTCCAGCCAGCATATTGCCAATTGGCTACATCACGGCATTTGCAGCGAGGCGCAAGTGATGGAAACCATGCAACGCATGGCGGCCGTGGTCGATGAGCAAAATGCCGGCGATGCCGCCTATCAACCAATGGCCGGCAATTTTGACAATTCGATTGCCTTTGCTGCAGCTTGTGATTTGATTTTCAAAGGGCGCAAACAACCGAGCGGCTATACCGAGCCGCTTTTGCATGCGCGTCGTTTGGAATTTAAAGCGGCTGAATAAACCTTTGGGGCTCAGGCGCTGCGCGCAAAGCGGGTTTTGGCCACGGAAAATGCATAACCAGCCAAAGCGCCGACCACGCACAGGCTCAAAAACCCATCCCACTCGCGCGCCGCACCAATGGCGGTGATTTGAAAAGCGGCTTTAAGGGCCAAAAGCGTGACACCCATTGCCGCAAAACCGGCCAGCGCAAAAACCAAGTCGGGCAGGGTTTTGACCAGCTTGGCAATCATATGGCCGACAATCATGGCGATGAGAAAACCAATGCCGAAAATCGCCCCAAAAAGCGGTTGCAGGGAAACAATGTCATGCAAAGTGGTCGATATGCGCGTCGAGAACGGCACGTCGATACCCAAAGCAAGCAAATGGCCCAAATTAAATTGCGTTTGCACCGTAGCGCCAATGACATTGAGCACGATAAACGCGGTGATAAAGCCAAACAACTGCGCCCGATTGGGTAAAAATCGCTGCATGAAAGCCTCCTCTTAGACAGCTTTCTTATAAATGGTTGTGGTACCTTATTGCAACTGTCGCAAAAGCCAATATAGTGCGGGCTGAAACGGAGCGTTTTATGAAAAATTGGATTTTTACGGCCCTGCTGGCACTTGCCTTAATCGCTGTCGGGCCGAGCGGCATCATGAGCGGCAATAAGGCTGCAGCGCAGGGTTTTGCCAATTATAATTTGGAAACCATTGTTGACGGTTTGGACAGCCCGTGGGGCTTGGCCATATTGCCCGATGGTGACATGCTGATTACTGAGCTGACCGGCGATTTGCGCCATATTCGCAATGGCAAGCTGGTGGCACAAGCTGTCGCCGGCGTGCCGCAAAGCCTGTATGGCGGGCAAGGCGGATTGATGGATATTGTGATTCATCCCAATTACGCGCAAAACCGTTATGTGTATTTGTCACTCTCGGTCGGCACCGCTAGTGCCAATGCGCTCAGGGTCATTCGCGCCCGCTTTACTGGCTCGGTATTGGAAGATGTCAGCACCATTTTTGAGTCGGCACCGAGCAAGAACACGACAGTACATTATGGCGCGCGCATGGTCTTTTTGCCCGACAATACGCTGTTGATCAATGTTGGCGACGGCTTTGATTTGCGTGAGCAAGCCCAAAACCTCTCCAATCATTTCGGCAGCTTAGTGCGCGTGACCGATGATGGCAAAGTGCCGCAAGACAATCCTTTTATCGGCGTAGCCGCTGCCCAACCAGAGATTTATTCATATGGCCACCGCAACCAGCAGTCGATTGCTGTGGACCGCAGCACCGGCAAAATCTACCAAACCGAACACGGCCCGCGCGGTGGCGATGAGCTTAATTTGATTGAGCCGGGTAAAAATTACGGCTGGCCGATTGCCACTTACGGTATTGATTATTCGGGTGCGCGCATCAGCCCCTATACATCATATGAGGGCACAAAACAGCCTTTGGTCAATTGGACACCATCTATCGGCCCATCGGGCATGACCATTTATAATGGCGCGCAATTCCCCGACTGGCAGGGCGATATTTTTGTCTCTTCACTGATTTACAATAAAATCATACATATTGAGATGGAAGATGGTGCGCCGCAGCGACAAAATGATATGTTTAGCGAAATCGGCGACCGCTTGCGCGATATCCGCACCGGCAATGATGGCGCGCTCTATATTCTTTCAGAAGGCGATAATGGCAAATTATGGCGCATCAGCCGCCGTTAGTTAGCCCTTTACGCCCCCATGCATATGGCGTATAAACCGCAATCCCCAAAAGGGTTAAAGGAAATTCAGGAGACGCAAAATGGCTGTTCCGAAGCGAAAAGTAAGCCCCTCACGCCGTGGCAAACGCCGCGCCGCTGATGCATTGGCCAAGCCGACCTATATTGAAAATCCCGATAGCGGCGAATTGCATCGCCCGCATCATGTTGATTTGAAAAGCGGCATTTATCGTGGTCGCCAGGTTTTGGACCCACGCGATTAAGCTTTAAAAGCTCGAAAATTTAGGCAGGGCATCGTGTAATGCGATGCCTTGTTTTTTTTGCGCCATCTCGCGCGTGCCATAAGCGGCGGCCACCACCCCATTGATGCTATTGGTGATAAACAAGCCATCAGCCGCTGCCAACCGCGCCATCTCAATCGGCGCTTCACTGATGCGCAGACCGTCAATAGTAGCCATTTCAAGCAAAGCGCCACGTATGATGCCGGGCAATGCCCCCTCGCTGACCGGCGGGGTGATAAGCCTATTGTCAAAACGGACAAAAATATTACCGGCGGCAGCGCAGGCCAGCCGCCCGTGCTGATTGGCCATGACCGCCTCATCGGCTTTGGCAGCCAGCGCTTGGCGGCGCGCCATAATATTATCGACATATTGGCCGGTTTTATGCGCTGCCCCGAACTGACCGGCAAAACGCGAAACATTGCTATTGTGCAAAATCAGCGCTTCGGGACGGGGCGGCGCATCGCTTATCTGCATCATCACCATTGGCCGAGCCGCGCCCACCGGCACAAGGCCGCGCCCGCCATTGCCGCCGGTCAGAGTCAGGCGCAATATAGAGCGATGTGCTTTTTTATCATTCGCCGACGCGGCAAAAAGCGCGCGCGCGCCGTCACGCAAAGCCGCCTCGTCATAGTGACACGCCAGCCCGAAAGCGGCGCAAGAGGCTTGCAACCGCACCACATGGGCCGACCAAAATTGCGGCACATTATCTGTCACCAGCATGGTTTCAAACAGGCTTTCGCCCAGTAGCAATCCTCGGTCTTGCGCTGAAATCGCCGTTTCAGCCGCGTGCAATTCGCCGTTCAGCCAAATCATGCCGCATCTTTCCGACATTTGCCGAGAGCCAGAAAATTTTCGACCAAAAGCCGACCTTGCGGCGTTAAAATACTTTCAGGGTGAAACTGCACGCCATAAAGCGGGCGGCTGTCATGTTTAAAGGCCATGTTTTCACCCAGCGCGCTGGCAGCCAAAGCATGGCAATTTTCCGGCAAGCTTTCGACAATCAAAGCGTGATAACGCCCCGCGGCGAACGGATTATCCATACCGTCAAACAGCGCATCGCCATTATGGCTTATTGGCGATGCCTTGCCGTGGCGCGGCTCTTGCGCATGACCGACCGTGCCGCCCAAATAATGCGCCAAAGCTTGATGCCCCAGGCAAATACCCAAAACCGGCACATGCGGCGGCAAGGCATGCAAAAGCGGCAAGGTGACACCCGTCGTTTCGGGCCGCCCGGGGCCGGGTGACAACACCACGGCTTGCGGGTTCAAAGCCAATATAGCGTCAAGCGGCGTATCTTGGCGCACCACGCGCACCGCAAAATCGGCTTCGGCAATGTAGCGCGCCAGCGTTTCGACAAAACTGTCAAAATGGTCAATGACGACAATCATCCGCCCACCGCTCTTTTATCATCCCGGCGCGCACGCGCCCAATCATCAACATCAATACCCAATGCCGCCATCAGGCCGCGTGCCTTATTTAACGTTTCAACATATTCGGCTTCGGGCCGGCTATCGGCGACAATGCCGCCGCCAACGTGAAAGCCGATATTGGCCCCCGCTATTTCAGCCGTGCGAATAATGATGCTGGTATCCATGCGCCCGTCAAAACCGATATAGCCAATGCTGCCATAGCTGGCCCCGCGCGCGGTTTTTTCATAAGCCCCGATAAGCTGCATAGCGCGAATTTTCGGCGCACCGGTAATCGACCCGCCGGGAAAACAATCGGCCAAAAGCTTGACCGGCGATATATGCGGCGGCAAAGCGCCGCGCACGGTGGACACCAAATGATGCACATTGGCAAAACTTTCCAGCGCGCATAATTGCGGCACCTCAATCGAGCCGAGGCGACAATTTTTGGCCAAATCATTGCGCAGCAAATCAACAATCATGACATTTTCGGCGCGGTCTTTTTCACTCGCTGCCAAAGCCGCGGCAATTGCCAAATCTTCTTGCGCATTGCGACCGCGTTTTTGTGTGCCTTTAATCGGCCGCGTTTCGACCCGGCCATCGGCCATTTGCAAAAACCGCTCCGGCGAGGCCGAGGCCAAAGCGCGCTCACCCATTTGAAAAAATGCCGAAAACGGCGCCGGCCCGGCGCGCCGCAAGCGGCGATAATAGGCCAATGCATTATCCCCTTCGGCCAATTGCGCGCTGAAATATTGCGCCAAATTGGCTTGGAAAATATCGCCGTTAAGAATATGCGCGACGATAGCGGAAACTGCATCGCAATAGTTATGTTTGGAAAAATTACTGTGCGGCGGGCTTGCCAAATCGGGGGCTGCAGGCGGCGGTGGCAAAACTGCGCTCGGCACGCCGGTCAGTAATTTTTGCCAGCGCAAAATATCTTGCCGTGCCGCATCGGCACGCGCGGCCGGAGATGGCTGCGGCAGGCCGGTGGCGATGATGAAACAGCGTTGTGCCCTATGGTCAAAGGCCAACAGGCTGGCATAAAGCCCGACAACCAAAGCATCGGATTGCGCTTGCGGCGACGGCGCATTATCGGCGTGAAATGCAGTTTCCAATCCAAGCCCCAAATCATAACCGAAAAGACCGGCAGCGCCGCCGCGAAACGGCGGCACTTGCGCGTCAATATCGGGCGGTAAATCACGCCATAGCGCGCTTTCGGCGGCCAGTTTTTCCTGCAAAGCGGCGAGCCCTTGCGCCGCCTCATGGGCGGCAAAGCGCAGCATGTCATAGGGGGCCAGAGCGATAAAACTATAGCGCGCCAATTCATGCCGTGGCGCTGAACTGTCGAGCCATAAGGCTCCTTCACGCAAGCCATGCGGCAGAAAAACCGCTTCCGGGTCGAGCCAATCAATCTCTTCAATGAGCGCGCCCGACGGCGCGACATAGCGTAGTTTATCGCCGCGCGCGCGCGCCGTTTCGGGCATTAAAAATTATCCTTGCGCTGGCGAATTTCGGCAAATACGTCAACCGCCGCCGCGCCGGCCATATTGAGATGCGCCTGCACACCCGCATCAGTGGCGCGCAAAAACGGATTGGTGGCGCGTTCCAAAGCAATCTCGGTCGGCACAGTCGGCTTATCGGCGGCGCGCAGCGCGGCAATTTCAGCGACGCGCGCCTGCAAGGCTTGATTGTCAGGATCAATGGTGACGGCAAAGGCCGCGTTGGCGGTGGTATATTCATGCGCACAGTAGATTTGTGTGCCATCAGGTAGTGCATTGAGTTTTTGCAGGCTGTCCCACATTTGCGCCATTGTGCCTTCAAAAACGCGCCCGCAACCCAGCGCAAAAAGACTGTCACCGACAAAGGCATGGCCATCCATATGATAGGCAATATGGCCCAGCGTATGTCCGCCAACATTCAAAATGCGGGCCTGATGAGCGCCCAGCATCACCACATCGCCCTCATCAACGGCGCGGTCAAGACCGGGGATTTTATCGGCTTCACCGGCCGGGCCGGTAATGGTGCAGCCGGTGGCGCGCTTAATCTCTTCATTATTGCCGGCATGGTCATAATGATGATGGGTGTTCCAAATTTGCGTCAATTGCCAGCCTGTCTCGGCCAGCGCCGCCATAATCGGTGCGGTTTCCGGCGTATCGATACACGCCGTTTCGCCGCTTTCAATGTCATGCACCAAAAAGCCGTAATTGTCGCTGAGACAAGGAAATTGGTGAATTTGTAAATCCGTCATCGTCGCCGCCCCGTTTTCGTTTTCGCTCGCTTGCAATATAGTGCGAAAATAAAGGCAAAAGGAAGATAAAGGGACGACGGGGAAATGGCCATCGATATTGTCGATTTGACGCGCTTTTACGAGACCCCTTTGGGGGCCCATGTGGCGACGCATTTGGTCGATGAAATTTCCCGCATCTGGCCGCAAGCGGCCGGGCCGCATGATGCGGTTTTGGCCTATGGCTATGGCCTGCCTTTGGCCGAACCGCTTTGGCCCGATGCCGATTGGCAATTTCTCATGCCGGCCCAGCAAGGCGCGCTGGCCCCGCAGGAAAACGACCCGCCGCGTATTTTGGGCGATGAGCGGCAATGGCCGATGCGCACGGAAAGCGTCAATCGTTTGGTCATGCTGCACGGGCTGGAAGCGGCCAATCATCTCGATGCGCTGATGGAACAAGCCTGGCGCGTTTTGGTGCCCAATGGCCGCGCCATATTTATCGTCCCCAATCGGCGCGGCTTTTGGGCGCGCCGCGACCAAACGCCATTTGGTGCCGGGCGCCCCTTCTCATCGGGGCAATTGCGTAAATTATTGCGCCGCACCGGTTTTGTGCAGGGGCAAAGCCGCGCCGCCTTGTTTTTGCCGCCGTACTTACCGGAGCGTTTGATACGCGCGCTTGGCTGGGTCGACCGACCGACCACACTTTTGTTGCCGCAATTGGGCGGTGTCTGGCTCATCGAAGCGGTGAAAAAAATACCGGCCCCGACCGGCTCGAAAATGGCGCTGCGTTATCGCTCCGCGGCGGTTATCCGCCCTGCCTTATCGCCGCATTCAACCCCGCACCAAGCACCTGATATTTAGCCGCGGCGCAGCACAAATACGCCCTGCTCGGCCATTAAATTGGCGCGTCGCGTCGGTCGCCCTTTCAGACTGCGCGCCTTGCCGTTAGACAGGGTGATGCAGCTTTCAACCTGCAAATTCAGCACACCGCACAAGGCGGTAAAATCTTTCAGCGTGCACAGGTGAATATTGGCGGTTTCATACCAACTTGCGGTCAGCGCGCCGGTCACCGGCATGCGCCCGTTTAACAGTAAATCAAGGCGCACGCGCCAATGGCCGAAATTGGGTATCGAGACAATCAGCCTTTCGCCAATGCGCGCCATTTCACGCAGCACCTCATGCGGGCGTTGTGTGGCCTGCAATGTCTGGCTCAAAATCACCGTATCAAAGCCATTATCGGGATAATAAGACAAATCCGTATCGGCATTGCCCTGCACCACGGACAGCCCGCGCGCCACGCAATTATTGACCCCGCTTTGGCTAAGCTCCAACCCGCGCCCGTCAATGCCGCGCTGGTGCGCCAAAAGCTCCAGCAAGGCGCCGTCACCGCAGCCAATATCCAGCACTTTGCTATTGGGCGCGACGCGGTCGGCAATCAATTGCAAATCAATGCGGTCGCCATTGAGATTGCCGGCGGCTTGCGATTTCGGGTCAATCATCATGCCAGCCCCCGAGCGGCGGCAGCCGAGGCGAGAAACCCGCTCAGCGTCGCATGCATTTCCGGTTCATCGAGCAAAAACGCATCATGACCCTTATCGCTTTCAATTTCGACAAAGCTGACATTGGCACCGGCCGCATTAAGCGCGCGCACCAGCGTGATGCTCTCAGAAGTCGGGAACAGCCAATCGCTGGTAAAAGACATGACGCAAAAGCGCGTATCGCTATTTTTGAACGCGGCCGCCAAATTGCCGCCATTTTCCGCCGCAATATCGAAATAATCCATGGCGCGGGTAATATAGAGATAGCTATTGGCATCAAAGCGTTCGACAAAGCTCATGCCTTGATGGCGCAAATAGCTCTCAATCTGAAAATCCGCATCAAAGCCGTAAGTGACTTCTTCGCGGTCTTGCAAATTGCGCCCGAATTTTCTTTGCAATGCGGCTTCCGACAAATAAGTGATATGCGCCGCCATGCGCGCCACAGCGAGGCCTTTGCGCGGGCGATTGACGCTGTCGAAATAGCGCCCGCCTTCAAAATCCGCATCGGCCAAGATCGCTTGTCGGCCAACCTCGTGAAAGGCGATATTTTGCGACGAATGGCGCGCCGAAGTAGCAATCGGCACGGCTGAAAAAACCCGCTCTCCATGCGCCGCCGCCCATTGCAGCACTTGCATGCCGCCCATAGAGCCGCCAAGCACGCAAAACAGGGTCTCAATGCCCAAATGGTCAATCAACAGATTTTGCGCGCGCACCATATCGGCAATGGTGATAACCGGAAAATCCAGCCCATAAGGGCCGCTGCCATCCGGCTTGTCGCTATGCGGGCCGGTCGAGCCGCCACATCCGCCCAATACATTGGAGCAAATGACGAAATATTTATCAGTATCGATAATACTGCCCGGCCCGACCACTTGCGTCCACCAGCCCTCTTTATCGGTCAGCGGGTTATTCCCCGCCGGATGCTGGTCGCCGGTCAGCGCATGGCAAATGAGAATGGCATTGCTTTTGTCTTTATTGAGCGTGCCGTAAGTGCGATAGGCCAGTTCGACATGATCGAGCGTCGCGCCGCAGTCGAGCTTCAAGGCAGCGCGGTCAAGCCGCACTGTTTGCCCTTGTTCCTCATTTGCCTTCGTCGCACTCATCGCATCCCCATTCGGCCTGCTGCATTCAGCCGACCCTCATGCAGGAGGCGCGGCAAAATGTCAATCTTTCCTTTGATTTACACCCTCTCACGGCGTATGACTAGGCGCGTATGCGAGAGATAAGGGTAAAATGACCGGCAGCTTGGAAGATATTCGCGCTGAAATAGACGCTCTGGACGCAGACTTGCGTGCCGGATTGCTGCGCCGTGCCCAATTGGTCGCGCAAATTGCCGCCGCCAAAGCGGCCAATGGCGCTGCTGCCATGCCTTTGCGTCCGATGCGCGAAATGCAACAAATGCGGGCTTTGCGGGCTTGGCAACAGACCGAAGCGCCAATGCTCAGCACCGCCGGATTGCACGCCATTTGGCGCGAAATTATCGGCATGGCGCTGAGCCAACAAGGCGGCATGCGCATTTATGCAAGCCCTGCCGCCCTCGCCACGGCGCGCGCCCATTTCGGAGCCAGCCTGGCTTATGAAAATGCCCCCGCCGATTTATCCGAACTGGCCGGCAATGGGCGCGCCCTTGCCGTGTTGGGCTTGGCCGAGGCTTGCGCACCACCTGATGGCATGGCGGTTTTTGCACGCCTGCCGCTCGACGGTGCCGCGGCCTGTTTATGCTATGGCGCCCAAATTGATGAAGACCCGATTGCAGCTGGCGGGGTGTATTTGGTGCGCCGCGCTGGCGCGCGCGACGGCGACAATGTTTTATTTACCGGTGATGATTATGTGCTGGTCGAAACCCGCGCGCCTGAAAATGACGCCATTTGGGGACGCTACCTTACCCTTGAAGACACGGTTTCGGAGACGGAAAAATGACCGGACCGATAGCAAAAGACGGCATATTGGATATGCCGGCCTATGTTGGCGGCAAAGAAGCGGTTGACGGCATTGCCGACCCTTTCAAGCTTTCCGCCAATGAAAACCCGCTCGGGGCCAGCCCACAAGCGCTGGCTGCGCTCAAAAATTTGGGTGACCCGTCGCTTTATCCCGATGGCGGCGCGCGCGCTTTGCGCGAGAAACTGGCCGAGGTCAATGGGCTGGATGCAGCGCGCATTGTTTGCGGCAATGGCTCGGATGATATTTTGAGCCTTTTGGCACAAGCCTATTTGGGGCCGGGCGATGAAATGCTGCACACGGCGCATGCTTTTTTGATTTACAAGCTGGCCAGCCGCGCCACCGGTGCCACGCCGGTCGAAGTGGCGGAAGAAGATTTGACGGCCAGTGTCGATGGCTTGCTGGCCGCGCTCAGCGATAAAACCAAAGTGATTTTTTTGGCCAATCCCAATAATCCGACCGGCACCATGTTGGACGCTGATGACATTGCGCGCCTGCACCAAGCCCTGCCGGCCCATGTGCTGTTGGTGCTGGACGGGGCCTATGCCGAATATGTCGAACCGGAAAATTATCCGGCCGCTTTCGATATGGTCGAGGCCTATGACAATGTCGTTACCACGCGGACTTTTTCCAAAGCCTATGGGCTGGCCGCCTTGCGGCTGGGCTGGGGCTATTGCCCGCCGGCCATTGCCGAGGCACTCAATCGCTTGCGCGGGCCTTTCAACATCAATAGCGCCGCCATGAGTGCCGGTCTCGCCGCTTTGGACGACCAAGCGCATATTGCAAACAGCCGCGCCTATAATACGCAATGGCGCGATTGGCTGGTGCAGCAAATTGGCGGGTTGGGCATTTCCGTGCGCAATACACAGGCCAATTTCATTCTTTTGCAATTTGCTGATGCCCAAGAAGCAGCCAATGCCGATGCGGTTTTATGCGCCAATGGGGTCATTCCGCGCGCGCTGGTCGCCTATGGCT
This sequence comes from Rhodobiaceae bacterium, assembly GCA_002721725.1. Taxonomy (GTDB): domain Bacteria; phylum Pseudomonadota; class Alphaproteobacteria; order RS24; family RS24; genus UBA8337. The sequence goes on from PBLK01000008.1 coordinate 17,775, forward strand.
TGCCGCATATGCTGCGTTTGAGTGTCGGCGCACAAGCCGCCAATCGCGCCGCTTTGGCCGCATTGGAAAAGCTCAAAAATGGGGACGCCAAGTGAGCCAGCCCAATATTGCCCTTATCGGCCTCGGCCTTATCGGTTCGTCGCTCGGCCATGCGCTGAAGAAAAACAAATTGGCGGCGCATATTTCAGGCTATGCGCGCTCGGCTGCGACACGCGACAAGGCCCTTGAACTTGGCTTTGTCGACAGCGTGCATGACACCGCCGCCGAAGCGGTGATTGATGCCGATATTGTGTTCTTCAACACGCCGCTCAGCGTCATAAAGCAACTGGCCGAAGAAATTGTGCCGAGGCTGAAAGATAATGCGATTTTGACTGATGTCGGCTCGGTGAAAGCGGGGGTGCTGAAAGAGCTGACGCCGCTTTTGGAGGACCGTGTGCATTTTGTCCCCGGCCATCCGATTGCCGGCACCGAACAATCAGGGCCGGAGGCCGGTTTTGCCGAATTGTTCGAAGATCGCTGGTGCATTTTGACACCGGATGAGAACACCAGCCTGATTGCGGTGGAAGAAATCACCAAATTATGGCGCGGCATGGGCTCGGATGTGGCTTTTATGGAGGCCGATCATCATGATTTGGTGCTCGCCATAACCAGCCATTTACCGCATTTGATTGCCTATAATATTGTCGGCACGGCGGCGCAGTTGGAAAATGATACGCGCTCGGAAGTGATTAAATATTCCGCTTCCGGCTTTCGCGACTTCACCCGCATTGCCTCTTCTGACCCGGTCATGTGGCGCGATATTTTTCTCGCCAATAAGGATGCGGTGTTGGAAATGCTGGGCCGGTTTTCAGAAGATTTGACGGCGCTGCAAGCCGCCATCAGGCGCGGCGATGCGCGTTATCTGGAAGATGTTTTCACAAAAACGCGTGGCATTCGCCAATCGATTATTGAAGCCGGTCAAGACACGGACAGCCCGAATTTCGGACGCGATAAATAATCATTGCCATTTGGGCGCCGCGCCCAATTCCAAGCGGCCCAAATAAAGCCGTTTATTTTGAAAGCGCAAAGGCAGTGACAATCGGTCTTGCGTATCACCACCCAGGGCCGCGCCCAGACCGCCCAATAAAAGCAAATTGCGCTTGTCGCGCTTATTGATGAGGCCGAACTCAATGAGCGCATCGGCAAATGCATTGAGATTGACAATATCCAAATCCAAACTGCCGTCGAGATAACCATTGGCACGCAATTTAACGCGGCCTTTGGCAATCACCGATACGCCTTTGCGCGCCAATGTAAGGCGATCAAGACCGACAACATCACCGGCCGCAAGCCCGCGCTCAAGGCTTGACGATGACAGATTGACCGTCGCCTCAATGCGCGACAGCGCCAATGAAGCTTTGTCTTGTGAATTGATGCTTTGGCCCAATAAGGGCTTTAAGGCTGTCAGCGCAATATCATGGCGCGCATCATCGCGACGGCGCATGTGTACACCCAAACGCACCGCTTGCATATGCCAATCAGACCCCGCCTCGGTAACGCGCATATCGGCATGCTGCGCTTCAAATGAAGCGCGATTAATGCCCTGCGTGTCGATTACCACGCTCATTAAATTGCCCTGATGGGCAAGGTGCAATTTACGTGAACCGAACCGCAATGCATGGGGTCCAAGAAAATCAATAATGGCATGGCCGCCCTTAAAGGGCATCAGCGTCATACTGAGCCCCTGATTTTGCCACACCATCTCGCCATCGCGCCAGCGCGGGGCATCCATATATAAGCTGATGCGCGCGGGAAACCCTTCGCGGGTCAGTTTTTGCCAAGAAAAACCATTGGCCGAAAGCTCATCGGCAATACGCCCGGCGGCAATAATCCACAAGGCAAAAGCCATAAGGGTCAACGCGGCCAAAGCGATGAAGGGCGCAAATAAGGCAAACCGCTTATGCGATAATATCTTCTTCATCGATTGCCTCAATTAAACCCCGGCAAGCCGCTCAGCACATAAAGATAGCGCATATATTCGCCCAGCAAGAGCGCCATTGTGCCGGGATAAGCATACCAATAATCGAGCCGCACATTGGGCGGCAGCACCGGATAAGCGGACAGGCTGGTGGTCGGCAGCGTCCGGCGCAATTCCAAAAATGCGCGCGGCATATGGTGACTGCTGGTCACCACAATCAAGCTGGAAAAGCCGTGCACTTCCGCCCATAGCGCGGTTTCTTGCGTATTGCCGACCGTATTGGTGGCGCGATAATCCAAATCAATACAGCAGCGCAAACGCTCCGCATCGGCGCCCGCCATCGCCAAAATCATGTCGAAATCCTGGTCTTCATAAACGCCGCTAATGAGCAGACGTTGCCCCTTACCGTCGCCCAATAATTCAAGCCCCGTTTCAATGCGCACCGGGCTGGTGCCGGTAAACACGACAATGCCGTCGGCTTCAGGTGCGCTATCGGGACCGGCCTTTAAGCTTTGTGCAAAAATGATGAAAAACAGCAGTAACAAAAGAAAGGCACCGCTCACCATGCCGCCCAATGTGGCCATCATTTGCCGCCGACTGCTTCTTTCTTCTTCGCCAAATCGCGACATGGCGCGGCCTTAAAGTTGCGCCCGCAAACGACGCAGCACATAGCGCCGCGTCACTTGCCAGCTCAGCAAAATCGCGGCCAGTGGCATGGGCACAAGAAGCACCAGAAAATCAGCATGGCGCGCCTCGCCGACAAGGCCGCCCAGCGTATAAAAAAAGATGAAAGCGGCAGCCAGACCGAGCATGGCGGCGAGCGCCGTGCGGCGAATGAAATGGCCTTCAAAACGGCGCGAAATATAACTGTCTTGTGCACCGATTTGGTGCAGCACATGAATGATTTCTTCATTAGCCAAAAGACCGGCACGGGTGGCAAATAAAATCACCATGGCGGTGGCCAAAGTGACCATGGTCAAAACCAGAGCGGCGAAAAGCTGCAAAGCATTGGCCGTGCTTTCCAATGTTTCGCGCCAGCGGCCATGCGTATCGAGCCGCGCGCCGGGCGCAATGGCCCGAATTTGCGCCGACAGGGCTTGTGCCGCCGGTGGGTTATCGGCATTGGGGGTCACTTCAATCAATAACGGCAAAGGCATGTCTTCACCAATATTGCCGGCACCGAGCCAGGGCTCCAATAGTGCCACCAAATCATCACGGCTCAAAACCCGAATGGCATCAATGCCCGGCGCGGCACGCAGCTCGCGCAACACATTGGGCAATTGCTCTTGTGCCGATAAAGTGCCGGTCTCGACAATTTGCACGGAAAGTGCACTGGTCGCACGGGTCAGCCAACGATCGGCGGCGCGCTCGGCTAAGAGGCTACATCCCAAAGCAAGACAGGCCAAAAAAGTCATTACCATCGTGACCGCGCTCAAAGCCGGGCCGGCGAGGCTTTGCGGCGGCAATATGGTGATTTTGCTGTTGCTCATCATTTCCCCTCGCGCACCAAAGCCAGGTGACCGTCATCCAAATGCAGGCGCGGAAAATCAAAATTTTCCCATAATTGGCGGTCATGGGTGGCAATGACAATGGTCGTGCCCATTTTATTGAGCTCTATCAACAGCCGCAAAAGCCGTTCACCAATCTCCGGATCGACATTACCGGTCGGTTCGTCGGCAATAATAATACGCGGCCGGGTAATCACGGCGCGGGCAATGGCGGCGCGTTGCTGCTCGCCGCCCGACAGGGTTTCGGGCAGCGCATCGAGGCGCTGGCCGAGCCCGACCCAGTTCAATAATTCAACGGCATTTTCATGCCAAAAGCTCTGCTTATGGCCGGCAATACGCAAGGGCAATGTGATGTTTTCATAAACGCTCAAATGGTCAATCAGGCGAAAATCCTGAAATACCACGCCAATATGGCGGCGCATCAGGGCGCGGCTTTTGCGCGATTGGGCGCTGACATCATGGCCCATCAGGTAAATCCGCCCGCTGCTCGGTGCATGGGCCAGAAAAATCAGCTTCAACAGAGAGGTTTTACCGGCGCCTGACGGGCCGGTGAGAAAGCGAAACGCCCCTTGCGGAATATCAAGATTGATATGGCGCAACACGTCTGTCCCTTGCGGGTAGCGCAAAGACACATTTTCAAGACGGATCATGGCAGCGGCCTTTTTGATTTTTCATCTGCCGCGATTTTACGTGTTTTTGGGGGTGCAAAGCAAACCGCTTTCACAGCCAATCGGGAATCGCCTCACCGGCCAAAAGCGCCTCATAATCGGGGCGCGCCCGCACCACGGCCCATTTGTCGCCATCGACCAAAACCTCGGGCGCGGCAAGGCGCGTATTATAGGCCGAGCCGAGCACGGCCCCATAAGCCCCGGCCGCAAAAACCGCCAAAAGCGCCCCCGGTTGCAAAATCGGCAAAGCGCGGTCAAGCCCCAGAAAGTCACCGGTTTCGCAAACCGGACCGACAACATCCCAATTTTTTGTTGCGCTTTCATCTTTCAGCACCGGCGCAATCGGGTGATGCGCATCATATAATGTCGGGCGCATCAGCTCGGTCATGGCGGCATCAACAATCATGAAGTTTTTCGCTTGGCCTTGTTTGCAGCGCACCACTGAGGTCACCAATATACCGGCATTGGCAGCAATCAAGCGGCCCGGCTCCAGCATGATGGTGCAGCCGCTGGCCCCCAATGTTTCGGCAATCAGCTGCGCATAGGCGCGCGGGTCAGGCGGCAGCGCATTATTGCCATCGCCTTCGCGCGCATAGGGCACGCCCAAACCGCCACCCAAATCAAGGCGGCGAATATCATGCCCGTCGGCGCGCAAAGCGGTCAGCAAAGCCCCGACTTTTTCAAAAGCGCGACGAAACGGCGTCAAATCGGTAATTTGACTGCCAATGTGAATATCAATACCGACCGCTTCAACCCCGTCCAAAGCGCGTGCATGGGCGAAACCGGCTTCGGCCTCTTCCCAGGCAATGCCGAATTTGGTTTCCGCCGTGCCGGTGGAAATTTTTTTATGCGTGCCCGCTTCAATATCGGGATTGACGCGCAGCGCAATCTCCGCGGTTTTGCCCAAAGCGCCGGCGGTTTCGGCCAATAAATCGATTTCCGACAGGCTTTCGACATTGAACTGCAAAATACCGGCTTCGAGCGCGGCGCGCATTTCTTCTGCCGTTTTGCCGACACCCGAGAAGACGATTTTTTCAGATGGCACACCGGCCTGCAAAGCGCGACGCAATTCCCCTTGCGAAACAATATCGGCACCCGCCCCCATTTGCGCCAAAGTAGCAATGACGGCGAGATTGGAATTGGCTTTGACCGAATAGCAAATCAGCCGCTCGGCCAAACCGGCATCGGCCAGTGCCGTATCCAGCACGTGATAATGATGGCGCAAGGTCGCCGCCGAATAACAATAAAACGGCGTGCCGACCGTTTCGGCCAATGCCTCTATCGAAACTTGCTCAGCATGCAGCGCGCCGTCGTGATAGCCAAACTCATCCATGCGTTTGTTCCCATAAAGGCGCGCTTTGCGATTGCTCGTCGGGCAAGCGCAATTCACCGCGCTTGCCGCAACCGCTCACCGCGACCAGCGTAAAGGCAAGCACAAAAGCGGTGATGAAAGATGTAAGGCGGCGCATCATGATGCGGCGTTTTCCGAAAGCCAGTTTTGCCAATGCGCCACACGCGCACGCACATTATCGGGTGCCGTGCCACCAAAAGCACGCCGCGAGGCGACCGAATTATCGACGCTCAAAACTGAAAACACATGTTCGGAAATCGCCGCTTCGATATTTTGCATATCAGCCAGCGGCACATCTTCCAATGCGCAATTATTTTCTTCAGCCAGCGCCACCAATTGACCGGTGACATGATGCGCTTGGCGAAACGGCAAACCCGCTTCGCGCACCAGCCAATCGGCCAAATCCGTGGCGGTAGAAAATCCGCTACCGGCCGCGGCGCGCATGGCCTCGCCATTTATGCCTAGCGCGCCCATCATGCCGCTCATTGCGGCCAAGCTTAAAGACAGGCTGTCGAGCGCGTTAAACACGCCTTCCTTATCTTCCTGCATATCTTTTGAATAGGCCAAAGGCAGACCTTTCATGACAATCATCAAGCCGCCCAGCGCGCCGATAATGCGGCCGGTTTTGGCGCGCACCAATTCGGCCGCATCGGGATTGCGCTTTTGTGGCATGATGGAAGAGCCGGTGGAGAACGCATCGGGCAGGTCAAAAAAGCCGTAAGCGGGGCCGGAGAAAATAACAATCTCTTCAGCCAAACGCGATAAATGGGTGGCACAAATGGCCGCCGCCGACAGTGCTTCCAGCGCAAAATCGCGGTCGGAGACCGCATCCATACTATTGCCCATAGGCCGGTCAAAACCGAGCGCTTCAGCCGTCATATCGCGGTCAATATCAAACCCGGTGCCGGCCAAAGCGGCAGCGCCGAGCGGGCTTTCATTCATCCGCGCCCGTGCATCGGCAAAACGGCCGGCATCGCGCGCCAGCATTTCGACATAAGCCAAAAGATGATGGCCGAAAGTGACCGGCTGCGCCGGTTGCAAATGGGTAAAGCCCGGCATGATGGTTTCGGCATGGGCCTCGGCCTGGTTCAGCAAAATGCCCATCAGGCCATGAATTTGCGCGCCCATATGGTCGAGCGCGTCGCGCACATAAAGCCGGAAATCGGTGGCCACTTGGTCATTGCGCGAGCGCGCCGTATGCAGCCGCCCCGCCGCCGCGCCGATAAGCTCGCCCAACCGCGCCTCAATATTCATATGAATATCTTCCAGCGCCCGCGAAAAGGTGAATGTGCCGTCTTTAATCTCTGCTTCGATTTGGTTCAACCCATCGGCAATCGCCTTACCGTCTGCGGCGGAAATAATCCCTTGTTTGACAAGCATTTGCGCATGCGCCAATGAGCCGCGAATGTCTTGTGCAAACAAACGCTGGTCAAAGCCGATGGAAGCGTTAATTTCTTCCATAATATCATCGGGACTGCCACCAAACCGGCCGCCCCACATGCGGTTACTCATTGCCTGCTCCTAAAGGAGGTTCATATGTCATCCCAAGCCAGTCTGTCACAATTTGCCCGATTCGTCCGCCGTCATGCGGCTGTGCTGGGGCTTGTCGTGGTCGTGACCGGCGCGGTTGCTGTGTCCCTATACAGCAAGCCAAGCGACGAAAGCAAGCCGCTGCAAGCGAAAAACAGCACCGCAGCAGGGCCGCAGCTTGATAAATTCGTCACCCATAAAGGGCGCAAAACCCTGCCCGCCCTCATTGTGCAACGCGCTGACGGCACACAGGTAAAGATCAGCGACATTGAAGGCAGCTTGGTGCTGGTCAATTTCTGGGCCACTTGGTGCGCCCCGTGCCGCAAGGAGATGCCACAATTGGATGCGCTGGCGGCGCGCTATCAAGACAAAAACGTGACCATCGTGACCCTATCGGTCGACCGTTCTGGCGCCTCCAAAGGCGAAAAATTCCTCGATGATTTGGCCGTCAAACATGTCACGCGGCTTTATGATCCGAGCTATAAATCGGCCCGCGCCGTGGCCCTTATCGGCCTGCCGACCACTTTATTATTGGATGAAAACGGCATGGAAATCGGCCGCTTGGCCGGTGAAGCCGATTGGGATGCCCCCGAAGTGCATGCTTTATTGGATTATTATTTGAACGATTAGCGCGTCGGTATCGGGCTGTCGCCGCCATAATCGTAAAAGCCGCGCCCGCTTTTGCGACCCAGCCAACCGGCTTCGACATATTTGACCAAAAGCGGACAGGGACGATATTTGTCATCACCCAGCCCGTCTTGCAGCACGCGCATAATCGACACGCATGTATCCAAGCCGATGAAATCAGCCAATTGCAGCGGCCCCATGCGGTGATTGGCGCCTAATTGCATGGCCTCATCAATGCTCGCCACCGTGCCGACCCCTTCATAAAGCGCAAAGGCCGCCTCATTTATCATTGGCAGCAAAATACGATTGACGATAAAGGCCGGATAATCTTCTGACACGGCCGCGGTTTTGCCGAGCTTTTGGACAATGGCGTGCGCTGTTTCGAAACTTTCATCGCTGGTCGCCATGCCGCGAATAAGCTCGACCAGCTGCATGACCGGCACCGGATTCATAAAATGCATGCCGATAAAATTTTCCGGATGGCGCGTCTGCGCGGCCAGCCTTGTGATGGAAATCGACGAGGTGTTGGAGGCCAAAAGCGTGTCGTCCGAAACCAAAGCGCTGACTGCTTCAAGAATTTGCAGCTTGATATTTTCGTCTTCGCTGGCCGCCTCAATGACCAAATCAGCATCCGCCAAAGCGGCAAGCTCACTATGGGTCGAAATCAGGGCCAAAGCCGCATCGAACGCGCTTTGGGTGATTTTTTCCGAGGCCACTTGCCGTGCCAGGTTTTTTTCAATAATGGCGAGACCGGCGCTTAATTGTGCCGCGTTAATATCATTAAGCAGCACGCGATAACCGGCCAGCGCAAACACATGCGCAATGCCGCAGCCCATTTGCCCGGCCCCGATAATCGCAATATTTTTGATATCTGCCATAAATGGCGGAACGGGCGAAAGGCCGGATTACAATCCGGCCTTACCCAATTCTTCTTCCAATTCCGGCACGGCGGTGAACAAATCGGCCACCAAACCGTAATCGGCCACTTGGAAAATCGGTGCTTCTTCGTCTTTATTGATGGCAACAATGACTTTCGAATCTTTCATACCGGCCAAATGCTGAATGGCGCCGGAAATGCCGACGGCAATATAAAGCTCAGGCGCCACCACTTTACCGGTCTGCCCGACTTGATAATCATTGGGCACAAAACCGGCATCAACCGCGGCGCGCGACGCACCGACAGCGGCCCCCAACTTATCGGCAACTTTTTCCAACATGGGGAAATTATCGCCTGACTGCATGCCGCGCCCGCCCGAGACAACGACTTTCGCAGAAGTCAGTTCGGGGCGGTCTGATTTGGTCAGCTCTTCATTGACAAATTCCGACAGGCCGGGATTGTCTGCCGCTCCGGCCGCTTCAACCGATGCGCTGCCGCCATTACCGGCCGCTTGAAAAGCGGTTGAGCGAATGGTTACCGCCTTTTTGGCTTCAGTGACTTTCACCGTCTGAATGGCATTACCTGCATAAATCGGACGCTCAAACGAGTTGGCGTCAATCACCGCAGTAATGTCAGAAATTTGGCTGCAATCCAATAAAGCGGCAATGCGCGGCATGAAGTTTTTGCCATTGGTCGAGGCCGGGGAAGCAATGGTCGCATAATTATCGGCCATGCCGACAACCAAAGCCGCCATCGGTTCGGCCAATTGTTTTTCATATTGCCCGTCATCGGCGAGCAAGACTTTGGCCACACCGTCCAGCTTGGCGGCTTGGTCGGCAACGGCAGCACAGCCGCTACCGGCAACCAGCACATGACATTCACCGCCCATTTGCGCGGCAGCCGTAACGGCTTTCACCGTTGCATCGGCCAGGGTTTCATTATTGTGTTCAGCAATCAGCAGCGTATTCATCACAAAACTCCTGCTTCGTTTTTCAGCTTGTCGACCAATTCGCCGACGGTTTCAACTTTAACACCGGCTTCGCGCTCGGCAGGTTCCGCCACTTTGACGATTTCCAAACGCGGCGCCGCATCGACGCCATATTCGGCCAATTCTTTTTCATCAATCGGCTTTTTCTTGGCTTTCATAATATTGGGCAGCGAGGCATAGCGCGGCTCATTCAAACGCAAATCCGTCGTGATAATGGCCGGCATGGCCAGTTTGACGCTTTGCAAACCGCCATCGATTTCGCGCGTGACATTAATCTTGTCGCCCTCAATGCCAAGCTCGGAAGCAAATGTGCCTTGCGACCAACCGAGCAGCGCGGCCAGCATTTGGCCGGTCTGATTATTGTCGCCATCAATGGCTTGCTTGCCGAGAATGACCAAATCGGGGCTTTCTGCCTCAACCACCGCTTTCAGCACTTTGGCAATGCCCAAAGGCTCAAGCTCATCATCGGTTTTGACTAAAATGCCGCGATCGGCACCCATTGCCAGAGCGGTGCGAATGGTTTCTTGCGCTTGTGTCGGGCCGACCGAAACAACAATAATTTCGGTTGCGGTTCCCGCCTCTTGCAGGCGCACCGCTTCTTCAACGGCAATCTCACAAAACGGGTTCATCGACATTTTGACATTGGCCAAATCAACGCCCGTTTGGTCCGGTTTGACGCGAATTTTGACATTATAGTCAACCACGCGTTTGACNGGGACAAGGATTTTCATAATGGTNTCTCCACAATCATCGCCCNNCTCTTNCNTTCAGGGCNTTTCTNGGGTTTTAATTACGCATTTGGCNGAAATAAGTCAATTAACCAGCCTTTNGCNCCCTGCGTCAAAACGCGCCTCACAATTTNCNGTTTAATCGCGATTTGCGCCGGGCACCCATTTNACGTCTTTTTNGCCATTTTCATTGGCTGCGCGNGCCGCCACGAACAATAAATCAGAGGCGCGATTGATGAATTGNCGTGCGCTTTCGGAAAACCCGTCGCCGCCNTCCATAGCCGCGCTCAAGCGNCGTTCGGCGCGGCGCATTAATGTGCGCGCCAAATGCAAATGCGCTGCCGCCTCAGAGCCNCCGGGCAGCACAAAACTGTCCAAAGGCTGTAATTTTTCATTNAGCCCGTCAATTTCGCTTTCCAGCCGCGCCACTTGCGCCGGCGTNATNCGCAAAGCTTCGAAATCGACATTATCCGGGGTCGCCAAATCAGCACCNAAATCGAANAAATCATTTTGNAGCCGCGCCAAAATACCATCGAGTNCCGCATGNTCTTTGGTATNAAGCCGCGCCATGCCCAAAGCGGCATTGGTCTCATCNACCGCGCCATANGCGGCAATGCGNGCATCATGNTTNGCGCGGCGNGTGCCATCGGCCAAAGCCGTGCTGCCNTCATCNCCGCTGCGCGTATAAATTTTTGTCAATTTCACCATTTAGCGTCCTGACAGATAAAAGCCGAGCATCACCAAAACCACTGTTGCAAATTGCAGGCCGACGCGCCAGCGCATCAATTTTTGCGACANTGACGCTTCNCCACCGCGCAACATATTGGCNAGNCCGGCCAGCAACACCAAAGTGACGGCNATCAGNCCNATNGGAATGAGATAATTGACAAAAGACATAGACTTTCCGCCCTATTGCGCCAAACGGCGGGCAATAATATCCGCTTGGATTTCCGCCGCNCCTTCAAANATGTTCAAAATCCGNGCNTCGCACAAAACGCGGCTAATCGGATATTCNATGGCAAANCCGTTGCCNCCATGCACTTGCAGCGCATTATCGGCAGCCGCCCANGCAANNCGTGCGGCCAGCAATTTCGACATGCCGGCTTCCAAATCGCAGCGTTGATCGGCATCTTTNGTGCGCGCCGCGAAATAAGCCAATTGCCGCGCCGCCAAAATTTCNGCCGCCATCATCACNAATTTTCCGGCAACGCGTTCAAAATCATAAATCGCCGTGCCGAATTGCTGCCGCTCGCGCGCATANGCAAAGNCCAATTCCAACGCATTTTGCGCCACGCCAATGGCGCGCGCNGCGGTTTGAATGCGTGCGCTTTCAAAAGTTTGCATGAGNTGCTTAAAGCCCTTGCCGGTCTCGCCGCCCAGCACCGCCTCTTCGGGCACGGCAAAACNGTCAAAGCCGATATCATATTCCTTCATGCCGCGATAGCCGAGCACACCAATCTCACCGCCCTGCATGCCCTCGGCGGGAAACGGCTCNGCCTCCGTGCCGCGCGGCTTTTCGGCCAAAAACATGGTCANGCCGCCATGCCCTTTATTTTCCGNNTCCGTGCGNGCCAAAAGCGTCATCATATCNGCGCGCGCGCCATGNGTAATCCATGTTTTGGCACCGATAATCTTNTANCCGGTGNCNGTTTTNTCCGCCCGTGTNGCCAGACTGGCCAAATCAGAGCCGGTATTGGGTTCGGTGAAAACNGCGGTCGGCAATAAGCTGCCATCGGCAATCACNGGNAGATATTTTTGNTTTTGCGCCNCNGTGCCGTTTTGCAAAATCAACTCACCGGCAATATCGGTGCGCGTGCCCAAAGAACCGACGCCGATATAGCCGCGCGACAATTCTTCCGAGACNACNCACATGGCTTGTTTGCCCAGCCCCAACCCGCCATAGCTTTCAGGAATGGTCAGGCCGAACACGCCGAGCCCGGCCAATTCTTCAATCAGCGGCAGCGGGATAAGCGTGTCATTTAAATGCCAATCATGAGCAAAGGGCGCGACTTTTTCATCGGCAAAACGGCGAAATTGNTCGCGTATCATNTGATGCGTTTCGTCGAGACCGGNATCGGCTTCGAGCANGCCGGTTTCAGCCATTAACGCCGCCACGGCGCGNCGGCGCATCGGTGAATTGCCGTCGCGCATCAGCGCCTTGACNGCTTCATGNTCATGGCCCGGCAAATGGTCAAAGCCCATATCGGCGGGACGCACGGTCTCGCCCTGGCTCATNGGCAGGCCGTAATGCAATTGGNTGAGATATTCGCCNACAATAATCAGCGTCAAATCTTCTTCCATCGCGCCGAAACGCCCGCGCGCCTGCATGGTTTCGGCATAAAGCACCATTTGCTGCAAGGTNTCGACATAAGTGGCGGCCCAAGCNCGGCCATGCGCGCAAAATTGCGCGGCCCCNTGNGGNANGGGGCTTGCCAAAGCGGCGCGCATATCGTCCAAAATTGGCGGCAAAGCNGCCANATGCGCCAGCAAGGCTTGGCTNTCGCCGNTNTTNATGTCTTCAGCAGCACTCATGGCNGCCAGAGTATCGCTTTTTGCCGCATTGGCAAGCCGCGCCGCGCCGCAAAGTGCCGCAGGCATAATTTTANGTGCCGCAGGCACATTTTTAAGTGCTGCGAGGGCCTAAGACCCGGCCCCGAATGGCGGCGGCAGCAAAGCCAGCACCTCATCAAGACCCATGCCCGCTTGGCGCAAATCGCGAAAGCCGCTATCGCCTGCCTGTTTGGACAAGCGCCGCCCGCNTGTGTCGCGCACCAANCCGTGATGCANATAATCGGGTTGCGGNAAGCCGAGCAGTTTTTGCAGCAGCACATGAATGGCCGTGGCGCTTTGCAAATCGCGCCCGCGCGTCACNTGNCTGATATTTTGCGCCGCATCATCGACCACCACNGCCAAATGATAGCTGGTNGGCACATCTTTNCGCGCCAGCACCACATCGCCATAAGCCGCCGCATCNAGCGGCATGATTTCTGCNGTGCCGGTGCCATATTCNANATAGCTNAAAGGGGCCTCGACATGCGCCAATGCTTTTTCCATATTGAGCCGCCAACAATANGGNNTGCCTTCCCACATCAGCTTTTTTCGNCGGNNGTCGGGCAAATCGCGATACAGGCCGGGATANAGCGGTGCGCCATCAGGGTCGCGCGGCCAGTCTTTTTTGTCTTGAATGGCGGCCAAAATCTCGCGCCGCGTCGCCCAGCATGGATAGACCAAANCTTGCGCGCGCAATGCNTCCAAAGCCGCTTGGTAAATCTCAAAGCGCNTCGATTGCACCATNACCGGTTNGGGCCAANTCAGCCCCAGCCATTCAAGGTCTTGATAAATGCCTTCGACAAAATGCGGCCGNGCGCGTCCGACATCAATATCTTCAATACGCAAAAGAAATTGCCCGCCCGCCGCGCGNGCNGCNCGCGCNCCNATAAGGGCCGAATAGGCATGTCCCAAATGCAGCCAACCATTGGGGCTNGGCGCAAAACGGGTNACAAAACCGTTTACCNGNGGCTTTTCATCTNTCATCGNGGTTTTTCCTNCGCCATAATGCGGNGCGATGCAATCATATAAAACAAAAAAACANCTGCAAGCCGCGCTCNACCAATTGGCCGAAAACGATAAACCANTGGCCCGCGCCTATGGTGAATATGGNGTCCCGCCNNTGCNNGCGCGNCCTGACGGNTTTGANGGGCTGNCGCGGCTTTTAATCAGCCAGCAAGTCTCAACCGCGGCGGCCAGCGCCATTCAGGCGCGTTTTGATGCGGCCATTGGCGAGATTAATGCGGTCAATCTTTTGGCCATGAATGATGATGCGCTGGCGGCATGTGGCATATCGGCCCCCAAACGCCGCTATTTGCAAGGCCTTGCCGAAGCCGTGGTCAGCAACGGGCTTGACCTTCCCGCTTTGCGGCGCGCCGATAATGAAACCGTTTATGACACGCTGATAAAATTGACCGGCATCGGTCCGTGGACGGCGAAATGTTATTTGCTGTTTTCCCTGCGCCGCGCAGATATTTTCCCGAGCGGTGATCTGGCTTTGCAGCACGCCGTGCGGCTCTTATACGGGCTGGATGCGCGCCCCGATGCGGCAGCTTTGGCCGATTTTGCCACGCGCTGGGCCGGTCATCGCAGCGCGGCAGCGCGACTTTTATGGGTCTATTATAATGGCGAACAAGCGAAATACCGCTAAAAAGCCGCTACTTCGCTATTTTATCGCGCTTATGCGTCGGCTTGCAGAGAACGGGCGGACATGTCACATTTCCATCAAGCCTGCATTTTGGGCATAATGAAAACATTCTGATCGATTCGTGAGCAGAGCGCGTAAATGAAAGGGTTTTATCGGAGATATCACCATGCAGAGGACCGGTTCAGAGGCGATAGAATTCGCGAAAGCTGCGCCGCCTGATTTCAGGAATCCGGCATCGTGCCCGGCTTTGGTTCTGAATGCCGATTTCCGTCCCCTAAGCTATTACCCGCTATCGCTCTGGTCGTGGCAAGACACCCTGAAAGCCGTGGTACTCGACCGCGTCAATATTGTCTCGCATTACGACACAGTGGTGCATTCGCCCTCAACCGAATTTACTTTGCCTAGCGTGGTGTCGCTGAAGACTTATGTAAAGCCACCGCGCCATCCTGCCTTTACGCGTTTCAACGTATTTTTGCGCGACGGGTTTTCATGCCAATATTGCGGCGCGCCCAATGATTTGACCTTTGACCACGTCATTCCGCGCCGTGCCGGTGGCCGCACCACTTGGGAAAATGTGGTTGCTGCCTGCAGCCCATGCAATTTAAAAAAAGGCGGGCGCATGCCGAAAAAGGCGGGCATGGTGCCGCGGCAAAACCCACACCAACCGACAGTTTATGAATTGCATGAAAACGGGCGCAAATTTCCGCCCAATTACTGCCATGAAAGTTGGCAGGATTATCTGTATTGGGATACCGAGCTGGAGCCGTAAGCGTTAGATTTTTTCCGAGGCGCGAATTGCAACCCGACAGCCAAAGCGGATAAGACGGCTCATCACTTCAAAGCCGGGTGTTTCTTCCGCACCATGTTCTAAAGCCGTATGCTTATGCACAGCCTCATCAGCACGAAATTTCTCAATCTTTTTGGCCAAAGCTTTATCGGCTTTGTCATCGCTATCAGCCAAAGCCTCAAGCTGCTCGGCATAATGCGCGTCAATTTCCGTCTCGACTGCCGCCGTGCAAGCCATAGCCGCTTTTTCGCTCATCAGCGCGGTTACCGCACCCAGCGTAAAACCGGCCATATCCCATAACGGCGACAAAATCGTCGGGCGGATATCGCGTTCGCTGATCAGCGCGTCAAAATAGGCTAAATGTTCCTGCTCTTGGTCGGCCATATGGGCAACTAATTCGGCTACATTTTCCTTGCCTTTAATCTTGTCAAAAACCGCTTTTTGGCCGTCATAAATGCGCACGGCACCGTGCTCTCCGGCATGGTCAACGCGGATCATTTCAGCCAATTTGCGAGTTTTTTGAGGGGCGCTCATGAACGGCTCGTTTCGCTTTCGGTTTTATATAAAGCCAATCCGGCCAGAACCAGACAGGCAAAAACATTATAACTTGCCAATGAGAGCCCGAATAGGGTGAAGGCTGGGGCATCACAGCGCACCATGCTGCTGTTTTGCAAAGCCTCGAAAAGCGCACCCGTATCGAGCGCCTGTGCGCCGCCGCCGCCGCACGAAGCCGGGCCCAGCCACCAGCCATATTCAATACCGGCGTGATAAAAGCCGAGACAGGCATTGGCGAGAAAAACAATCCCGATTGTAGTCAGCAGCCCGCGCGTGGCTAACGGCGCGTGCCGCGCATAAATAAAGGCCAAAGCCAAAAGTGGTACGGCCACAAAAAACGCCACGCGCTGCTTTAAACATAAAGCGCAAGGTATTAAGCCGCCCCAATATTCCGACAACATAGCGACCGAAATGACCGCCAATGCCAGGCCGAAAACCATAGCGATGCGGGCCGATAGCGAGGCAAATAAAACAGTCATGGTTACAACGCTCCTAACAAGAGAACAGCCAAAACCAAAACAGCGACAAAAATCAAGGAAAGAATATTGAAATAACGGTCGATGAATTTTTGAATATTGGGCCCAAAATAATAGACCAGCCCGGCAATGCCGAAAAACCGAATGGCGCGGCCGATAAGGCTAGCAACAAGGAATGGAGCCAAGGCCAAGCCACTTACCCCGCTAGCAATGGTCGCCACTTTAAATGGCAAAAAACTGATGGCGGCGGCCAAAACAATCCAAATGCCCCAATCATCATAAAAGACCACAAAGCGGTCAAAAGCGGCCTCGGCATTGTAAAAGGCGACAATCGGCTGGCCGATATTTTCCCAAAATACAAAGCCAATGGCATAGCCCAAAAGCGCGCCCAAAACCGATGCCAAAGTGCAAATCACCGCATAACGCCAAGCTTTTAGCCGCGCCGCCAAAACCATCGGGATGAGCATCACATCGGGCGGTATGGGAAAGAAAGAGCTTTCGATAAACGACACGAAGGCCAGTGCCCAGCCGGCGCGGCGATGGCGCGACAAGGCCAGCGTCTGCTCATAAAGGGCGCGTAAAAACCTGGCTATCATGCGGCGCACCCTAACCTTTTAGAGGGCAAACTGAAAAGATGTTTTTGTTGCATGGAAATTACAGTAGCATCGCGCGATGCAAGCAGTGATTGCGCGTTTTCGTTTGTTTTTGACCACCTTTTTCGGCGGCACAATGAGACGCATGACATTGTCTTTGCGCCACGGCCTCGCCATTGCCGCCATCGGCATTTTCATCGGCGTCGTCGTTGCCTATGCCGCGCTCGCCTCTTTTGGCGCGGTCGAGCTTTTACTGGCGCAATGGCGACCCGGTGAGGATTCGCTGACAGTCGGTTTTCGTGGCCTGCATTTGAGTTGGCTGCTGATACCGATGCTGGCAGGATTTGCCATTGGCGGGCTGCTCAGCTGGCTGGCCCCTCAGCCACCGGTCGAGCTGGCCGATGTCATTCATGCGGCGCATAAGCCCGACCCGCAAGTGTCGCGCACGGGCGGATATATCAGCCTGTTGAAATCGGTGCTTGCGCTGGGCGGCGGCTCACCGACAGGCCTTTACGGGCCGCTTGTCGTCTTAGGGGCAAGCCTCGCCACCAGCATAAAACGCTTTGCCCGCCTGTCGCCGCATTTTGGCGAAATGGCGTTGGGGGCCGGTGTTGCGGCAGCCATTTCAGCCGCTTTTGCAGCCCCTCTGGCGGGAATTTTATTCGCCCATGAGATGGTGTTGCGGCATTATTCCCTGCGCTTTTTTGCCCCCGTCACATTGGCGTCGGCGTCGGCCTATGTTTTTTCCGGCGAAGTGCTGAACCAGCATATCGTCATGCTGCCCATATTATCGACACGCATGGCCGGGCCTATCGATATTTTCCTGCTGCTTTTGCTTGGACTGACAGCGGGGCTGTTGGCGGTTAGCGCGATGCGCGGATTGGACGGATTGCGCGCGCGCATGGTGGCATTGCCTCTGCCGCTTTGGGCGCGTCCGGTGCTGGCCGGTTTGGCGGTCGGCCTATTGGCACATTTTGCACCCGGCATATTGGGACCCGGTCTCGACGTGATTTCCGCCATGCTACAGGGCGAGATATCTGCCTTCGGCTTACTTACCCTATTGGCCCTAAAGACGCTGGCCGCGGGCCTATGTCTGACATTATATTTTCACGGCGGAATTGTGGCTCCGGCGCTTTTTATTGGCGCTGCATTGGGTGGCTTGGCAGCCAGCATTTTTACGCTTTTGACACCTCTGACCGGTTACGCCCCCGATAGCGGCCTTTTTGTTTTAGCAGGCATGGCGGCAATGGCCTCTTCGCTTTTGGGCGCGCCGCTTGCGGTGATTTTGCTGGGTTTTGAATTATCGCAAAACTATGCTGCCACCACCGCCATTATGGTGACCATTGTGACCGCCAATTTATTGACCTCGCGGCTTTATGCACGCTCGGTTTTTGACCCGCAATTAAGGGCGCGCGGTGTTGATTTGTCGCTCGGGCGTGAAAATTTGGCCTTGCAAGCAACGCCGGTCACCGATCTAATGTCCAATGATTTCGTTACCCTTAAAGACACGGCCAGCGTTGGTGAGGCAATGGCGCAAATGGCGCGCGGGCGATGCGCTGAAGCGCACTTATGCGATGGCGAAGATAAATGGGTCGGCAAATTATGCCTTTATGCGTTGGTCAATGAAGCACCAGACACGCCCGCCCTCCGTTATCTTGAAAAAGCACCTTTGGTGTTGCAAGCCCAGCAGACCGCTTTGCAGGCACAAGGCGCCATGACCGATTTTATCGGTGAGGCGGTGCCGGTTTTGGATAACGGCAAGCTTATTGGCATTGTCCATGAGGCCGATTTATTTGCGCATGCGCGTATGGTAACGCGCGCCATATGGCAGCACGACCATGATGACGATGTGCGCGAGCGCCGTGCCACCACATCAACAGAAGATCTGCAAAGATAGCTTTTCAACAATTGACGCAAGGCGGATTATCGGGCAAATGAGGAGGGCTGGTCGGCCCTTGTGGCGGAATTGGTAGACGCGACGGATTCAAAATCCGTTTCCTTCACGGGAGTGGCGGTTCGAGTCCGCCCAAGGGCACCAGTCATCTTCTAAGACAGATATTCCAAGACAGATTATTCCGCGCCGCCATAAAGACGCAATTGCAGGCGGTTCATACCGCCAATCCAGCGATCATAATCATCCGTTTTATTGCGCATATACTGCGCCACTTCGCCATGCGGCAAAATCAGGAAACTTTCCTTAGCCAGCCCTTTGACTACCGCTTCGGCCAATTCTTCTGGCTCCATCATGCCGTCAACCGAGGCCGCTTTGGCGGTTTCAGCATCGGCCGTCATGGCGGTGCGCACGGCTTGCGGGCACAGCATGGAAACTTTTATGCCTTGATGCGCGTAGGTCAGCGCCAGCCATTCGCCAAAACCGATAGCGGCATGTTTAGTCACACCATAGGCCGCGCCGCCAATTTGATTGAGTAGACCGGCGGCTGAGGCGGTGTTAAGAAAATAACCGCCGCCACGTTCAATCATCTGCGGCACCAAATGGCGCGCCGCATAAACATGCGACATCACATTAACGTCCCAGCTCATTTGCCATTCCTCATTAGGCGATTGCTCGCTTGGCCCCATGCCGATACCGGCATTGGAGCAAAACAATTCAATCGCACCCATTTCATTTTCGCTATCTTCAATGACGCGTTTCATATCCGCTTCCGCTGCCACATTGGCGGTCATGGCGGTTCCGCCAAACAGCGCGACGGTTTCTTGCACATTAGCTTCATTGATATCGACAGAGACGATATGCGCCGCCCCTTCGGCAAAAAACCTTCCGACCAGCGCGCGGCCAATGCCGCTGCCCGCACCGGTGACGACGATATTTTTCCCTTTAATGTCCATGCCTGTTTCTCCCCTGACTGCATATGCCGAAGCTGCCCCCATCTTAATCAAATGTTCGGGCAAGACAATTGCCTCAAGATGTGGCTATTCATTCGCAACAATATTGGGGTGGTCGGACGGCGGGTTTGATGGAATGATTGCAAAATTATTAAGGAGGATATCATGTCATCAATCGAGATTAAAAATTTCGCCAATGCCGATGAGGTTAACGAGCCGAATAACGCGCGCGTCGAATCGGTCAATGTCGGCGGCCAGCGCGTCATGCGTTTGCATTTGCAGCCGGGCTGGAAATGGTCCGAAGACATCAAACCCGGCGTCGGCACGGATAGCTGTCAAGCCAGTCATTGCGGCGTGATGGTGCAAGGCTCGATTTGCGTGCGCCATGATGACGGCTCAGAAGGCACTTATGGAGCCGGTGATGCATATGCCATTGCGCCGGGTCACGATGCTTGGGTGGTCGGGGATTAGGAAGCGATTGCATTTGAATTTCATGGCGCATGGGGCGAATAAGCCATCGAAATGATTGGCACGTCCAAGTTGAGTTCGGCGGCTTTTAGGGTATCTAAAGTGGATGCACCTGAACCGGCAAATCTGTGATGCCCCGAATGAAATTATTCGACGACCGTTGCACGTCTCCGACAACTTCAACACTTTTGAAACGTTTCAGGATTTCTTCCCAAAGAATTTGCAATTGTAATTCGGCCAATCGATTGCCCATACAACGATGGACACCAAACCCAAAAGCGACGTGCTCGCGCGCATTGGGTCGGTCGATAATCAGTTGGTCGGGGTGTTCAAATACCGCCTCGTCGCGATTACCTGATAAATACCACATGATAACCTTTTCACCCTCCTTGATAAGCTTGCCACCAAGTTCCACGTCTTTCGTCGCCGTTCGACGCATATGGATAACTGGCGTTTGCCAGCGTATCATCTCAGAGACCATGTTCGGGATTAGCGACGGGTCTTTTTTTAACTTATCAAACTGCTCGGGAAATTGATTTAAACCCAAAACACCGCCGCTAATGCTGTTTCGCGTTGTATCGTTGCCACCAACGATGAGCAGAAGAATATTTCCGAGAAACAATGCCGGGTCTTCATTCATCTTGGCGGTCTCAGGATTGTGAATAAGCATGGATATCAAGTCGAACTGAGGTGGTTGCTTCTCGCGTTCCGCCCAAAGCGCATAGAAAGTTTCTGCCGCCTTGAGCAACTCAGCGCGGCGCGCGCCCATGTCTATGCTATCATCGCCTGTCACCTGCGGTACATTGGTAGTCAAGTCAGACCATTCAATCAGTTTTCCGCGTTGCTCATAAGGGAAGCCGAAAAGTGTGGCTAACATGCGAGCGGTTAAATCAACTGAAACAAGTTCAACCCAGTTAAAAGTCTTACCGATTGGAAGGTTATCCAAAATATCGGCGGCCCTTTCTCTTATGAGAGGTTGCAGTTCAGCAAGGTTCTTGGGCCCAACGGAGGGCGATACGGCCAGTCGCTGTTTTTTATGCTCTGGTTCATCCATATTGATAAAACTTTTCGCGGCAATCGCTATGCCATCTGTATCATCGCCCATACGATCCGCTTCGCTGGCATCTACTATGGAGATGCCACCCCGTTCAGACGAAAATGTCTTGTGGTCGATATCCACTTGCTTAATTAGGTCGTGGCTGACGACCGACCAATAGGCGCCGTTTGCGCTGTTTTCCCTGTAATGCACCGGGGAAGATTTTCTGAGCTCCGCAAAGCCCTCCATCCAAGTGTCATTTTCGAAAAACTCTGGCTTACTTACGTCCAGATAATTTAAATCGATAGCCTGTGACATCCCATATCTCCCGGAAAAAAATTAAAGACAATGAGAATGTCCGTCAAGCGATGGCGGAACAGGCATCTAGCAGGCGCTTTTGTTCTCTTTAGATGGGTTGCGGTCTGTCGTCACCAAAGAAACCGCCTTCAAACAGCAAGTCATTTTAGTTCGAAACTGAGCGTTTGACCTCGGTTGATGTTTGTGTAGGGCTCATGACAGGGCATTTCCCGGCCAAGCTTGGTCCATCCCCTAAGCCCACGGAATCCTTCCCTCCTTTTGTCCAGCCAAA
This sequence comes from Rhodobiaceae bacterium, assembly GCA_002721725.1. GTDB lineage: Bacteria > Pseudomonadota > Alphaproteobacteria > RS24 > RS24 > UBA8337. The sequence goes on from PBLK01000008.1 coordinate 39,552, forward strand.
CTTGCTCACGCGTTTGACCGCACGCTCATCCATCTGCGCACACTCCTTTTTGCTCAATAATACCCGCTCGTCATAGGCGGATGTTTTCCTGTCCGCAGCAATTCTTGTTTTATAGAAAAACAGGCTTTTGAGAGCGCCGCGCGCCAGCAATTTACGGATACCAGTCAGAGGTTTAATGCGGACGTGTTCTAGAAAACTGTCCTCAAGTGCCTCAATGCAGACCCACCTTCCTAGTGGCTTAAATGGGTGCGGGAACCATCTGTCGCCGAAAGCGTGGACAAAAGAGTTCACGATGTCGCGACTTACCGGCGAATAGCCGTGGTTTTTGGCTTCCCAGTTATCAACAAATGCCTCAAGAGCTTTCGGCGTATTCGGAAATCCTGTAATCGGCTTATTGCCTTCAGTTCGAAAATGTTTGGACAATGCTCTCGCGAAATTAAACAGCGCCAACTTTATATGAGGATCCATGCCTACCATATTCAGGTCCTTCAGCAATCGATCTTGCAGCACAAATAGCCGACCAAGCACATATATAAAATCATCGCCATTCTCAAAATGTCCAGGCAACATGCGGGCGACGCCTGCGTGCAACTTGTTCAATCTCGAAAGGGACTTTTTGGTCTCCTCTGAGTCGGGGCCATGCACGTGCCAAATCCAAAAAAAGTCGAGAGTGTCTTGCATTCGTTGATTGGGCCGACGCAATCCTTTGTTTGTTATGGAAAGGGTCTCAGCCATATGCGACGGCTTAAGAGTGTAGCTTGTCAATATGGTGACCAAAAAATTGAGCGTAAACTCATCCAACTGATACTGCGCCATAAGCGACACAATTTCTGCATACTCAGTCTCGGGGTCAAAGGACTTTATTTTTGCCTCAACCCACCGGCGTGACTGCTTTTCAGAATCTAGAACCTCGAGCATCCCTTCCTCCAATCGTCAGCGTTGGCGAAAATTCTGGTTGTGATGAATTTTCTTCAGTGATATTAATATCAGTATAGTAGGTCATATTCAAGGTTGCTATTGTGAGCCAACAAAACCCAAAAATTGCAACTCGGCCCACAAGGGCTCCTAAACTTTCGCCGGAAAAACGACGCGAACACCTCATCAATTGTGCCATTGGAATTTATGTAAATCACGGCATTGAAGGTGCACGGCGCTCACATGTTGCTCTCAAAGCCGGTGTTTCCGTTCCCACTGTTTATGCATATTTCAACACACGGGAAAGCTTAACAGAGGCAGTCCTGCAAACGGTCGATGCGCGCATAACGGAAATTGTTTGGAACGCCGCCGCTGAAGATGGGCTGGCGTTTGACAAAATACTTAATGTGGCGCGAGCCTTTTCGAACACTGTCGAGCAAGACTCTGCAATCATGAAAATTTGGCTGGATTGGAGCACAGCTTTTGAGAATGCCACCTGGCCGCTTTATGAAGACTTGCAAAAAAGAGTGGCGAGTTTGTTTTGTGAAATTATCAGGGCCGGCCAAAAAGGCGGAGAGCTATCGCAAAATTTAGACCCTGAAATTGCCGCATATATCATTATCGGGGGTGGACAAATGGCGGCCCAAATGAAGCTCACCAGCCCGGCGTCCATAAATATTGAAATTTTTCTCCATCAGCTGGTTGCCGGCGCATTGCAAACAAAAGAAATTTCTAAGGACGGAATTTGAGCATGAAGGTGGCAATCATCGGAGGCGGGCCTGCTGGTTGTGCAGCTGCCTATACCTTGCAGAAAAACAACATTGATTTTGAGCTCTTCGAGGCGGCCGATGAAGTTGGTGGGCGCACAAAACAGCTCCATCGAGATGACGGTTACAATCTAGGAACTGGAGCTCTGTTTCTCATGGGGGGCATCTATCCGCGTACCATGGCCTTGCTGCGCGAAATGGGACGAAAAAAACAATTGGTGCCCTGGACCGGCGCATCTGAGCTTATGGATGATGATAGGTCCAGATACCCGGTTCGGCTGGATTCGTTTTTGAGCTTTATAAAGGTTCCAACGCTAGGGCTGCGAGACAAACTCCGCATAATCGGGACCGGACTTCGCTTGTTTTTTACGCCGAGCGCGCGCAACCCGTTCGACGGATCGCAGCTTGCCAGATATGACGGCGATGAAAATTTGGAAGATTGGTCGCGGGCCAACCTCGGCGACAAGGCTTTTGAATATGTCATGCGACCGATTATGGATTTTCTTTATGCGGTGCCATTACGCGAACTATCAACCCCTTTTCCCAAGGCGCTGATGAAGCAGGGCCACAAAATCGCATTGTCATCACCGGAGGGTGGCATTGGGCAAATCAATGAATGGTTTTTGGACAATGTTTCTCCCGACAGGATTCATGTCTCGACCCCAGTTGAAGGTTTGACGCGAGAAGATCAGAAATGGCGCGTTTCGTATTCGGGTGGCAGTATTCTCGTCGACAGCCTTATCATCGCCACGGAAGCCTTTATTGCTGCCAACCTTTTGAAGGCTCATTTGTCGGAAGATGCTTACAGCCGGCTTATGAGCACGCATTACACCGAATATGCCCATGTTGTCGTGGGGTATGACGAGGACCCATGGCCCGATTATCCATCAGATATTGTGCTGCCCGTTGGCGAAGGTGGCGTTCGCAATGTCGGGGCTATGGTTTTGCATGGCAGACGCCTGCCGGCCTCAGTCCCGAACCGGGCACAAATGGTTGGGGTCTATTTCAACACGCCACCACTTAAAGATATGAGCGATGACGACATAAAAGAAGAAGCGGTCAAACAGGTAAATGCTGCTTTTGGCCAGGCACAAAAGCCAAGCTTTGTTCATTTGTTCCGTTATAAAAAGGGGCTGACCATAGCCAAGCCGGGTCACTACGAAATACTCAATAAGGTTCATTCTTTGTTGCCGAAAGGCGTAGAACTGGCGGGAGATTATTTCTCCCAAGCTGGAGTAGAGGCCGCTGTTCATAGTGGTGAAAAGGCGGCAAAGAATTTGCTCCGATATCGGGCGCAGGAATTTTAAAAAATCACCATTCTTACTAGGGGAGGAAAAAATGAGTGAAACAACAAGCAACATATTGGCGCAGGATAGCCTGTCGAGGAAATCCTTGGCATTTTGCGGCTACACCGGATATGCGGCAATTATTCTGTTCATTATAGGCGGCGTTTGGCTGGGGGGCATGTTGCCACCAATACCCAATGCCAATGATGCACCGGCCGAACTTGTCGCGAAGGTTAATGATAACCTTCTCAACTTCAGAATAGGCTCAATCTTTATGATTGCCTCTTTTGCCCTTTTCGTCACATTCGGGGCGGGCATGGCAGCACAAACCCGACGCTTCGAGACAAGCCCGGTGTTTTCTTACGTCCAAATTGTATTTGCCGCAGGCGGCACCACCATCGCTTTGCTGGTGGCTTTTGCCTGGTCGCTAATGGTGTTTCGACCAGATACCTACGAGCCATCAATATTGCTCATGTGGGCTGACTTTGCCTACTTCTTGGCGCTGTTCTCGGTGCCCCTATTTGGCGGCTGGTGTGTGTTAATCGCCCTGCCAATCTTTTTCTCCGAGCCGGGAAGGGAGCCATTTCCGCGCTGGGTGGCTTATGTCAACTTATGGGCGGCCTTGCTCTTTGCGCCGGGCCAAATGGTTATATTTTTCAAAGACGGGCCGTTTTCCTGGCATGGCATTGTTGCCATGTACCTGCCCTTCATCGCTTTCTTTGCATGGATAGCCATTATGTCCTGGGTGATGATCAAGATCGCCCATGACGAAAATAGCTAAAGCTTATAGAGGCTGTTCATCCTGTGAATGAGAAAAGTCAAGCGCAAACCCGGATACCGGGAGAACCCGGTATCTGGGCATTTGTAGCAGGTGACCTGCTTGTCTTTTCCCTGTTTTTTATCCTGATTGCCATCGGCAATCAGGAACAGGGAGACGTGTTTTCAAGCGCGCGCAGCACGCTTGATTTGAGATTCGGCCTCGTAAATACGCTGCTTCTGCTCACCGGCTCTTTTTTCGTGGCGATCGGCGTTGAACGTTATCGACTAAACGATGGCCGAGATAATCGCATCTGGTTTCGACTTGCAATCTTATCTGGGGTCATATTTCTCATAAACAAACTGTTTGAATGGAATGCCAAGGTCTCAGACGGGCTGACCCCAATGACCAATGATTTCTACATGTATTTCTTTGTGTTCACGGCCATTCACGCCATTCATGTATTTGTCGGCGTCGTAATACTCAGCTTTCTGCACAAGAAATCGCAAGCCCCGTTCACCCGTGAAGCACAACGCGGGCTGGAAAGCGGGGCTATTTTCTGGCACCTGGTTGATTTGCTGTGGATCATGTTGTTTGCCCTGTTCTATCTGGTGTGATTTCTATGAACAATTCAAAGCAAATCATTGGTTTAAGTTTGATGACATGGGCATGGCTTCTTCTGGTTGCGGTGACCATGTTGGCCTGGTGGCTCGCCGAAGGTGAGCAGAAAATGGCCGGCGCTACCACCATGGCAATTTTCCTAACGGCCTGTGTCAAAATTTGGGTTATCGGCTATCAGTTTATGGAACTGAAACTTGCTCCAGCCTTTTTGCGATATGGCTTTTTGCTTTGGCTGGTAGCCATCACCTGTTCCTTGGTTTTCTTGATCACACAATAACTTTTTTTGTCGACCCTGAAAATATGTTTGCGTACAAAACTGGTTTAAGAGCCATACAGCTTTCTTCGAATGGCGGGCGAATTCTGAACCAGGTTCAACAGGCGTTGGCGACCTGATTTGACAATGTCCAACTGTTTTTCTTCTATCGCTTTTTGCCAACTTGGCCGCGCTTTCAACTGCGCGTAATGCACCGCGATAGCATGCAAATCAGATTGGCCCATAAACCATTCAAGCCATCCAGTTTCATCGAGCCGTAAATATATCGACGCCAGCGAAATATCCGCGAGGCTGAATTGATCTCCCAAAATCCAAGGGCCACCGCCCTGTTTCAAGGCTGTGTTTATGGTTTCCATATGGCCCAGCATGGCGTCCCGCCCTCGGCCTATTAAGCCGCCTGCAGGTCCGGTTTTCAAAATGCCGCCAAGGCCAAGCAACTTGGCAGACAAGAAAAACATCGGGCGGACTTTATCGGGATGAAATAGAAACCCGGTGAGAATATGGCGGATATCAATGTCGCTAATCATGGTCGCGAAGATGGGGAGCGTCAAAGCGGGCACACAAGCACCCGCCTGCGTATCCATTGCCGCCATCGGATCATGGCTGGAAACCGAACAGAACTCAATCCATTCCTTCATTGCTTTTCGCCCCGCCGCGTCGTGCGGTATGATGCTTTGCTTATCGGTTAAAGTTTCGAGATAGAGAAGAATGTCATCCGACTCATAAACCGGTGCGCCTTTATGCACCAAAACCGGCAAAAGGCCTGACGGGTTAACCGCCAGAAAGGCCCGGCTGATGGTTTCGTACCAACCGGTCTCGATGAGATGTACATTATGATAGGCATAGTCGAGCCCATATTCTTCCATAGCCAGTGTGACTTTGCGCGAGCAATGGGAAAACGGATTGGCATAGAGCTCTATGTCTTTTTCGTAAGGCAGATGAACGCCGCTTTGTTTGCCACCGCTGACCGGCCGTGTCCGACGCTGACGCTTTTCACGCAGATAGGCAATCAAGGCAAGTGTCAATAATACGATAAGGGGTATGAACCAAGCCATTTTAATGCGCCAATCCGAGGGCATGCCCGAAGGCAGTGGCCAGTTGCTCGCCTTCGCCGGTACCGAAAATATATTTATCACCGCGCACCAGCACAGCCTCAGCCTGATGCGCGTCAAGCCAACCTTCGATATCGTCCTGCGCAGCTTTCAGGCGCTCATCATCCAGCGATATATATTGAATCGGCAGCCCGCCTGACAAATCCCCCTTAGCGATAAGCCAAGCGCCGGGGCCCATAATATCGTCGAGCCTACCGACCTGCGGGAAAAGCATACCGGCCTGCGCGCTGCCTTCCAAAATAGTGCCCGTCAATAAGGGCGGGAAAGTCATGGCGCCGTGCGCATCGCCGTTTTGCTCGCGTTGCGCCATCAAATCGGCATCACGCACTGCCGCCGCTTCTGGGTCGCTGACGCAAACCATTTGCCCCATCATAATGGCCAAATCAATGACCGCGCGCACATGCGGTTCGCGCTCGGGCTGATAGCTGTCGAGCAAAACTTCATCGGCGTCATGTTGGATAATCATAGCCAGCTTCCATGCCAAATTATCGACATCGCGTAAGCCGGAACACAGGCCCTGGCCGGCAAATGGCGGCATTAAATGGGCGGCGTCGCCCGCCAATAAGACACGGCCCTGTCGCCAGTTTTTCGCCAGCGCGGCAGCGAACTGATAGACCGCCGCGCGCTCAATCTCGACCGCGCCACCCACCTTCCACGGCGCCATGAGGGTCTCAATGGTTTCCGGCTTTTGCATATGCTCGGCCGTATCTTCCGGCAGCAACATAAACTCCCAACGATGACGCCCATTGCCCATAAGGACGCAAGTTGTAGGCCGGACCGGATCGCAGATTTGCAAATTGCAATCGGGCAGGCGGCTTCGATCCTTCACAATGGTATCAATGACCAGCCAAGACTCGTTAAAATCCAAATCATCATTTTCGATATTTGCCAAATTTCGTGTCGTGCTATTGGCCCCGTCGCATCCCAGTAAATATTTCGCGTTTATCTCTTGGCGGCCTTCCGGTGTATCGAAATGTGCGGTCACACCCTCATCCGTCGCAGTAAAGTTGACCAATGCCCATAGCCGCCTTACCTCCGCGTTCGGGCTTGCGGCGACGGCATCGTTCAAAATGCCTTCGATAGAGGGTTGGTGAATCATATTCGATGCCGGCCATCCTGATGACGTATCGCCTATGCCGGTTTCTATGCGCATCAACACATCACCCGCGGCATTTAAAAAATCATAGCGCCCGGCTTTGCGGGTGGTTGCCAGCACATCGTCGGCGACGCCGGCAGTCTGAAAAATGCGCATAGCTTCATGGTCGATGTGAGCCGCACGCGGCAAGGGGTAAATGCCGGCCTCGCGCTCGGCCACAACAACGCTTAAGCCGTGTTTGGCCAATAATAACGCGCCGGTCATGCCGACCGGACCGCCGCCGACAATCAATATATCGACTTCTGATGTCATTGGCGCAGCGCTCATTGGCTCAGCTCTCATTTGTGAGGTGGCCTTCAATGCGGCCCAGTTTCTCAATCTCGGTCACCAACACATCGCCATCTTGTAAAAAGACCATCGGATCCATAGCCGCGCCGACCCCGCTCGGGGTGCCGGTGAAAATCAAATCGCCCGGCTCCAGCGTCATGGCTTGGCTGAGCTGCGAAATCTGCTGCCAAACATTGAACACTAAATGCTTGGTATTCGAGCTTTGGCGTATCTCGCCATTCACCGCGCATCTTATGTCCAGGCCATGTGGATCCTCGATTTCGTCGGCTGTGGTGATCCACGGCCCGATGGGGGCATGTGTGTCAAAACTCTTCCCAAGTGACCATTGAGGTGTGCGATGTTGCCACATGCGCTCGGTCACATCATTGCCGACACAATAACCGAAAATGTGACCGGCAACGTCTTCTTCAGCAAGGTTTTTGCCCTTCTTGCCGATGATTGCGACCATCTCCGCCTCATAATCAACGGTCTGGGAAACCTTTGGAATGAGGATGGGGTCGAACGGGCCGTTCACTGATGTAACGGCTTTGGTGAACCAGATTTGTTCGCTCGGGCTATCCATGCCGGACTCTTCAATATGGTCTGCATAATTAAGGCCGATGGCGAATACTTTTCCCGGGCGCGGCACAGGGGCCAGCAGTGCGACCGCGCTCAAAGCCTGGCCGTCCCCTTCAAGCGCAGCGGCACAATCCGATTGCATGGTATCCCAAGCGGCAATAAGCGCTTGCGCGGACCCGTCAAACGTCAGCCGATGGATTTTGTCATTTGCAACCAAACCGAAATGGGTGCCATCGGCGTCTTTATATCGTGCCAGTTTCATTCGTTATTCCCCTTCTTGCATGGCAGCAACCACAGGGTGCAGCATGCCCCATTGCACGGCCAAAAGGTCGTTCAATGTCGCTTTATTTGAGCCATCGGCGGCGGTGAACAAATCGCCATCCGTCCAATGCTCAAGCTCGTGCCCCCACGGGTCGCGCCAATAGTCAAAAATTTGGCTGCCCAAAATATGGCGGCCTATGCCCCAACTGGCTTCGCGTCCTTGCGCTTTCAAATACTCATGACCACGCATGACTTCATTAATGTCGAGCACCTCAAAAGCGGCATGGTTGAAGCCCGGATTTTCATGCGCTTGCAGTAAAAACAAAGTGTGGTGGTCGGTTGGGCGATCGCCCAAATTGCAGCGCAAAAAAGCGCCCATGGGCTGGTCCGGCGCCATTTCGATTTCATCCGAGGTAATGAAGCCAAAGCGCTGTTTGTACCACTCTTCCACCATCCGAAAATCGCTGACATCGAGCACCACATGGCCCAGCCGCATCACGGTTGCCGGACCGGCCGCAATGCGAATGGTCTCGCTTTGGCGCGGATGCGACAAGCCGGTATTTACGGCCGGGCGCTCATCAACCGGCAGTGGGTCGACCATTGTCTGTTCTGCCACCACTTCGACAAGTCGCCCGTCAGGGTCAGTGAGGCGCACCACTTGCCCGCCGCCCGGCATGTCAAACGGCTCGACCGCCACCCCATCGGAGGCGGCCAGTATTTGCAAATCATGGCTGCTTGCCGCGCGCAGACCGAGAGCGACAAATCCGGCTTCACCCTTTTCCGTAGCATGCGCAAAAGGTGCGGGGCCGTGCGCACGCATGATCAAATGCGTTTCATCACGCGCTGCCACCGTCAACCCGAAGGCTTCCAAGAAATCCTGCATGATTGATAAATCAGGGGCCCGAAAGCGCACATGCGATATATCCTCAATTTTTATTATGCTCATATGCCGTTCCCCTTCCAACATTGACACATGCCCCAATAAACCGTAAGTTGACTAAATAGTCAATTTGAAACTCCGAGCCCATGCATCACCCCTCCCGCCGCAGCTTAAAAACCCGCAATGCCCTGCTCACGGCAGGCGTTGACTTGCTCGCGACGCGGTCAATCGAAGCCATCAGCATTGATGAATTGGTGCAGGCAGCAAAAGTAGGGAAGGGAACGTTCTTCAATCATTTTGAGGATAAGCGGAAATTTAGCGAACTTATTGCCCGTCAAATTCGCGTGGAGATGGAAAGTCATGTTGCCATGATCAATGCCGATATTGACGACCCGGCCGAGCGCCTCGTCCGCGGCGTCTGCCTGTTTATCGCCTTGGCCCTGGATGACCCGAAGCGCGCAACCATATTATTGCGCGGGCATGAATGGGCGACGGAAAAAGACAATCCGCTCAATGCCGGCCTTTACGCTGATTTGCGTCGCGGGGTTGAAAGCGGTCGCTTTTGCCGTTCCGCTTTGGACGGCGGTATTGCCCTTGTCACCGGTATTGGGTCGATGGCGGTAGTACAAATTCTCGACCAAGGTCTTGATCGCAACGCGGCCGCTGCACGTGCGCAGAGCCTGCTTTATATGACATTGCTCGGTCTGAATGTCAGCGAAATTGACGCCGCTGCCATATCGCAAAAAACTGTTGAAGCCCTTTTGGTCGCTCAAGAGGAAGCTGTTCAATGAGGCATATGATATGAAAACCCAATTGCCGGACGGGGTCATCGGCTTTGCTGTTTTGAGTTTTTTTGCATTGAGCCAGCCGGCTCTAGCCCAGAAGTCATACGCAGAGACGGAGAAAGAAAAGAAACCGAACATTGTAATTATCATGGCCGATGATTTGGGTTGGCGCGATGTCGGATTTAATGGCAGTGAAATCAAAACCCCAAATCTTGATCGGCTGGCCGCGACCGGAAAACGTTTAACGCGCTTTTACGCCCACCCAACTTGCAGTCCAACCCGCGCTTCATTGCTGACCGGTCAGTCTGCGCTGCGCCTTGGCGTAACGCGCCCCTATTCCAAACTCAATCCAAACGGCTTGCCGCTGGATCGCAAATTATTGCCGGAATTTTTGAAACAACATGGCTATCAAACAGCGCTGGTCGGAAAATGGCATTTGGGGCCACTTAAGAAAGCCCATTTGCCGAATGCGCGCGGGTTCGACAGTTTTTATGGCCATGTGACCGGCGGCGTCGGTTATTTTGACCATGTGCACGGTGGTCATTATGACTGGCAGCGCGACGGGATAACGATGCGCGATAAGGGCTACACAACGCATTTGCTAGCTGCCGAGGCTGTGCGTGTTGTCCGGAACCGCGACAAGAAAAGCCCGATTTTCCTGTATCTTGCCTTCGGCGCCCCGCATTTGCCCAATGAGGCACCGGCTGAAGCACTGGCTCAATATGCTCATATTGCTTCGGAAAAGCGCCGAACTCACGCCGCTATGGTCAGTGAAATGGATGGTGCCATCGGCAAATTGATCAATGAGCTCGATGCGGAGGGCATGCGCGACAACACGCTCATCTTTTTCATGAGCGATAATGGTGGTTTGACCAAGCATCGCTTATTGCCCGGATTTGCCTTTCGCCTGATTAATGGCCTTGAAAGCATATTCGGCAAGCCCATCCCCGGCCGCTTTCTTGAATTTATGCGCACCAATATGTATGACGGCGCAGCCGATAATGGTCCTTTGCGCGGCGGCAAAAGCTCGGTCTTGGAAGGTGGCATTCGTGTCCCTGCGGTCATTAATTGGCCAGGTAAATTAACAGATACAAACTATGACGGCCGCCTGCACGTCACCGATCTGTTAGCGACCCTAATGGACGCAGCGACCGGCGGCGCAAAAACTGGTCAATTAACCGACGGCAAGAGCATGTGGTCGGCATTAACCACCAATAGGGAGGTCGCGCCTTCAGATTTCGTGACGATGGGAATCGACGGCAAGGCATTTTTTAACGGGCGGTGGAAGCTCATCGTGCGCAATGATGGCGAACTGCAGCTTTATGATATTGTCCAAGACGAAACGGAAAGTAGCAATCTCGCATCGCAGCGACCGGATATCGTCGAAAAGCTGCGGAACCTTTTGGCTGCCTCGCAGGTCGGTGCGTCGACCAACATACCTTTGTGGAGAGTGATATTGGACCCCGATGAATTTGGCGGTGAAGAACGGAAAGCGCCAATGGCTGATTTGGCGGTGGAGTAATCAAACCTGTTTCTTCTGAATCGCGATTTGACCCCGAACCTAGTCCAATAAGGCACCTTTTGGATTACCATAGCAACCATGGTTCCTGCTCCTCAAACAATATGCCTGACGATCAATGGCTTAAACCATGAAACACGGTGCTTAAAACTTGGATCTGGCGCACCCGAGAGGATTCGAACCTCTGACCTCTGCCTTCGGAGGGCAGCGCTCTATCCAGCTGAGCTACGGGTGCTTTAGCCCTGTATAACCGTTTTGAGCCCAGGTTTCTATGAGGTTTTTATCCTCTCCTAGTTCACTGGATTTGATTTTTTTCAATTAAACCAGCGATTAACTGCAATAGCTAATTTGACGGGAAATTAACTCTTGAAAGGGTTTTATTTCGGAATGCTTCAAAAATGTAACGTCATAGAGGTATCAAAATGCTAAGACAATTATCAGCCAGTATTCTGGCGCTATTAACAGTTGGGTTGTTTGCTCATGCGCAAGAAGCAACATCTCAGGGGAACGAAACCAATTTTATCCTAATAGACTATGGATTTAACCTTTCGGCAGACGGCGACGAAACAGAATCGATGTCGCTTGGCTTAGGGGGTTCTGCAGCCAATGAAACTGAGCTTCTGCTAACCGACGGCACGGTTGACGACGGCTCAGCATTCGGAATTGGAATTGGTCACCGTTATGGCAATAATATTGCCGCGGTTCTTCGGTATGAAAGTGGTGAGCTTGAGTCAGGAACTCCAAGCATCCAAATTGCCCCGGGGTCTACAATAACAGAAACGAGCTTAATCGGAGATGTAACGACCGACCTCACGACATTCATGTTAGAGGGCGTATATTTTATGCCCTACTCTGAGAGGGTTGAGTTATGGGGTATGATTGGTATTGGCCAAACCGAAGTTGAAACCAGTAACGCACGCGCTTCAATAACCGACAATGGCGCAACCTCGAGCTTTTTGGCATTGTGTTCAGCTTCCGACGACAATACTTCGACCCGTTTTGGGGCAGGAGCAACTTATTTCATGAGCCAAGATCAGGGTTTTTATGCTGGCATAGCTATGACAAACTACGGGGACGCTGGTTTTAATGCAGTCAATGAAAATGACGGAAGTTGCCTAAATACTCGAGACTCTCTAAAGATAAATGATATCGAGACAACAGATCTCCGCATTGGTTATTTCCGCAGCTTCTAACGTTTAAACTAAACAAAAATACTCATGGGCGGGGTTTATACTTCGCCCATGAAGAGTTTTCCTACAGGATATACAAGCAGAGGCAAGATGATAGCGGCAACGCGGGTCATTTGCACGACCCTCTTGCAACGCACCTATTAGCTTCCATCGGGAGCATCTTTGTGCAGGCACCTTTTTGCAGAAGTCCAACTTTGGCAAACTGCTCCTGGCAATAAATGCCAACGAGGCGTTCCGCCAACCCTCGATTTCCGTATTGGTAAGATGCCTCTATTTTGCTCTCGCTTAATCTAAGTTGAATAGAGCTATCTAAATCTTTTGCCCACGCAGGTGTTGCAAACAAAAGCGTTATGATGGCCAGAATGCGGTTCATTGCGCTCTAGAAAAAACAAAATAATCTCCGACCGCATAAGAAAGCATAATTGCGAAATACACCGCGGTATGGAGAGAAAAAGAGGCGGCCCCTAATGCCACCTGACCGATTAAAAAGACACACCAGAGAGATTTATAGAGACCTTGAAAACCTGCGACCGGTGCATACTTTGCAGGCTCCGAGAGTGTAACAAGTGCCATCACCGCAAATGATAAGAAAACTGACGCAACATAGATGTCACCCATAATTGTGCCGTTATCAGGGGCGCCAAGAACTATTGAAAACAAGCTGGGGTAGAATAGGTGGACTAATCCAAAACCGCCCGCTCCCAGAAGGGTGTAGATTTGCATAAAACGCAAAAGCTTAACGTCGAAATTTTTAAAATCTGGTATTCCGAACATGAGAATATCCCCTCCGCACAAATAAAAGTTATTCGGACCGTTATGATGAGACATAACAGGTTATACGTCAAAAAAAACACGCCAAAGACATCATTGGCGTGTTTTCTTATTTTGTTAAGAAGGTATTACTTACCTTCTTTTGGCAACCAGATCTGCCCCAGCATCATCAATGTGATAACCAGTAAAAATAGCATGCCTGGGATACCCACACCTGACGGCTCTGTGGTTCCTACATATTCAATAAAGCCAGTCGCAATATCCGAAATTTCAGTGCCTTGTGCTTTTAAATTAGTCAAAGCACGAGCTGTTAACGGGTTATTAGCGCTGAAAAACGTCCAAGCATTATAGACAAAAAATACGGAGAGAAGACAAAATGCGGAAGACAAAATCTTTGCAATATTGTTAGGCTCCTCACCACTAACGGGCGTTCTCGTTTGAACAGCAGTCCGCAACGCCAACCAAATCAGTAAAATCGTTGCTATTGTTCCAAGGGCGTTTGCAATTCGAGCCGACTGAAACAAGGACCAAATTTGATATTCTTCCATAATCTCTCCCCCCTCAATGGGTATCTTTAGTTAAGAACATAATTGTTCTGTCTAAAAGTGCTCAAAAATAATCCACCTTTAAACCCCAAAAAACTGTTTTATGGATTTAGAGAAGAAACTTGGGTGAACATGTGTTCCGGTTTCGGCTAAACACAAAATGCCATCACAAATTGAAAGTGCCAGATCAGTAATTGTTTACATGGGCACTGTAAAAAACGGCCTCTATGATCTGCATGACCCTCACAAATGTCCCTCGGGTTTTTGCATCAGTTCGACCAGAACGCCGCCCATGTCTTTGGGGTGAACAAATATAATTTCCGTGCCGTGTGCACCGATACGAGGTTCACCCAAAACTCGAGCTCCTTTGGCCACCATTTCGTCGCGCGCCGCATGCAAATCATCGACTTCAAAACAGATGTGGTGTTGGCCTCCCGCAGGATTATTTTTCAAAAAACCGGCAATCGGGCTTTTGTCGTTAATCGGCTCAATCAGTTCGATCTGACTGTTCTGCAAGTCTACAAAACACACATAAACACCTTGCTCTTCCATTTTAAATTTATCATGGATTTTGGAGGCGCCCAATACATCGCGATAAAGTGCTACGGATTCTTCGATAGAGGGTGTCGCGACACCGACATGGTTTAAACGTCCAATCATGTCTTTTTTCCTTGAGAAGTAAGTTTCAAAAATACGTTTTCCAGCTCAGCCCCGCGCGTGTCGAGGTCAGCAATTTCAATGCCTGCGGCATGCAATTGATCAATAACCGCGCCGGCTGCAAAGACACCTGGATTATAAGTAACAGCCAATCGGCCATCGTCTATCAGTTTAACCTCGAGACCGTTTATTGATGGCGGTGCGGCGAGTGCAGATATAGGACGCACCAAAAGTGTTTTATTGTCAATTTGAGCTAACAGGTTTTGCGTTGTGTCACAGGCACGCAATTCCCCCTGGTCGATAATCGCAACTGTGTCGCACAACTCTTCGGCTTCCTCCAAATAGTGGGTGGTCAAGACAATAGTTACGCCAGCCTTATTCAGTTCAAGCACATAGTCCCAAAGCTGGCGTCGAAGATCAATATCAACCCCCGCGGTCGGTTCATCGAGCACTAGAACCGGTGGGTTGTGCACCAGAGCTTTGGCGACCAAAAGACGCCGCCGCATTCCACCGGACAAGGTCCGAGCATAGGCATCAATTTTATCATCAAGCCCCATAGCGGTCAGGATTTCATGAGTGCGGCGCTGATTTTTTGGCACGCCATACATACCGGCCTGCAAATCCATGATTTCTCCGGGGGTGAAAAACGGATCAATGGAAAGCTCTTGCGGCACAATACCGATAGAGGCGCGAGCTTGGCGTGGGTTTTTATCAATGTCAAAACCCCAAATTTCTGCCGAACCGCCGCTTTTCACCACCATTCCGGCGAGAATATTGATAAAGGTCGATTTACCCGCCCCATTGGGCCCCAATAGGCCGAAAATCGAGCCGCGCGGCACTGCCAAATCTATGCCTTTCAAGGCTTGTTTGGCCGCTGTCGGGCCGACCGCCTTATAGGTTTTGGCCAGGCCTTTGGCCTGTAACGCATAATCTTGCATGATGAAAACTCCTGAACCTTGTCTAGCATTTATGTTCTGGGGAATAAATCGGCAATTGGCGTTTGCCGTCTTGTCTTGGCGCGGCACGGGGCTACAGTTGAAGAGAGATTCGACAGGAGCACATTTTGGCTGAGGCAAAATTAGGCAAAAAAGACCATCTCTATCTGGTTGACGGTTCGGGCTATATTTTCCGCGCCTATCATGCCTTGCCGCCTTTGACGCGCAAATCTGACGGCTTGCCGGTCGGGGCGGTGTCGGGCTTTTGCAATATGCTGCTCAAATTGCTGAACGATATGGGGGCGCAAGAAACGCCGACCCATTTGGCGGTGATTTTTGATGCTTCTGGCAAAAGTTTCCGCAATGAGATTTACCCTGAATATAAAGCCCATCGCCCGCCCGCGCCGGAAGATTTGGTGCCGCAATTTCCGCTCGTGCGCGAAGCGGTCAAGGCGTTTGATATTCCGGCTATTGAGCTTGATGGTTTTGAGGCCGATGACCTCATCGCCGCCTATGCCGATGCCGCCGCCGCGCAAGGCGCGCGCGTCACCATAGTCTCATCGGATAAGGATTTGATGCAGCTGGTGAGCGATAAAATCGACATGGTCGATACGATGAAGGATAAATTCATCGATGCGGCCGGTGTGGTGGAAAAATTCGGCGTCGGGCCCGATAAGGTTATTGATGTGCAGGCTTTGGCCGGTGACAGTGTCGATAATGTGCCGGGTGTGCCGGGCATTGGCATTAAAACCGCGGCGCAGCTGATTGACGAATATGGCGATCTCGACACGCTTTTGGCGCGCGCTGAAGAGATTAAACAAAACAAACGTCGCGAGAATTTGATTGAATTTGCCGAACAAGCGCGCATCAGCCGCGACCTGGTGACGCTGAAACGCGACACCCCCATGCCGGTCGGCTTTGCCGATATGGCATTGAGCGCACCGCAAGGCGACACGCTTATCGGTTTTGCCAAAGCGATGGAGTTCAACACGCTGACCAAAAGGTTGGCCGAGCGTTATGGCTGGACCGTCGATGATTTTGAAGCCAGCGCTGCTTTGGCGGCGGTTGACGCCCCGCCTGCACCAAAGGCCGAAAGCGCCGGAGCCTATCGCGCCCTGCCGGCTGAAATGGCGGCGCTTGATACGGACACTTATCTTTGCGTTACGAAAGCCGACCAGCTTGCCACTTTCATCGCGCGCGCTTATGAGACCGGTATTGTCGCGATTGATACCGAAACCGACGGGCTGGATGCCATGCAATGCCGTTTGGTCGGTGTGTCATTGGCGGTCGCGCCCGGCGAAGCCGCCTATATGCCATTGGCGCATGGGGCCGGTGACGGGCTGGCATTGGAAGACGAGACGCCGCCGCAAATCGATGAACGCCTGGCGCTTGATATGTTAAAGCCGCTTTTGGCTGACCCGTCGGTTAAAAAGATTCTGCAAAATGCCAAATTCGACACGCAAATTTTGGCGCGCTACGGGCTGACGCTATGTGCCTATGAAGACACCATGCTGATGTCTTATGCGCTAGACGCCGGCAATCACGGGCATGGCATGGATGCGCTGGCGCAAAAATATCTCGGCCATGCGCCGATACCGATTAAGGAATTATTGGGCAGCGGCAAAAACCAAATCACTTTTGACCAAGTGCCGATAGATAAAGCGACCGCCTATGCGGCAGAAGATGCCGATGTCACTTTGCGGCTTTATAAGCATTTGCAGCCGCGCTTGTTGGCCGATCATATGGTGGGTGTTTATGAGACGACAGAGCGGCCATTGGTTGAGGTGCTGCGCGCCATGGAAGCCGAAGGGGTGGCGGTAGACCGCGCTGTGCTGTCGCGCCTATCGGGCGAGTTCGCGCAAAAAATGGCAGCGATGGAAGCCGAGATTTACGAAACGGCAGGCGAAAGCTTCAACATTGCCAGCCCCAAACAATTGGGCGAAATCCTGTTTGACAAAATGGGCTTGGCCGGCGGCAAGAAAACCAAAACCGGCGCTTGGGGCACCGGTGCCGATGTGCTGGAAGGTTTGGCGGCTGAGGGTGTGTCTTTGGCGCAGCTGGTGCTTGATTGGCGCGGCCTCGCCAAGTTGAAATCAACCTATACGGATGCGCTGCCCGAATTTATCCATCCTGAGACCGGGCGCATTCACACCTCCTATTCTTTGGCCGCAACGACGACGGGGCGCTTGTCTTCCTCCGAGCCGAATTTGCAAAATATTCCCATTCGCACGGAAGACGGGCGGCGCATCCGCACCGCCTTTATCGCGGCGGACGGCCATCAGCTGGTCAGTGCCGATTACAGCCAGATTGAATTGCGCGTACTGGCGCATATGGCCGATATTGACGCGCTGAAAAACGCGTTTTTGAACGGCGATGATATTCATGCCATGACCGCGTCTGAAATGTTCAATGTGCCGATGGCCGAGATGACGGCGGAAGTGCGCCGCCGCGCAAAGGCGATTAATTTCGGCATTATTTACGGCATTTCGGCTTTCGGGCTGGCCAATCAGCTGGGCATATCGCGCGGTGAGGCGGGTGATTACATCAAAGCCTATTTTGAGAAATTTCCCGGCATTAAGGATTATATGGAGCATGTAAAAGCGGAGGCGAAAGCGCAAGGCTATGTAACCACCCTGTTCGGGCGCAAAGTGCATGTGCCGGAAATCAAGGCCAAAATTCCGGCCCGCAAAGCCTTTGCCGAACGCGCCGCCATTAATGCCCCGATACAGGGCACGGCGGCAGATATTATTCGCCGCGCTATGGTGCACATGCCCGCCGCACTCGACCAAGCCAAGCTGAAAGACGCCAAAATGCTGCTGCAAGTGCATGATGAGTTAATCTTTGAAGCACCGCAGAAACACTGCGAAAAACTCATCGAAACCGTCAAAACCACGATGGAAAGCGCCTGCACACCGCGTCTGAGCCTGTCCGTGCCGCTGGTTGTAGATGCACAAGCCGCAAATAACTGGGAAGAGGCCCATTAATAGTATTAATTTATTTAATTAGTAATATTTTAATAATTTTTTTCCTAATTATAAAGAATAATGGAAAAAGGCGGGGTCGAAACCCCGCCTTGAATTCAAATCCGCTTTGATTGTGAGACTGTTTCGCCCGTCATACATGCTTAGCTTGCTGACGGGCTACACGGGGACAAGGCGCGCCGGGCCTGCCTAGAGACAAGCGGGCGCTTTTAGTCACTCAGCAGCCACTACTCAGCAGCCAGCGCCGCCGCTTTCACATTATCATCAACATGTTCGATGAATTTGGCGAAATTATCGACAAACATGGCGACCAGCTTATTGGCTTGCGCATCATAAGCCGCTTTATCGTCCCAAGTGTCGCGCGGATTGAGGATGGAGTTGTCGACGCCGGGCACGGCGACCGGCACATCAAAGCCGAAATTTTCATCTTTGCTGAACTCCGCATGGTTTAGGCTGCCGTCCAAAGCAGCGGACAAAAGTGCGCGGGTTTCTTTAATCGGCATGCGATTGCCAATGCCATAAGCTCCGCCGGTCCATCCGGTATTGACGAGCCAGCATTTGGCATCATGCTCAGCAATGAGGTCGCGCAGCAAATTGCCATATTCCGACGGGTGGCGCGGCATGAAAGGTGCGCCGAAACAGGTTGAGAAGGTTGCTTCCGGCTCGGTAACTCCTTTTTCCGTACCCGCCACTTTGGCGGTATACCCTGATAAGAAGTGATACATAGCCTGGCTCGGGGTCAGGCGCGAAATTGGCGGTAAAACGCCAAATGCATCGGCCGTCAACATTATGATGTTTTTCGGATGCCCCGCCGTGCCGGTTTCAGACGCGTTGGGGATAAAAGAAAGCGGATAAGCGCCGCGCGAATTTTCGGCCAGCGTATTATCGTCAAAATCAAGCTCGCGGGTGACTGGGTCCATAACAACATTTTCCAGCACCGTGCCAAAGCGCTTGGTGGTGGCAAAAATTTCTGGCTCAGCTTCTTCTGACAGATTGATCATTTTGGCGTAACAGCCGCCTTCGAAATTGAACACACCGTTTTCCGACCAACCATGTTCATCATCGCCCACCAATTTACGATTGGGATCGGCCGAAAGTGTGGTTTTTCCGGTGCCCGACAGGCCAAAGAAAACCGCGCTATCGCCGTCCGGTCCGACATTGACCGAGCAATGCATCGGCATGACGCGCTTGGGCGGCAAGGTATAATTGAGCATAGAAAATACTGACTTTTTGGTCTCACCGGCATAAGACGTCCCGCAAATCAAAACTAATTTTTTGTCGAAATTAACCGCAATCATGGTCTCGGAACGGCTGCCGTGGCGCGTCGTATCCGCTTTAAAACTTGGGAAATTCAAAATCATAAATTCAGGGTCAAAGCCCTCTAGTTCCTGCTCTTGCGGCTCGATGAGCAGGTTTTGAATGAACAAAGAATGCCATGCCAGCTCAGTGACCACGCGGGTTGCAAGACGGTGGGTCTTGTCGGCCCCACCAAACAAATCCTGCACCAGCAATTCCTTCCCTTCTGCATGAACCAACATGTCACCATGCAGGGCCTCGAACTGCTGTGCAGTCATAGATTTATTATTATCCCACCAAATGTTGTCTTCTGTCGTCNCATCGCGGACNATAAATTTATCCTGCGCCGAGCGACCCGTNTGAGCGCCTGTTTTNACCAAAAGCGGGCCGCTGGCAGCAATTTCGCCNTCGCCGCGCGCCANCGCCANTTCNTAAATTTCAGAAGGACGNAAATTCCAATAAATGGCGGCAGCTTTGNCNAAGCCTTGCTGGTCGACGCCNTTNGAACTCNTGTGAAAACCGCTTTGCTGCATGCTTNANCTCTCCCGTANGTTTTTTCGGGCAGNNCCCATGAAAAAAACTNCNNACTTTTATATGCGACTGCTTATGACTGCGCAAGACTGGGCANCNCCATCGACANGNTTCGAGCCTCATCNCTGCCANAATTGTGTTGATGGATAATANTTTNTNGCNCACGTCNTNCGNCGGCNNTNGCAAAACCCTTTCTCANGAGCCGGTAAACGCTTAAACTCAAAGATGAANGGATAANGCATGCCNCAAATCATTCTAGTCGATGATGACGCCAATATTCTAGCCTCGGTGCGCATGGCGCTGGANGCNGAAGGCTATGGCGTGCGCAGCTTTACCGACGGTGCAAGCGCCCTGCAGGGACTAGCGCATATGCCTGCCGATATTGGTATTTTTGATATTAAAATGCCGCGCATGGACGGCCTCGAATTGCTTCGAAAACTTCGGCAAACCAGCCAAATGCCCGTAGTTTTCTTAACTTCCAAAGATGATGAAATCGATGAGGTTTTCGGCCTAAAAATGGGGGCTGATGATTATATCACCAAGCCGTTTTCGCAGCGCCTTTTGATAGAACGCATTCGCGCCGTTTTGCGCCGCACCAAAGCGCGAAATGACCCGACTACGACTGGCGATAAAGAACAAAAGGGTAATGATAGGGACAATGTCCTGGTCCGCGGACGCCTGACATTGGACGGCGAGCGCCATGATTGCTTCTGGCAAGGAGCCGGCGTTTCGCTCACAGTCACCGAATTTATGATACTTGACGCACTGGCGCGCCGCCCAGGTGTGGTGAAAAGTCGCGACCAGCTTATGGACGCTGCCTATGATGACCAGATCTATGTAGACGACCGCACCATAGACAGCCATATCAAAAGATTGCGCCGCAAGTTCCGCCAGGTCGATAGAGACTTTGATGCAATCGAGACACTTTATGGCGTGGGATATAAATTTAAAGAAGTGAGTTAAATGGCCGAAAGTGAAGCGCGTAAAATCATTCGTCCGACCATTTGGCGGTCGCTGATTGCACGTCTTATCGGGCTCAACATGCTGGGGCTTTTGGTGCTCGTAGGCGGGTTTTTCATGTTTCAGGAAAGCCGCCAGCTTTTGACCAATGCCTATCGACAAAGCCTGGAAACGCAAGCCAATCTAATTGCCGGCGCGCTCGCCCCGACGGTGCAAGCCGATAATCCGTTTCAGTTTTTTGAGCCCTCTATCATTAACCGACTGTTGCAGAATGGTGGGCGTTCCGACTGGCAATTGCGCGATGCCGAAGTGATTTTAGCACGTGCCCGTCTTGTTTCCGCTTCTCGGCTTCGACTTTATGCGCGCAATGGGCGACTAGTTTTGGACAGCGCTCACATGGATCGCTCAGCCCGCATTATTGCAAAATCACTGCCTCCTATACCTGACAGTGAGTCGATGCCAGGCTGGATACGAGGGGCGTTTGATTCCATAGCCTCGCTTTGGAGGGAACCGACCCCACTATTAAGCGAACTAAACGCAGCCGATGGCCTGAGCTTGGCGGAAGTGGCCGGAGCGCTCCGCGGGCAAGCATCCAGCGCGCAAAGGGAATCAGAAGAGGGCGGCGATATTTTGACTGTTGCTGTGCCAGTTCAAGGTTATCGTGCCATTGTCGGAGCGCTGATGGTATCAACCCAACCGGGCGAAATTGATGCTTTATTGGTTGAAGAGAGACGCTTGATTTTGCAACTCTCGGCCATCGCGCTGGTCGTCAATATCATCACCTCGCTTTTGTTGGTCGCGACAATGGTGGTGCCGGTCCGCCGCTTGGCAGCAGCCATGCGCGGATTTGGCAGCACCTCGCCAGGCCTGCCGGGCTTAGAGACGATCCCCGATTTATCATATCGACGCGATGAGATTGCTGAATTATCAGGGGCTCTGCGCGATATGACCGATCGCCTTTTGGCTCGTATTAACGCTATTGACCGCTTTGCCGCCGATGTAGCTCATGAGTTGAAAAACCCCCTGACCTCGCTGCACAGCGCCGTGCAAAGCTTGGAACGCTCGCAAGATGACAACCGCGCCGAGCTTATGGGCATTATTCACAATGACATTAATCGGCTCAATCGCTTAATCTCCGATATTTCAAAAGCCACGCGGCTGGACGCTGAGCTTAATTTGGAACCCAGCGAGCTGTTTGATTTGAGCCTGCTTGCCGAAGAATTATCCAGCGCCTTG
Source organism: Rhodobiaceae bacterium (assembly GCA_002721725.1). GTDB lineage: Bacteria > Pseudomonadota > Alphaproteobacteria > RS24 > RS24 > UBA8337. Next base: position 61,833 of record PBLK01000008.1, read on the forward strand.
GCACAAGGCTTTCAGAGCGAGAGACAGGTTATTTTAGTGTCGCGCACAGACACCACCTGTCCGGTATTGGGACAAAAGCCGCGCATTGCCCAAATCATAGACAATCTCTTGACGAATGCAGTTTCTTTCACCCCATCGGGTGGGCGCGTTTTCTTGACCACACAACGGCGAAACAACGAGGTGCTTTTGCTCATCGCTGATGAGGGCCCGGGCCTGGCCGCAGACACGCAAGAGAAAATTTTTGACCGGTTCTACACTGACCGCAGCAACCAGCCGCTAGAGAACAGCCAATCCGTCGCCGGCTTTGGGCATTCGGGTTTGGGTCTTTCCATCTCGCGGCAAATTGCTCGCGCACATGGTGGTGACTTGATTGCGGAAAACCGACCCGACGGCACTGGCGCTTATTTTACCCTGAGCTTGCCCCTAGCAGAGACACCGTCCAGGCGGAAACGCACCAAAGAGGTTCAAAAAGTAGATGACGGGTGAGTTGACGAGCGACACCATACATGCCAGCGCTGTCAAGCTCCCGCTAGGCGGCGTGTTACTTCTGGGCCCATCTGGCAGCGGTAAATCGAGCCTTGCTTTGCAATTAATCGACCATTATGGGGGTCAATTAACTGCTGATGACCGCGTTTGTTTAACGGTGATCGGCAACAACTTACAAGCTGCACCGCCAGACAACTTGGCCGGGCTTATTGAATTGCGCGGGCTCGGCATCATCACCGTACCCCATCAGAATGCGATGATAGATTTGGCGGTGGAACTGGTTACACGCGAGCAACTGCCGCGCCTTGCAAAAGCAGAAAGCTTCTCCCGCCAGGGCATTAACATACCGCTTATAAGACTGCACGGCCATGATATGACGAGCGCNGGGATTATTGCGCGCGCGCTAGAGTTTGTGTCGGAAGCAGGCCTGTCTCTTGATGGCGTTTATCGATAATGAGATCACGCGCTGCTTGATTGGCTGAGGAAACTCTTGCAAGGTGTAACTCCGTGAAGGAGAAGTAGATGATCGGTTTGGTTTTGGTCACGCATGGCGCATTGGCTGACGAGTTTCGTTTCGCGCTAGAACATGTGGTTGGAACGCAGGAAAATATCGCCTCTATTTGCATTGGGGCCGATGACAACATGGAAAAACGTCGACAAGATATTGTTGACGCCATATGTGAGGTCGAAAGTGGTGCCGGCGTGGTTTTGCTGACCGACATGTTTGGCGGCACGCCATCAAATTTAGCAATCTCTCTTTTAGAAAAAAACCGGGTTGAGGTGATTGCCGGTGTTAATCTGCCCATGCTGATTAAATTGACTTCGATACGCGAGAGCAAGGATTTGGCTGAAGCAGTTTTGGAAGCTAAACAAGCAGCACAAAAGTATATTTCCGTGGCCAGCGAGGTGCTAGGCGAGGCCTCGGGCGACTGAATGAGTAGGTAAATGGTTGGTCCGCCTGTAAGCACCGTTCTAACCCTATCCAATCAACGCGGTCTGCACGCCCGCGCTTCGGCCCAATTCGTACGATTGGCAGAAAGCTATGACGCCACGGTCAGCGTCTCGAAAGACGGCGAGACTGTGCACGCCACCTCGATTATGGGGTTGATGATGCTGGGCGCGGCGTGCGGCACGCAAATCAAGATCAGCGCCACAGGCATTCAAGCCGATGCGGCGATAACCGCTTTGGCAGCGTTAGTATCGGATAAATTCGGCGAAGATTAGGCGCAAGACTATATAAAGATTTCTTTATATCTTTCTTGCTTGGGCCTTACCAAGCTGCTACAAAATCCGCGTAATACACAAGGAGACTAAAATGTCACAGGATTATAAAGTGGCTGATATGTCGCTCGCTGATTGGGGCCGCAAAGAAATCGCCATTGCCGAAACAGAAATGCCCGGCCTGATAGCACTGCGCGACGAATATGGCGCGGAGAAGCCTCTCAACGGCGCTCGTATTACCGGCTGTTTGCATATGACTATTCAAACCGCCGTATTAATCGAGACATTGACCGCTTTGGGAGCCGAAGTGCGCTGGTCGTCTTGCAATATTTTCTCGACNCAAGATCACGCCGCGGCTGCANTTGCCGCCACCGGTGTGCCGGTTTTCGCTTGGAAAGAAGAGACCGAAGAGGAATATTGGTGGTGCGTGGAGCAGACCATTAAAGGCCCTGATGGNTGGACCCCCAATATTCTNCTNGATGATGGTGGTGATTTGACCACTTTGTGCCATGAGAAATATCCTGAAGTGCTGGATGATTGCGTAGGCGTGTCAGAAGAAACCACCACCGGCGTATTGCGGCTCTATGAAATGGCCAAAGACGGCACTTTGAAAATTCCCGCCATTAACGTCAATGACAGCGTTACCAAGTCAAAATTCGACAATCTTTACGGCTGCCGCGAAAGTCTGGTTGACGGCGTGAAACGCGCCACAGATGTGATGATGGCCGGCAAGATTGCNGTGGTTTGCGGCTATGGCGATGTCGGCAAAGGCTCGGCTGAAAGCCTGCGCTCGCAAGGCGCGCGCGTCATGGTCACTGAAATTGANCCGATTTGTGCGCTGCAAGCGGCGATGGANGGCTATGAAGTCACCACAATGGAAGAGGCCGCGCCGATGGCCGATATTTTCATCACCGCCACCGGCAATAAGGATATCATCACGCTCGACCATATGCGCGAGATGAAAGACCGCGCNATTGTCGGCAATATCGGCCATTTTGACAGCGAGATNCAGGTCGCCGCTTTGAAAAATATGGCTTGGCACAATGTCAAACCGCAAGTCGATGAGATCGAATTTCCTGACGGCAAACGCATTATTTTGCTGGCCGAAGGCCGCCTGCTCAATTTGGGCTGCGCCACCGGCCATCCAAGCTTTGTCATGAGCGCGAGCTTTACCAATCAGGTTTTGGCGCAAATCGAGCTGTGGCAAAACGGCGATAATTACGANCGNCAAGTCTATGTGCTGCCCAAACATCTCGATGAAAAAGTGGCGCGCCTGCACCTTGCCAAGCTGGGNGCCAAGCTGACCGAATTATCGACTGACCAAGCCGATTATTTGGGCATTGCGCANGCCGGGCCTTATAAGCCGGAGCATTATCGCTACTAGCTTGCCGAAACCGTGTCGGCTTCGTAAAAGCAGATATGGCGGANCGCAAATTTACCTATGACAGTGTNGATGAGGCGGCCAGTGCACGCGTGGCGAGCTGGCTGGCGGCGGCGCTTGATGGGCCATGTTTGATTTTTCTGCATGGTGATTTGGGGGTCGGCAAAACCGCCTTTGCGCGCGGGCTTATCCGCGCCATTTGCGGCCAAGCCACGCAAGTGCCAAGCCCCAGCTTCGCTTTGGTGCAACCCTATGAAGCATCAGTGCCGATATGGCATGCCGATCTCTATCGCCTCGCAANCCCGCAAGAAATTGACGAATTGGGCTTGCTCGAGGCGGTGACTGACCATATTTGCCTGATTGAATGGCCGCAAAACGGGGACGGCGCGCTGCCCGAAGCCGATATTCATGTGACGCTTGATATGGCGGCTCATGGCCGCCTCATTTCCATTGAAGCGGGTGCCGACATATTGGCCGCGCTTGGCAAAACCGCGGCGCGCGATGCCGCTTTGACCGATTTTCTTTCCAATACGGATTGGCGCGCCGCTGACCGCATGCCATTGGCCGGAGATGCCTCGACGCGGCGCTATGAACGGCTGGTCAGCGCGACGGATAACAAGACGGGCAAAGAGGCAGGCAGGGACAGCAGCGCCGTCTTAATGGATTGGCAAGCCATGCCTGACGGGCCGCCGGTTTATGACGGCAANCCCTATAGNCAAATTGCCCATTTGGCCGANGCCATGCCGCGCTTTGCCGATATGGTGAACTGGNTGCGTGATGTCGGAATGGCCGCACCNNAACTTTATGCCTGCGACCGCGATANGGGCTTTGCCNTGCTNGAAGATTTCGGCGACCGCCATTTGGCCGCCCCCGAAACCGGTATCGAGCCGATTGACCGCGCGGTGTTTTATTATGAGGCGGTCGAAAATCTTTTGTATCTTCACCGTCACTCCCCGCCTGATTTTCTGGCCGTTTATGACGGCGCAGTGCAGGCGGTTGAGGCGGCCTTATTCACCGATTGGTTTTTGCCCTGGCGTGGCATTGAGATTGACGCAGCGGCGCAAAAGGAATGGCACGACATATGGCGCCGCCTCGGCGATGACTTGATGAAAACCGATAAGGTCACCGTGTTGCGCGATTATCATTCGGTCAATCTCATATGGCGAGACGCGGCGCAGGGCCGCCATCGCATCGGCCTGATTGACGTGCAAGACGCGCTTCAGGGCCATGCCGCTTATGATGTCGCTTCGCTTGTCTGCGACGCGCGCATAAATGTCAGTGCCGGCAATCGGGAACATATGCTGGCGCATTATATGGATAAGCGATTTGGCGATGACGCAGCAGCGCGCCGGGCTTTCACCGATGCTTTTGCCATTGCTTGTGTGCAGCGCAATTTGAAAATTGCCGGTATTTTCATCCGCCTTGCTGAACGCGACGGCAAACCGGCCTATCTGGCCCATATGCCGCGCATTATCGGCTATTTGAAAACACATTTGCAGGCCCCGGTTTTGCAGCCCGTGGCCGCTTGGCTGGCGCAATATGCCGCGCCGGCGCTGGAGCTTAAGCATGATTAAAAATGCGATGATTTTGGCCGCCGGCAAAGGCACACGCATGCAAGCGCAAGCCGATGACCCGCCCAAGCCGCTGACCGAAATTGGCGGTCAAAGCCTGCTCATGCGTATGGTGATGCGGCTTGAACAAGCGGGCATTGAAAAAATCATCATCAATCTGCACCACAAGGCTGATATCATTGAGCGCGCTATGGCGGACTATGCAGGGTCTTGCGAAATTGTGTTTTCAGACGAACGCGCCGCTTTATTGGAAACCGGCGGCGGCGTCAAAAAAGCCCTACCGCTTCTGGGCGACGCGCCGTTTCTCGTCGCCAATGGCGATGTCTTATGGCACGAAGCCGATAATGCCAATCAGGCGCTGGCGCAAATGATGCGGGGTTTTGACGCCGCAGCGATGGATGCGCTTTTATTGTTGAGCGCAAGGCACCACGCCAGCGGCTATGACGGCAAGGGCGATTATGTGTTGCATGCCGACCGCCGTTTGACGCGGCGCGCGGAAGAGGCGGCGGCGCATATTTTCGCCGGCGTGCAAATTCTCAAGCCTTGCCTTTTTGATGCCCTGCCCGACGGGGCTTTTTCCTTGAACACGGTTTATGATGCGGCGCAAGCGCGAGACGCCCTGTTCGGTCATATGCTTGACGGGCATTGGATGCATGTTGGCACACCTGACGGGCGCCAAGCGGCGCAAGATTATCTGGCCGCGCCCTAAACAAAGCGTGGCCTTATGAGCCTCGCCCCATGCCATGCTATAATGGCGCATGAGCCAAACGCCGAGTGATTCTGAACGCGCCGAAACGCCACAAAGCGGGCGCCCGCATATTTACAATATTGCGGCCGGTCAACCGTTTTTGTCCAAGCTGGCTGCTGCGCTTCTCGACGATGGGCAGCGCCATGCACTATTCGGTTCTTGCCGCCTTGAAGAAGTGCAAATTTTACTGCCGACACGGCGCGCCGCGCGCATGCTGGCCGGAGAATTGCTGGCGCAAGCGGCCGAAGCGGGACGCCAAGCGCTTTTGCTGCCGCGCATCGACACGCTGGGCGATTTGGATGAGGAACTGCCCGATACGTTGAGCGCCGCCATGCCCGATGATGACTTGCCGCCCGCCATTGACAAAATGGCGCGGCATTTTTACTTGCTGCCATTGGTGGAAAAATGGGCCGCACAAGGCGGCTTGGGCCGGTTCAATGCGGCCGATGAAACGCCGCTCAATGCCGTCAAATTATCGGCGCTGGTGCATGATTTGGAGCGCTTTCTCGACCAGACGCAAAATGAGCAGGCGCGGCTGGAGCGGCTTGATGATTTGGCGCCGGAGGAATTGGCGGAAAATTGGCAGCATATTGTCGCTCTGCTCAATATCGTATTGCGCTTTTGGCCTGCGCAATTGCAAGAATTGGGGCAAATGGACCCGACGGCGCGGCGTAGTGCGTTGCTGCAAAAACGCTGCGCGAACTGGCAAACCGACCCGCCCGACCGGCCGGTTATTGCCGCCGGTTCGACCGGCTCCATTCGGGCCACGGCTGATTTATTGGCGGTGATTGCGCGCCTGCCGCGCGGTGCCGTGGTGTTGCCGGGCTTGGATGAGGCGGCAAGCGATGATTTATGGCGCGCCGTCGGCAAAGATGATGTGCACCCGCAATATGCGCTGGCGCAATTGCTCAACCATATGGGTGCCGGACTCGCAGATGTGCAGGCTTTCCCCGGCACGACACAGGCCTCGGCGCGGGCGCAACTGCTCAATCAAGCGCTGGTGCCGGCACAAGAACCCGCCCATTGGATTGAACAAAAAACGGCACGAGCCGCACAAGCCCCACAGGCCGCACATGGCGACGCGCCCCATCCGGCGGCGGCTTTTGACGGGCTGACGCTGATTGAAGCGCCCGATATGCGTGCCGAAGCCGGTGCCATTGCGCTGGCCATGCGCGGCGTGCTGGAAGAGCCCGAGAAAACCGCCGCTTTGGTGACGCGCGACCGTAATTTGGCACGCCGCGTGGCAGCCGAATTGAAACGCTGGGACATTAATATTGACGATTCGGCAGGCCAACCGCTGGCCAATCTGCCGCGCGCGCGTCTTTTGCGGCTGATTTTACAGGCCCATCACGGCCAATTTGCGCCGGTCGATTTATTGGCACTGATGAAACATCCGCTGGTCTGTCTCGGGCAAAAACGCGGTCGGCATTTGCAGCATGTGCGGCTATTGGAAAATGCCGTCTTACGTGGGCCGCGCCCGTTTGGCGGCATGAGCGGATATCGCACCTTGCTGGACAGCAAAGAAAAACTTGCCGCCGACGAGAAAAAAGCCGCCATTGATTTACTGCACCGCTTGGAAACGGCCTTTGCCGCGCTTGCGGCGATAAAGGCTAAAGCGCGCATGAGCGATTATTTGACGGCGCTGATGCAATGCGCGTCAGCCTTATTGGCCGAAGCGGAAAACACCGAAGGCGAAACCGGTGCCGATATTTTGTTCAAAAATGACGAAGAAGGCCGCGCTTTGGCCGCTTTGTTCGACATGCTGCACGCCCATAGCGCGCTCGCCCCGCCCATGAGATGGGGTGATTTTCCGGCCCTTTTCGACATGTGGTTGCGGCGTCAAAATGTGCGCCGCCAAGTCCCCGGGCAACCGCGCTTGTCGATTTTGGGGCCATTGGAAGCGCGCCTCATGCAGGCCGATGTGATGATTTTGGGGGCGCTGAATGAAACCGTTTGGCCACCGATGCCAGAGACCGGGGCCTGGTTGTCGCGCCCGATGCGCGAGAAATTGGGCATGAGCCAGCCGGAACGCCAAATCGGGCAAGCGGCGCATGATTTTGTGCAGGCCGCCGCCGCACCGGAGATATATTTGACGCGGGCCAAGAAAATTGATGGCGCGCCCAGCGTGGCGGCGCGCTGGCTGCGGCGCATCGAAACCTTTGCCGGAAAATTGCCACGCCAAAAAGGCGATGCGCTTATCGGCTGGTGGCAAAGCTTGGACCAAAGCGCCGAAGCGGTGAGCCCTGCCACAGCGCCCCAACCGCGCCCGCCCAAAGCGGCAAGGCCGAAACAATTATCGGTCACGCAAATCGAAACGCTTTTGCACAACCCTTATGAGATTTACGCCCGCAAAATACTCAATTTGCGGGCCCTTGATGGGGTTGATGCGCCGCCCAATGCGGCCCATCGCGGCATTTTTCTGCATGCGCTGATGGAGAAATTTATCGCCGGCGGGCATCATCAAGCGGATAATGCATCAGCCGCTTTTTTGACGCTTGCCCGCGAAGAAGAGGCTTTGCATGGTGGTGGTGCCGCGTTGATGCAATTTTGGCAGGCGCGGCTGCAGGCGCTGGCCCTATGGTTGGCAGATTATGAAGCCGACCGGGCCAAGCATATTGCGGCCAGCCATGTTGAGGTGAGCGGCCATTTGCAACTGGGCGACATCACCGTGACCGCCAAAGCCGACCGCATTGACCGGCTGAAAAACGGCGCCTATGAAATTATCGACTATAAATCCGGCCAACCGCCGAGCCAAAAAGCCGTCACCGGGCATTTGGCACCGCAATTGACGCTGGAAGCGGCGATTTTGCGCGATGGCGGTTTTGGCGAAGCGGGGGACGACATATCGGGCCATAGCGCAGCGCTGACCTATTTGCGCTTGAGCGGGCGCACACCGGCGGCGGAGGCAAAGCATTTTGCCAGCAATGACGCGCTGATTGACGGCGCGCTCGACATGTTGCGCCGCCTGATGCAGACCTATGATGACGCGGCGCAAGCCTATCCCGTCCATATTCGCCCGCGCCCGCGTTTCGGTGCCAATAATCTTACCGATTTACCGTTTGACCATTTGGCGCGCTGCCCCGAATGGCAAGAGGAGGACGAGGCATGAGCGCAACTGGGGCAACCCCAAATGATGCGCTCAACCCGCACGGGTCGGCTTGGGTCGGGGCCAATGCCGGCGCCGGTAAAACCTATATTCTGGTGTCGCGGCTGGTGCGCCTCATGCTCGATGGGGTGGCACCGGAAAAATTGCTGTGCCTGACCTATACGCGCGCCGCGGCGGCGGAAATGCAAAGCCGCTTATTCGACCTATTGGCCGAATGGGCCCTGCTCGATGACGCGGCGTTACAAGCGGCGATTGTCGAAAGGCTGGGCAGCACGGCCGATGAAAAAACCCTGCACGCGGCTCGGGTTTTATTTGCCCGTGCGCTTGAAACACCCGGCGGTTTGCGGGTGCAGACCATTCACGGTTTTTGCGAGAGCCTGCTCAAACGGTTCCCGCTGGAGGCCGGCCTGTCGCCGCATTTCGACTTGATGGATGAGCAGGAAGCGCAAAACCTGCAAAGCGCCATTATTGCCGATTTATTGCTCGGCACGCATAGCGCAGCGCGCACCGAAGCGATGGCGGTGCTGACAAGGGCTTTGGCGGAAAATGATGTCATCGCATTGGGACGCCAAATTTTGGCGCAGCGCGACGCTTTTGATAGCGCCCGGGCCCGCGAAAATTTACGTATATTGGCGCAAGCGATGCAGCTTGATAAAGGGCGGCAAGCCGATGGCACTTTGCCCGACCCGACAACCGTGCTGCACCAAGCAGGGCAGAAATTTCTCGCTACGGCAAAAGCTGCAATGGCTTGGTATGAGGGCGGCACGGCCAATGATCAAAAACAGGCGGCGCGTTTGCAAAAATGGCTGGACGCATATGCAAAAACCGGCGCGGCGGGGGCGGAAACCGCTTGGGTCCATTTGCGCAGCGTGTTTTACACCGAACAGGGCGGGGCGCGCCAAACCCTTTACAATGCCCCGCTGGCCTTGAAAAACCCCGAATTGGCCGCTGCGATGGATAGCGCCGCCGAAGATATGGCGCGGCTTGATGAACAGGTCAAAGCGCTGAACAATTATCGCCTAACCGCGGCACTTTATGATTTTGCTGAGGCTTTACTGAGCCTTTATGCAGCCGAAAAAAACCGCCGCGCCGTGCTCGATTATTACGATTTGGTCGCCATGACCGACCGCATGTTGAGCGCTCAGGGGGCCGCGCAATGGGTGTTGTTCAAAATCGATAACGGGCTTGAGCATATTTTGGTCGATGAGGCGCAAGATACCAGCCCGGCGCAATGGCGCGTCATCAAGGCGCTGGCCGATGCGTTTTTTGACGATGCCGGCCTGTTGGGACGCGATGGCGCGGCGCGCACCTTATTTGCCGTCGGCGATGAAAAACAATCCATTTTCAGCTTTCAAGGCGCTGACCCGCGCGGTTTTGCCCGTCAGGGTGATTATTTTGAAGACGTGGTGAACGCCATTGGCGGGCAATTTGCGCGCGTGCCGATGAACCATTCGTGGCGCTCGGCACCGCAAATTTTGCAGGCCGTCGATTTGCTTTTTACCGATAATGCCATGCGTCAAGGGGTTACGGCGGGCGCAGAACCGATGCACCATATTGCCCAACGCGGCAAGGCCATCGGCCATGTTGAAATATGGCCTGCTTTTGAAACGCCGCGCGCCGATGATGATATGGCGGCATGGCAAATTCCAGAAATCGCCGAGGCCGGTGGACGGCAAAAACTGGCACACCACATTGCCGAGAAAATCGATGCGCTATTGGGCGACCCGACGCAAAACATCACGGCCGGTGATATTTTGGTTCTGGTGCGCAAACGCGATGCGTTTGTGCCGGAATTGAGCCGTGCGCTTAAACGTCGGCAGATTAATGTCGCCGGTGCCGACCGCATGGTGCTGCTGCAGCAATTGGCGGTTGCCGATATGCTGGTCGCGCTCGATATTGCGCTAAACCCGTCCGATGATATGGCGGTCGCCATATTTCTGCGCAGCCCTCTGGGCGGGCTCGACGAAGACGCACTGTTCTCTCTGGCGCATGGGCGCAAATCCACACTGTTTGACGCTCTGTGCGCAGCGGCGGAAAAAACCGATAATGAAAAATTAAAAGCTGCGCATGAACGGCTAGCTTGGCTACTGCGCCAATGCGATTTTCTCTCGCCTTATGAATTATTGGCGCAATTTTTGGGTGCTGAAGGCGGACATAAATTATTAAGCGCGCGCTTGGGGCCTGAAATTGACGACCCGTTGAGCGAATTGCTACGCTTAGCACTGGCCTATGAGGCGACGCATGCAGCCAGCCTGCAGGGCTTTGTCCATTGGTTGCGTCAGGGCAGCCAAGACATTAAACGCGATATGGAAGCGCGCAGCGGGGCGGTGCGCATTATGACCGTGCATGGTGCCAAAGGGCTGGAGGCGCCGATTGTCTTTTTGCCCGATACGTGCCGCGCCGTAGGTGGCAGCGGCGCGGAAGAGCGCATGCAATTTGCCGAGACGCCAGATGGTGAGACTGTACCCCTATGGCGCGCCAGCCAAGCCTTGCGCGACAGCTATAATGCGGCGCAGGTCGAAGCAGCGCGCCAAACCGCCCTACAAGAAGAAAAGCGGCTTTTATATGTCGCCATGACTCGGGCCCGCGACCGCCTCTATATTGGTGGCTGGCTACCAAAAGGCCGCACGCAAGCGCCGGCCGATAGTTGGTATGCCATGCTGAGCGAAAATGTCGACAGTGCCGCACAGCAAGCTCTCGCCGCCGGCGAACAGCCACTCCAAAAAGCCGATGATGAGATAGATGCGCTGCCGGTTAATTTGCCTGATGCGCCGCATTGGATGCGCGCCGCACCGCATGAGAAGCCTGATGGCTATGGCTTTTTCGGCAATAAAATATTCTCGCCATCGGGCTTGGCCGATCGCGGCGATGGCGTGGCCGGACGCGGCTTGAACGATGAAACCTTGCGCGCCGCCGCGGCGCGCGGTCGCGTGGTGCATAAATTATTGGAAATCCTGCCGCGCTATGAATCGGCCCAACGTCATGATGCGGCAAAGGCCTATCTCACACATCATTTGGGGCCCGATATTGACCATTTGCTGCATCAGATTATGGCGCTTTTAAATGATGCAGAACTGGCCCCGCTATTTTCCGATGCCGCTTTGGCGGAAGCGCCGATTGGCGGTTTTTTGACGCGCCATGACGGCACAAAACTGGCGCTGTCGGGGCAAATCGACCGGCATGTGGAGACCAATGAGGCTGTTTTGCTAGTCGATTTCAAAACCGGCACCCCGCCCGAAGCAACCAATGGTGGTGCTTATTTGCCGCAAATGGCGGCTTATCGTGCGCTCATGCAAGCGGCGCTCCAAAATGACAAGCCAGTCAAATGCGCGCTCATATGGACGCAGAATGGGCGCATTGACCGCCTTGATGAAGCAGCGCTTGAGGCGACATTGGCCGATATATTGGGCGGCACGCGCCCCCTTGAGAATCAATAATGGCGCGCCTACATTAGATAAAAGCGCTGAAGGAGAAGAAAATGAGCGTGTCGCATATTAAAGACGATGAATTTGAACAAGCCGTATTAAATGCTGACGGCCCGGTATTAGTTGATTTTTGGGCCGAATGGTGCGGGCCATGCAAGCAAATTGCCCCCGCTCTTGATGAATTATCAGACGAATATGCGGGCAAAATTTCCATTATCAAAATCAATATTGATGAAAATCCGGAAGCCCCAACGACTTATGGTGTGCGCTCAATTCCGACCATGATGATTTTCCAAGACGGGCAAGCGGCCGCCACCAAAGTCGGGGCCGCGCCGAAAAGCGACATTAAAAGCTGGATTGACGAAAGCCTATAGGCTGCCTCATCCGTGTTGGCGCAGCACATCACCGGCCAGATAAAGCGAGCCGGCAATGACAATCAACGCGTCTTCATCATTTATCCCAGCCAAAGCGGCGGCAGGGTTGGCATGCGCCGACGCCGATAGGCCAATATTTTGCGCTGTTGTGACCAGTTTATCGGGCGGCAAGGCATTGTCATTGCCGTCAATCGGCACGGCGTGAATGTGCACTTGCCTGTCTGCTAGCCCGCCCTGCAAAGCGGCCAAATATTTATCATGCGCCTTACTGGCCAACATGGCCAGAATGATATGCAGCGGACGGACCTCTTGCGCCATAACCCAATCGGCCAATTTATGCGCCGCCGCTTCATTATGGCCGCCATCGAGATAAAGCACAGCCTGCGGCAGGCGCGCCGACAGCGCCCTGACCATTGGCCCTTTGCTCAATTTTTGTAACCTTGCAGGCCAGCGAACGGTTTGCAAGCCGTTCGCCATTGCGGTTTTATCGACACCCAAATAGTCAGCGCATGCCAGCGCCAATGCCGCATTGTCGATTTGGTGCTGGCCGCGTAAAGCGGGCAATGGCAAATCGTAAGTTTCATCATTTATCGCAAAGCTTATGCCATGCGCCGCCCTAAGCGCGGTAAAATCGCCGCCGGCCAGCTTGACCGGCACCCCGCGCCGCATTGCCTGCGCCAATAAAAACTCTTCTACTTGCTTGTCTTGCGCAGCAAGCATAAGCGGCACACCGGCTTTCATAATACCGGCCTTTTCTTCGGCAATCGACAAAAGCGTATCGCCCAGAAATTCTTGATGGTCGAAACTGATCGGCGTGATGGCGGTACATTTGGGGGTCACCACATTGGTTGCATCCAAACGACCGCCCAGCCCAACCTCAAGAATGAGATAATCCGCCGGATGCTCGCCAAAGGCGAGAAAAGCCGCCGCCGTGGTCACTTCAAAAAACGTGATGGGACGGCCCTGATTGGCTGCTTCGACACGCCCCAACACTTCTTCCAAAAGCGGTTCGGCAATCGCCTCACCGCCCAAAATGATACGCTCGTGAAAGCGGATGAGATGCGGCGAGTGATAAGCGTGCACGCGGTGGCCTTGCGCCTCCAATATGGCGCGCAGCATGGCGGCGGTAGAGCCTTTGCCATTGGTGCCGGCAATATGAATGATGGGGGGGCATTTATCTTGCGGATGGTCGACCGCGGCCAAGAGGCGCCACATGCGGTCGAGCGATAAATCAATAAGCCGCGGGTGCAGCGCCAATAGGCGCCCGAGCAAGAGGTCTGAACCGTCTGTCGACACGGATTGAGGGTTACGCGCCGGCGCCTTCCGGCGCGCGGCCACCGGTCAATAAATCAATCAGACGCGCCAAAGTGGCCGGCATATCATGGCGATGCACCACCATATCGACCATGCCGTGCTCCAATAAATATTCGGCACGCTGAAAGCCTTCGGGCAGTTTTTCCTTAATCGTATCTTGAATAACGCGTGGGCCGGCAAAGCCGATAAGCGCGCCCGGCTCAGCAATATGCACATCACCCAACATGCCGTAAGAGGCGGTCACCCCACCCGTGGTCGGGTCGGTGAGGACAACAATATATGGCAGCCCGAGTTCGCGTAATTGCTGCACAATCACCGTGGTGCGCGGCATTTGCATGAGCGATAAAATACCCTCTTGCATGCGCGCACCGCCAGCGGCGGCGANCATAATCAGGGGTGCATTATGAGCCANCGCCGCTTCACCGGCGGCGACNACGGCTTCACCTGCCGCCATNCCCAAAGAGCCGCCCATAAAGGCAAAATCCTGCACGGCAATAATNGCCNTCTGACCNCCCAAATTGCCTTTCGCGACTTTCACNGCATCTTTATCGCCGCTTTTNGCGCGTGCCTCNTTCAAACGTTCAGCATATTTTTTCTGGTCTTTGAATTTCAGCGGGTCATGCGTCACATCGGGCAAATCGAGCAATTCANAGGCACCCTCATCAAACAGCGCTTGAAAGCGTGCTGCCGCCCCGATGCGCATATGATGGTCACAGCCCGGGCACACTTTTTGCAAATTTTCCAAATCACGATGGAAAATCATCTCGCCGCATTTCTTGCACGCCTCCCANAGATTATCAGGGGTNTCATCATGCTCGCGAAACACGCTTGGAAAGCGCGGACGGACGAAATTTTTAATCCAATTCATAGCCTGCTCCCTTATGGCAGATAAGACGCACAGCGAATCAGCTANTTCTTGTTTACACCCTCGGCCAGCGCACTGGCAAGCGCCAGAACCCGCTTTACCGTATCGNCNCGGTTTTCTGCCGTTTCGGCAATNACATCAACCAANGCCGAGCCGACGACAACGCCATCGGAGCNATCGGCCATGGCGGCGGCTTGTTCGGGCGTNCGAATGCCGAAACCNACACAAACCGGCAGTTGGGTTTGCCGTTTTATNCGCGCAATATTNTCNGCNACGGCTTGTTTTTGCGGCGCNGCGGCNCCGGTTATNCCGGTAATNGAGACGTAATAGACAAAACCCGATNTATTGTTCAACACNTNCGGCAGACGCCTGTCATCCGTTGTCGGCGTGGCGAGGCGAATNAAATTAAGNCCGGCCTGCATNGCGGGNAGACATAATTCATCATCTTCCTCGGCCGGCAAATCGACAANAATCAAACCGTCAACCCCNGCCTGTTTAGCCTCGGTAATGAATTTATCAACGCCATANNAATANATCGGATTGTAATAGCCCATCAGCACGATCGGCGTGGTGTCATTTCNNGCGCGGAAATCAGCNACCATATTTAAAGTGCCTTTAAGNGTTTGACCGGCTGCCAANGCGCGCTGTGACGCGGCTTGAATGGCCGGCCCATCGGCCATCGGGTCGGTAAAGGGCATGCCCAATTCAATAATATCNGCNCCGGCGGCNGGCAGACCGGCAAGGATGTCGGCAGATATCTGCANATCCGGNTCNCCNGCCGTGATGAAGGCGACAAAGGCCTTNCGGTNCCGGCTTTGCAAATCGGCAAATAAATCGTCAATACGGCTCATATCAAAGCGTCACATTCAAATGGTCGGCCACGGCAAACACATCCTTATCGCCNCGCCCNCACATATTCATCACCAATAAATGCTCNGGCGGCAAATCACCGGCAATTTTNCCGACATGNGCCANCGCATGGCTCGGTTCCAAAGCCGGAATAATNCCTTCCAAGCGGGTGATTAATTGAAACGCTTCCAGNGCTTCTTTGTCGGTGGCNGAGACATAATTGACGCGACCCGTATCGCGCAGATAAGCATGTTCGGGGCCNATNCCNGGATAATCAAGCCCNGCTGAAATNGAATGGCCNTCAATGATTTGTCCGTCATCATCTTGCAAAAGATAGGTGCGATTGCCGTGCAAAACTCCGGGCGTNCCNCCGGCCAGAGAGGCGGCATGNTCGGGCGTATCAAGNCCATGACCGCCCGCTTCAACNCCGATAATATTGACNTCGCGATTGTCNAGAAACGGATGAAACAAGCCCATTGCATTGGAGCCGCCGCCAATACAGGCAATCAGCGTATCGGGCAGACGCCCTTCGCGCTCGAGNATTTGCTGTTTGGTCTCGCGGCCGATAATTGATTGGAAATCGCGCACCATGGCGGGATAGGGATGCGGGCCNGCCACNGTGCCNATAATGTAAAANGTATCNTCGACANGGGTNACCCAATCGCGCAAGGCNTCATTCATCGCATCTTTNAGCGTGCCGGCACCCGANGTGACGGGCCGAATATCAGCCCCCAAAAGCTTCATGCGAAAGACATTGGGTTTTTGCCGTTCAATATCGGTGGCGCCCATAAAAACCGTGCANGGCAAGCCAAAGCGCGCCGCCACTGTAGCCACTGCCACACCGTGTTGACCGGCNCCGGTTTCGGCAATGATGCGGNTTTTACCCATGCGTTTGGCCAGCAATATTTGCCCCAAACAATTATTGATTTTATGGCTGCCCGTATGGTTCAGCTCATCGCGNTTCAANTAAATTTTCGCGCCGCCATAATGCTCGGTCAGGCGCTCGGCAAANTAAAGCGGGCTCGGGCGGCCGACATAATGGGTCTGCAAATCCTGCAATTGCGCNNCAAAGGNNTCNTCTTGTTTNGCCGCCTCATAGGCCGCNTCCAAATCAAGAATNAGCGGCATCAGCGTTTCNGCAACAAAACGTCCGCCATAAAGCCCAAACCGGCCTTTTTCNTCCGGCCCTTCGCGGTATGAATTTTCTTGTGCCAATTCGCTACCCCACATCCGCNCCGCGCGCGGCGGCAATNAACGCTTCCATCAAATGCTCATCTTTCTCACCCNCCGCGCTNTCAACACCGCTGGCGGCATCGACCATGGGCGCNCCGGTTANGNCCAGCGCTTGCGCNACATTGTGCGCCGNCAAACCGCCGGCNAAAAGATAAGGNTGAGACAGGTCATACGCTTTCAAGGCGGTCCAGTCAAAGGTTTCACCATGCCCGCCGGTCAANGCCGTGCCTGTCGGCGGTTTGGCATCAAACAAAAACCAATCGGCGCAATCCTTATAATGCNGCGCCTGNGCCACATCAGNGGCGTTTTCAANCGGCAAGGCTTTGATAATGGCAGCATGCGATCGNCGCTTNATTTCAGCCACCCGCTCAGGCGTTTCGCCCCCGTGCAATTGCAAGCGATGCGGGCTGATNGCGGCCACNGCGCGGTCTATGGCATCATCATCCGCATCAACCAAAAGCGCGACACGCTCCATATCGGCGCGGCACGCCGCCGCCAAAGCGGCNGCANTATCTTGNGTCACATAGCGCGGCGATGTCTCAACGAAATTAAAGCCGACCATATCGACACCGAGGCGGTTCGTNGCCTCAATATCGCGCGCCCGTGTGACACCGCATATTTTGATCAAGGGCNTNCCCATTANTCACCATCCTGCGCTNCAGTCAAATTGGCCTTAATCGCTTGCGCNGCCGCNGCAATATTNTCGGCTTCGGTAATNGCGCGGCCAATGATCAATATATCGGCGCCTGCGCTTTGCGCCTGTTCCGGCGTCATTACCCGTTTTTGNTCATGNGCATCACTNCCGGCNGGACGAATGCCAGGCACAATGAGCTTGAACTCATCGCCCATTTCAGCGCGCAGCGCATCAATCTCATGAGCTGAACAAACCACCCCTTGCATGCCATTGNCNCGNGCCAAAGCGGCAAGCCGCAAAACCTGNTCGCGCGGNGTGCCGTTTATGCCCATAGCNTGCAAATCGCTNTCCGCCAGACTGGTCAAAACCGTNACCGCCAGCATGGTTGGAACNNCAAAGCCTTGATCCGACGCTTGTGCCGCTGCATCGGCCGCCGCGCGCATCATTTCTGGNCCTCCGCCGCNATGNACATTCAAAAGACGCGGCTCAAGCGGCGCCAGCGCGCGCACNGCTTNCGCCACCGTATTGGGNATATCATGCAGTTTCAAATCGAGAAATATCGGCGCTTNCGTCTCNGCCAATTTTTGATAACCNCGCGCACCATGCGCGTAGAAAAATTCCATGCCGATTTTCAGCCCATCAATATGGCCGCTCANGCGCTGCGCCAAGCTTTCNGCTTGGCTGATATCGGGCGTATCAAGGGCNCAATAAATTTCAGCNGACATCGCTCTTTCTTGTATCATTTTTTGAATCCCTTTCCTCATNCTGNNGCGCNGCANGCTTNTNCGACGAAGCCGTCTTNGAGACAATAGANGATGGCGNNTCGGCACGGCCTGCTTNTGATNNGGATTGTGNCGCTTTTATCACGGGCAGTNCGGNAGGCAAAGCGCGGGTGCGCTTNTTTTGTCCGAAATAACCAAGNAGCCATCCAAATAACAGCCCGNCACAAAAGGCGGTAAATAGCGCGATAAAAAGCGGCATGGTGAAGGCGCTTTCAGGCGCNGCGCGNGTTAAATCNAGCGGGTTNAAAGACACACTTACGCTTTGGCGATTTAGCACGGCGAGCGGCAGTAAAATAATGAGAGAGGCTATAAAAACNAGTCGGACGATGAGGNTTTTGGCAANTTTGCCNGCTGATGTGAGCCAATGCCCGACCAAACTTATNAACCNCCGTCCCGATTCATCCGTTCNCGCANATCCTTGCCGGTTTTGAAAAACGGCGCGTGTTTTTTGGCCACAGCAACCGATTCACCGGTGCGTGGATTGCGCCCGATACGGGCATCNCGCCGCTTGACTGAAAATGTGCCAAACCCACGCAATTCAACACGGTCACCACGCCCCATAGCATCGCCAATTTCATCGAGCAAATGATTGACGATGGTTTCGACGTCGCGTTGGTAAANATGCGGATAAAGCTCNGCAATTTTNACGATTAGTTCCGATTTAATCATGGCTGCGCCTCAAAGAATGCTAGGCTAAGCTGCCATTAAGCCNGCCACGCGTCAAGCGCCTGCGNAAGAAAACTATNATTTAAANAAACCGGCCCGCCNGACANCNAAGTCCNNCAGGCCAGNTAAAANTNAATCGNCTTTGTGTATGGCAAAGCCGANGCTTACTTATCGTCGCCTTCNTCANCCGCTTCTTNAGTCGCTTCCTCGGCNGCCTCTTCGGCCNTTTCTTCAGATGCTTCNTCAGTCACTNCCTTNGCGACCTCNTTAACNGGNGCNGCTTCTTCACGCGCCGGTTCATCGCGGTTCAAGGCAGCGCCCAGAATATCGCCCAATGAGGCCCCGCTATCGGAAGAACCATATTGTTCAACNGCCTCTTTCTCTTCNGCGATTTCCAANGCTTTGATCGACAGGCCGACACGGCGGTCGCGNTTGTCGAGATTGGTCACCATNGCATCAAGCTTGTCGCCAATATGGAAACGCTCGGGNCGTTGGTCTTGGCGGTCGCGCGACAAATCGGAACGGCGGATAAAAGCNGTCACATCGCCATCGCTAACCGATACTTCCAAGCCACCATCGGTNACCNCGGTCACTTCGCATGTCACTGTATCNCCACGGCGCAAGTTGGCGACGCTCTCNAACGGGTCACCATCGAGCTGTTTAATACCCANNCTAACACGCTCTTTTTCCTGATCAACATCCAGAACCACCGCCTCGACACTTTGGCCCTTTTTATATTGCGCCAAAGCNTCATCGCCCGAGGCATTCCAATCGAGGTCGGAAATATGCACCATGCCATCGATCTCATTATCAAGGCCGACAAACAGGCCAAACTCTGTNATGTTTTTAATCTCGCCTTCCACTTTCGTNCCAACCGGAAATTTCGATGAAAAGTCTTCCCANGGGTTNTCAACACACTGTTTCAAGCCAAGCGAAATACGCCGCTTATCAGCATCGACTTCCAATACCATGACNTCGACTTCNTGGCTGGTTGAAACGATTTTGCCAGGATGTACATTTTTCTTNACCCAGCTCATTTCAGAGACATGNACTAAGCCCTCAATGCCGTTGTCCAATTCAACAAANGCACCATAATCGGTAATATTGGTGACGCGACCGGTAACTTTGCTGTTGAGCTCGAATTTTGAAGCNGCTTCATCCCAGGGATCGGATTCCAATTGTTTCATGCCTAAGCTGATACGTTGTGTTTCAGGATTGATTTTCACAACTTGCACGCGCACTGTTTCGCCAACCGTAAGGACCTCTGACGGGTGATTGACCCGTCGCCACGCAATATCGGTGACATGCAACAACCCATCCACGCCACCTAAGTCAACAAATGCACCATAATCGGTGATGTTTTTCACCACCCCTTCGACTTGCTGCCCCTCCAACAAATTGGAAACGATCTCACTACGAGCTTCAGCACGTGTCTCTTCCATAATAGCGCGGCGCGAAACAACAATATTGCCGCGGCGGCGGTCCATCTTCAAAATTTGGAAAGGTTGCGGCGTGTTCATCAACGGGGTGATGTCACGGATTGGACGAATATCGACTTGGCTGCCCGGCAAAAACGCCGTTGCGCCGTCCAAATCGACGGTGAAACCACCTTTTACCCGACCGAAAATAACTCCTTCAACACGTTCATCCGCTTCGAAATTTTTTTCCAGCTTAACCCAGCTTTCTTCACGACGCGCTTTGTCTCTCGACAAAACTGCTTCACCCATTGCATTTTCAATACGATCGACAAAAACTTCAACCTCGTCGCCAACGCCAATCTGGGCCGGCTGACCTGCCATTGAAAATTCACGTAAAGGCACGCGACCTTCGGTTTTCAGACCTACATCGACAATCGCCAAATCATTTTCAATGGCGGTTACGCGACCGCGCACAACCGTGCCTTCGATCGGTGCATCAGCGGCAAAGCTTTCTTCCAAAAGCGCGGCGAAATCATCAGTGCTTGGGTTCATACCCGTTTCAGTATTTTGTCCAGACACGCGTGTGTCTCCTTGATTGTGCCAAACCCAGCGCTTTGACGCGCGACATATCGGGCCGGACTTCCCACATGCGCCCACGCATCAAGCGCGGCACCGAGGCGGGCAATGGTTCTGATAAAGTTCGCCCCATTCACGAGACGCGGGGTTTTGGATTTCAAGCTACCGGTTGAGTTTTGCCTCGACCAGCGCCAGAGCCGCTGCGAACGCTTCTTCTATAGACAAATCGGAGGTATCAAGCAAGGGCGCATCATCGGCTTGTTTCATCGGCGCGGTAGCGCGACCCTCATCGCGAGCATCTCGGGCATGAATATCGGCCAACACGGTTCCCAAATTTAGAGACCCGTCATTGGCGCGCAATTCGGCAAAGCGCCGTTCGGCGCGGATTTCTGCCCGCGCCGTGATGAATAATTTGGCCGCCGCATCGGGGCAAACAATTGTGCCGATATCGCGTCCGTCCAATATTGCGCCTTTTTTGCCGTCGGGTGGCTGCGTGGCAAATTGACGTTGCGCCGCTAAAATGGTGGCACGCACGCCCGGCATGGCAGCCACGATGGACGCGGCAAGTCCGGTTTCGGCAGTGCGCAGACGGGCGGCAAAATCGTTATCTTCAAGCCGCGCCATATCGAGGCTTTCAGCCGCTGAAACAGCATCGCTTTCATTTTCAAGATTGCCGCCTGCCAAAATCACACTCAAAGCCACGCCGCGATAAAGCGCGCCGGTATCGAGATAGGCAAAATCATAATGCGCCGCCAAACGGCGCGCCAATGTGCCCTTGCCCGAAGCGGCCGGGCCGTCGACGGCAATAATGCAGGCAGCAGGGGTGGCTGGTAATGAAGGCTCAGTCAATTTGTGCCCCCAAATCAGCCATTAATTCAAAAAATTCGGGAAAACTTGTGGCAATCATCGTCCGGTCATCAACGGTCACCGGCTTGTCGGCAATCAGGCCGAGGCATAAGAACGCCATGGCGATACGGTGATCGTGATGGGTTTGAACCTCGGCGCCACCGGGGATTGCCCCGCCGGTTACGCGCAACCAATCTTCGCCCGCTTCAACCGCCACCCCATTGGCTTTAAGCCCCGCTTCTATCGCAGCCAGCCGATCGCTTTCCTTAACCCGCAACTCGGCCAAACCGGCCATATGGCTAGTCCCCTCAGCCGCTGCGGCAGCAACCGCCAAAGCGGGAAATTCATCTATCATATCAGACGCAGTATTAGCCGCCACATTAGCAGCGGTCAGAGCACTGTGGCGGATCCGCAAATCGCCGATCGTTTCGCCGCTAGCCTGGCGCTCATTGGCGATGGCAATATCGCCGCCCATCGCTCGCAGCACGCGAATGAGGCCGTCACGCTGACGGTTGAGCATGATATTTTCCAACACCAAATCCGAACCCGGCACGGTGAGGGCGGCAACCAGAGGAAAGGCGGCGGATGACGGGTCACCCGGCACCTCTAAATCCAGAGCTTTGAGGCACGTCGGACCAGTTTCATTATGCAGGCTGACCTCACGATAGCCGTCTTTTTCTTCAACCCGAATATCCGCCCCCATCAAGCGCATCATACTTTCACTATGACCCCGCGTGGCAATTTTTTCGCGCACAGTAGTCGTCCCCGCGACCCCCAAAGCGGCCAATAAAATCGCTGATTTGACCTGCGCGGAAGCAATATTGGGGGTGATGGTGGCCGCTGTTAAAACGGCCGGTTCAATTTTTACGGGCAAACACCCGTTTGTCGCCTGTGCCTGTGCGCCCATAGCACGCAAGGGCGACAATATTCGCTCCATCGGGCGCGCCGATAAAGATGTATCGCCGGTGAATTGCGCCCCGATAGCGGCACCAGCCACCAGCCCCATGACCAGCCTGACACCGGTACCAGCATTGCCGAAATCAAGCGCTTCGGCAGGGCTAGACAAGCCCATCGGTCCGACACCGGTCACGTGCCAATCGCCACTATCATGTTTTTCAATATGCACGCCCAAAGCCTGCATGACGCGCATGGTGGCCAGCACATCAGCCCCCTCCAGCAGGCCGCTGATCTTACTGGTGCCGATAGCCATACCGGCCAGGATAAGAGCGCGATGCGATATCGATTTATCGCCGGGGACGCGGACTTTGCCGGTAAGGGGCTGCCCCCGGCGGCTCTTGGAGGGTAATTTGGGCGATGATGTAATCATGGCGCTTTGTCGCGTTTTTCGGACCTATCGTCAAGAAGGCGCCCGAGAATCAAAATAAGCGCGACTTTACCTTTGACAGAGGCGACGCTTCATGGCAGGAACATTTTTTTGTTAGTTTTCACCGGAGGATCGGATGGTTGATCCGAAACTGGGCACCAAACGCGTTTGTGAGGCCTGTGGCGCCAAATTTTACGATTTAAGCAAATCCCCTGCGACCTGCCCGAAATGCGGACACGTTTTTGACCCGCTAGCGGCCGTGACAACCGAGCAACCGGTTCGCGACATCGCCCCGACCTCAGAAAACAAAGACAGCGATGATGACGGCGAATTAGAAGAAGATGACGATGCGCTGAGCATCGAAGATATGGTCGATGAAGAGACCAATGATGACGATGATGACGAGGAACAGCTGGAACAATTTGACGGCAATGACGGGCTGCTAGATGATAATAACGAAGACGACACATTGCTTGAAGATGAGGAAGAAGAAGAGAGCTTTCTGGAAGACGAAGAAGATGACGACTAGCTTGTTTTTCGCTTGATTGCAGCGACACGTTCAATTAATTTTCGCCAGAATTTTCATTTAGGGGCCATAGCTCAGTTGGGAGAGCGCTTGCATGGCATGCAAGAGGTCGGCGGTTCGATTCCGCCTGGCTCCACCATACCCCGAAGCAACGCAAATAATCGTTTCACCGCATAAGCGTGATTATATTCATAGCGTGAAATCATCGCCCAAATAATGTGCGCGCACTGCCTCATTATTTACGATCTCCTCAGCCGTGCCTTCGGTCAGCACTTGGCCGTCATGCATAATCACGGCCCGGTCAATAATGCTGAGTGTCTCGCGCACATTATGATCGGTAATCAATACGCCAAGGCCGCGATCTTTCAATTGCGCCACAAGCTCGCGAATATCACTAATCGCGATGGGATCGATGCCGGCAAACGGCTCATCGAGCAAAATAAAGCTGGGGTTGCTGGCCAAAGCACGGGCAATCTCCACTCGGCGGCGTTCGCCACCCGATAGGGCCCCACCAGCTGATTTACGCACATGGGTAACGGAAAATTCCTGCAACAGATTTTCCAGCTTGTCGCGCTGCGCCTCGCGGTCGCTTTCGACCAATTGCAATATGGACATAATATTGGCTTCCACAGAAAGCGTCCGAAAAATAGAGGCTTCCTGCGGCAAATAGCCAATGCCGAGGCGGGCACGACGATACATTGGAAAATGCGAGACATCTTGCCCGTCCAGCAAAATTCGCCCGCTATCGGGCCGCACCAGACCGGTAATCATATAAAAGCTGGTGGTTTTTCCGGCTCCATTCGGCCCCAAAAGGCCGATGGATTGGCGGCGGTCAAATTGCAACGCCATATTTTTGACCACTTGGCGGCCCTTATAGGATTTGCATAAATCAATCGCCTGCAAACCGCCGCCCTTATTGGGTGCTGGCCGTGCCATATCACTGCGCCTATTTTGCACCGCCATATTTTCATCAGAGGCAGAAGAAAGCATCATAAGAACACTATAAAAGCACGCCCCAATCAACGCAATTCAATACGCGCGCGCGGCTTATCTGCCGTGCCGCTCAAACGCGCGCGACCGCTGACTATATCAAGGACCAATTGACCGCCAATTAATTGCGCCCCGTGATCGCCATCTGCCTGCATCACGACATTGCCGTTCAACAAAATAGTTTCCTCAGCCAAGTTGACGACGGCGCGGTCAGCGGTGGCGTGACGCGGTGTGTTTTCATTATCCCCGCTCGAGTACAAGGCAACTTGCCCTTCGGCGCGGATAAGTAGCGCCGAGCCGTCAGCGGCAAATTTTATCTCCAGTCTGTTAGCCGACAAATCGAGCGGGCCTTGATAAAGCCGCGCCTTATCGCGCAGTTGCGCCTGTGCTGCCTGGCGTTGCCAAATCATCTCGCCCGCTTCCAATATAAGCGGCGCTTGATTGTCCGTTGCAAAGCGCAGGCTTTGCGCTTGCGCTGTGAAGGGCAGCGACAACACCGTGGCCAGAGCGATGAGATAGGCGGTCAATTTTATCATTTAACGGCGCTCTTGTTGGCCCGGCAAAATCCGCATGCGAATATTCTGGAAACGGTAAATGGCCTTGTTTTCGTCAGCCTTAAGCCTTGTCGCGCGCAGCGTGCTGTCTTGCCCATTCATGCGCACGCCGCTTTTGGCATACCATATGGCGTCGGCCAGATTGATAGCAATATGCGGCGTCAAAAATTGATAGCCGTCACCGGTAGTGACATTGACATCACCCAACAATTCCACCGTGTCTCCGCGCGCACCGATCGGCGAGCGAAAAATACCCTCATTAGCGGAGAAAGAAAGGCTTGGCTTTTGGTCATTGCCGGCAATATTCATTAGCGCATCGCTGACCGCCATTGTGCCGTCATTTTTCTGCGTGCCCCTCCGCGCAGTCAAGCGATAAGCGCGCCCATCAGGCCCGCGCCCGTCAAGAACGGGGTGGTCGATAATCAGACGATCATCACCACTTTCAGGCGCATCTTGACTAGCTTTGCGAACAAAATCAGGATTAGACGCAATTACCAATAGACCGAGCAAGAAAATGGCAATAACCGGCAAAATGCGCCGTAAACGGGCAATACGCCGCGAATAGGCTCCCAGTTCAGCAGCGTTTTTCGTGTGAGGGATGCGCCCGTCTTCCACCATGCACGCCCCCTAATGGGCGAAAATATCCAAATCGTCCCAGCCGGCCAAATCCATAGCGGCGCGCACCAGCACGAATTCAAAACATGCTTCTGCCATCGGGCGTCGGCCTTCGCGGTCGAGCATGGTTTCCAGTTTTTCTTTCAGCGCGTGCAAATGCAGCACATCAGAGGCGGCATAGTTTAATTGCGCGTCAGACAAATCGGGCGCCCCCCAATCGGAGCTTTGCTGCGCTTTCGACAAATCGACATTCAACAATTCGCGGCACAAATCTTTCAACCCGTGGCGGTCTGTGTAGGTGCGTGTCAATTTGGAGGCAATTTTCGTGCACCAAAGTGGGGCCGCATGTACATTCAAATATTGTGCAATCACCGCCAAGTCAAAACGTGCATAATGGAAAATCTTGACCAAAGAACGATCGCCCAGCACCGCCTTCAAATTCGCAGCATCATAATTTTCACCATCCAATTGAACAATATGCACCTCGCCGTCACCGGCTGACAATTGCACCAAACATAGACGGTCGCGCGACGGCTTCAGCCCCAAAGTCTCGGTATCAACGGCGATAGCGCCGGAGAAGCTAACCCCATCGGGCAAATCATTTTTGTGCAAATGGATAGCCATAAAAGCCTCGCAAATCAAAACTGTCTTTCTTCTAGACCGTGAAGGGGACAAACTCAAGCTTTGCCACTTGAAACGCACGCCGTGTGGCGACACAATGACTGCGCAATAAGCGGGAGGACACAATGAGTGATGCAGCAGCCTATATGAATAACGCAACCCAAAAGGCGCGGGTGATTGAAGGCTTGCCTGACGACTTAGCCCTACGCCCGATTGCAAAAGTCGGGATTATCGGAGCCGGCACAATGGGCGGCGGCATTGCCATGAATTTTGCCACAGCCGGTATTGAGGTGACCATTGTCGAGACCAAAGAAGAGGCTCTCTCGCGCGGGCTGGGGGTGGTGCGCGGCAATTACCAGCGCTCCGCCGATCGTGGCCGTTTTCCGCAAGAAGAGGTCGATATTCGCATGGAGCGCTTGACCGGCGTGTTGGATATGGCCGCATTGGCCGATTGTGATTTGGTGATTGAGGCGGTGTTTGAAGATATGGGCCTCAAAAAAGAGATTTTCACCAATCTCGATAAAATCTGCAAAGACGGTGCAATTTTGGCGACCAATACATCGGCCTTGAATATTGACGAAATTGCCGCCGTCACATCGCGCCCGCAAGATGTTATCGGTCTGCACTTTTTCTCACCCGCAAATGTGATGAAGCTTTTGGAAATTGTGCGCGCCGATGAAACCGCTGATGATGTTGTCGCCACCTCTATGGCCTTGGCCGTGACCATTGGCAAAGTGGCCACTTTGGTCGGCGTCTGCCCAGGCTTTGTCGGCAATCGCATATTGGCGGCGCGCCAGCGCGAAGCGCAAAATCTCGTCAATCACGGCGTGCTGCCCTGGGATGTCGATAATGCGTTTAACGCTTTCGGCTTTAAAATGGGGCCGTTTCAAATGTCGGATTTGGCGGGGCTGGATATTGGCTGGAAAAAAGGCGCCGTGACCGGCAATCGGATTCGCGACCGCTTGTGCGAAATGGACCGGCGCGGCCAAAAAACCGGCGCCGGCTATTATGATTATGATGACAACCGCCAGCGCAACCCAAGCCCGATAACGGAGGAGATTATCGCTGAGGTGACCGGCGTGGCGGCCGGCGCATCGGGCCTGTCACAAGACGATATTTTGGCGCGACTATTGCACCCTATGGTCAATGAGGCGCTGATTATTCTGGAAGAGAACAAGGCGCAAAGGCCCAGCGATATCGATGTGATTTGGTCATTCGGCTATGGCTGGCCCGGCGATACGGGCGGGCCGATGTTTTACGGCGACATGATCGGGGCTGATAAAATTCTTGCCACCATGCGGGGCTTGGCGAGTGATAATCCGGCCATTAAGCCTGCCAAGACATTGGAGAAACTGGCAGCTGACGGCGGCACATTTGTCGATTTGGATTTGGGCGGGCTGAAGACCGGCTGAGCCTAGTCGACAAAAGCACGCTCAATGACGAAATCGGCGGGGTCGGAATTGGCCCCTTCGCGTAAGCCATTATCTTCCATCAGGCCCTTCAGCTCTTTAGTCATGTCAATCGAGCCGCAAATCATTGCGCGGTCGGTGGCCGAGTCGAGCTTGGGGACGCCCAAATCATCGAATAATTGACCCGAACGGATGAGATCGGTGATGCGGCCTTCATGATCGAAGCTCTCGCGCGTGCAGCTTTGATAAAGCTGTAGCTTGCCGCGCCCCAATGCGCCAATATCAGGGTCGTTCAAGAACCCGTCCACCGTGGCGCGGCTATAGGCCAGTTCCGCCACTTCACGGCATGTATGGGTGACAATCACTTCATCGAATTTTTCGTATGTCTCAGGGTCGCGTATCAGGCTGGCAAAAGGCGCAAAGCCGGTGCCGGTCGAGAACATGTAAAGCCGCTTGCCTGGCTTCAGCGCATCAAGCACCAAAGTGCCGACCGGCTTTTTACCCAAAAGCACATGATCACCGGCTGTGATTTTTTGCAGTTTGGAGGTCAGCGGCCCATCCGCTACTTTGATCGAGTAAAATTCCAACGTGTCATCCCAATTGGGGCTGGCCACACTATAGGCGCGCAAAAGCGGCTTGCCGTTTTCGCCGGGCAAGCCAATCATGATGAATTCGCCAGAGCGAAAGCGGAAACTTTGCGGCCGTGTACAGGTAAATTTGAACAATCGGTCGGTATAGTGCTCGACGCTTAAAACTTTTTCTTGGCTGGGCGCATTGCTCATCAGGCACTCCTCGCTGAACTGGCGGCTTTATATCCCAAATGCGAGACCATGCAAAGCTATTTACCAAATTTTTTTGCATAATAAAATAAACCACAATATATTTTAGTATAATAATAAATTATCGAGGTTTTACTGGCCAAAGCACAGCGCTTCGGCTAGTCAGTCACCATGCGTGTCCTGCACCTGATTTTTGCCGCTTTTTTGCTTTTATCCGACGCTGTCGCCAGCGCCTGCCATACGGTCGGCGATGTTCATGTGATTTGCCACGACGGCAAAATAGAGGCGTTTTATGTCGAAAGCGAAATGGCGGAAGACGCCGCCACTCGCCCAGAATGTTGCCCCATGGCCGGTTTCGCGGTGCCCGTGGCGGCCATTGCGCCGACGCATCAGGCGCCACTATCGACCACAAAATTCCGCAAGCAGCCAGATATACATAGGCTGCGATCAGACATGCATGCCGCTCCCAGGGGGCCACCAAGCCGACTGCTTTTCTAAAAACATTTATTTTGAAAGGACAGTCTGATGACACGACAACCAATGGCCCAAAAGGTCTTATTGATTCTGGCGCTCGCCGCCGCCCCGCAAACCGGCCATGCCGACAGCACCCAAACAAACCCTGCCTCGCCGGAAGGCCATGCGCCGATTATGGTGATGGGCGACCATATGCATAACGTCGGCGAATTTATGGTTTCTGCACGGCGTATGACCATGCGCATGAAGGGCAATATGAAAGGCACAAATGAGCTGAACGATGTGCAAGTGCTGGCCGAGCCCAATCAGCATGGCACGCCCATGACGCTGCGCGTGGTGCCGAAAAAAATGGATATGGAGATGACCATGTTAGGCGCCATGTATGCGCCGAGCGATGCCGTCACCTTGCTCGCCATGGTCATGCAGATTGACAATGAAATGGTCTTACAAAGCTATCAAGGCATGATGGGCGAAACGCCTTGTGCGTCTCCCTTTCTCAGCAAAAGCACCGGCACGGGCGACACGATTATCGGCGCGCTGTTTCGCGGCGGCGAAACGGCCAATGGGCAATGGCACAGCGGGCTTGCTTTGTCTTTGCCGACCGGCGCAGTGGACAAAACCGGCCGTCCAATGGTTCCAATGGGCTGCGCCCCGGCAGCTATGGATAAGCGCCTCCCTTATCCGATGCAATTGGGTTCGGGTTCTTATGAGCTAAAACCGTCATTGACCTATAATGGCGTTTGGCGCGGCTGGCGGGTTGGCGGGCAAGCCAATGCTACGATGCGGCTTGATGATAATGATGAAAATTATCGGCTGGGCGATAAATTTGAACTGCAGGGCTGGGCGATGAAAAACCTCGCCCCCTATGCAAGTGCCTCATTGCGTCTTGATGCCAGTTATCAAGGCAAATTGGACGGCCAAGATATACACATCACATTGCCCGTGCCTACGGCGCAAAGCCGCTCCAGCGGCGGCACTTATGCCAATTTGTCCATTGGCATTAATCTCATCGGCCAAAGCGGTGTCTTGCGCGACCATCGTCTGGCGCTGGAACTGGTTTGGCCAGTTCATCAAGACGTTTTTGGTTTACAAATGCAGCGCCAAGAGACGCTGACGCTGGGCTGGCAAAGAGCCTTCTAAATTGAAAAATGCGGCGCGCGATTTAATTATTGCGCGCCCGCATGCCGCCATCGACCGGAATTGCCACGCCGGTCACATAGCTGGCCGCCGGCAAACATAAAGACAAGGTGACATGCGCCACTTCTTCAGGCTCGCCGTAGCGCCGGAGCGCGGTGCGCCGATGCGCGAAAGTGGCCTTATGCTCATCGGGAATGGCCTCGGTAATACCGGTGTGAATGGGGCCAGGGCAAACGGCATTGACAGTAATGCCTTCTTTCCCCAGCTCAATCGCCAGCCCTTTTGTGAGACCGATAACGCCATGCTTGGCCGCCGTATAAGGTGAATTGCCGGCGCTGCCGCCCAACCCTTCCGTAGAAGCAATATTAACAATGCGGGCGCTGTCAGAGGCGCGCAAAGCGGCCAATGTCTCGCGGATAAGCACTTGCGGGCCTTCCAACATGACGGCCAGACTTTTCTCCCAATGGGCAGAATAATCATCGCCGTCAATCGGCGACGGCAGGGCCATGCCGGCATTATTGACGACAATATCAAGCCCTCCCAAATCGTCGATAATGGTTTTGGCGGTGGCGGCAATGGCGGCGTTATCGCTCATATCCATGGCATAGGCGCGCGCCGTGGTGAAACCTGCCGTCTCGATTTCACCGACGATTTTATCGCAAGCCGTTTGGTCCAAATCGGTTACCGCAACATGCGCGCCTTCGCGCGCCAATAAATGCGCCGTGGCGCGGCCCATACCGCTGGCCGCACCTGTCACAATGGCTTTCCGCCCCGCCACGGAGCGGCTCAATTCAATATAATCGCGCATTTCTTCCTCCCTTAATTTGTGCTGACGATAGGCTGCCTTTGCTTGCCTGTCCAGCGCCGCCCTTGCGCGTGAGTCGCGCATCTGCTTTGCTTTTGTCTCAACTTGGGGGAGAAGAAAAATGACGATTTCACAAAACCAGCAGCCGATTGAAACAGGGCTGGGCGCGCGCGCCGAACCCGATGAGATTTTGAAAGACATTGATTTGAACGGCAAAAATGTTTTGGTGACCGGCGGCTATTCCGGCATTGGCCTGGAAACCACCCGCGCTTTGGCCAAAGCGGGTGCGCATGTGCATGTGCCGGCACGCCGCGCGGAAACCGCGCAGGCCGCATTGGACGGCATTTTGGATGGCGCGCATATTGGTGCCATGGATTTGGGCGATTTGCGCTCGGTGGAAAAATTTGCCGATGATTTTTTGGCCAAGCACGACCGGCTCGATATTCTCATCGGCAACGCCGGCATTATGGCCTGCCCGTTTGAAACGACGGCGCAGGGCTTTGAAAGCCAGATCGGTGTCAATCACTTCGGCCATTTCACTTTGGTCAATAAACTCATGCCAGCGCTTGAAAAAGCGGGCCAAGCTGACGGCGCGCGTGTCGTTCTTTTATCATCCATCGGCCACCGCATTGCCCCTATTGACTTTGACGATATGCATTTCGCCGGCCGTGATTACGACAAATGGCAATCTTATGGGCAATCAAAAACCGCTAAAGCTTTGCAAGCGGTTGAGCTTGACCGGCGCGGCAAAGACAGAGGTATTCGTGCTTTTTCCGTCCATCCCGGCGGTATTTTCACGCCGCTGCAACGCCATTTGCGCAATGAGGAAATGGTGGCCCTGGGCTGGACCAAGGAAGACGGTTCGCCGTCAGATTTGGCCGCCGCCGGTTTCAAAACGCCGTCGCAAGGGGCGGGCACAAGCTTGTTTGCTGCCACCTCACACAAGCTAAACGGGTTGGGCGGAATATATTGCGAGGATTGCAATATTGCCAAGCCGGTAGCCGCCGACAGTGCCGATTATGACGGCGTACGCCCTTGGGCGGTTGACCAAGAGCAAGCTGCGCAGCTTTGGGAAGAAACCGAAAGGCAAATCGCGGCACTTTAGACCCTTTCGCAAAATTGGCTCTCATGTGAGATTGTCACCATGAACAAGAGCGAACCGACCGCAGCCTTTCACTGGCGCTGCCGCCATACATGGCGAGCCGCAAGCTATAATACCATGTGGTGTCTTATCGGCTGTTCCATTGGCGATATGGGGACGATTTTGTTTTTTCAATTGAGCGGCATTGATTGGCCGGTCATGGCCATTATGAGCTTGGCCATTATCAATGGCCTCATCACCTCAATCATGTTGGAAACCGTCATATTGAGCCGGCAAATGGCTTTGAAAGCGGCCTTCCAAACCGCCATCGGCATGTCGTTCATCTCCATGGTGTCGATGGAAGCGGCGATGAATCTGGTCGATTATTGGGTCACAGGCGGGGCCAAGCTGACCCTTAGCGTATTGCCGCTTATGTGGGCTGCAGGGTTTGTAACACCGCTACCTTATAATTACTGGCGTTTGAAAAAATACGGCAAAGCCTGCCATTGAAACCTATTCGGCTTCGGCTAGTAATTTTTCGACAAAGCCGAAAATTTCCCCATTTATCGCTTTTGAAACATCGGCCTCGGGCACAAAGCCGTTAAAGCCGTGAAATGCGCCCGGTACAATATGAAAATGCGTCGGCACGCCGGCGCGTGTCAGTTTTTGAGCATAGGCGATATTTTCATCCAAGAATAAATCCAAATCGCCAACCGGCATATAAGTCGGCGGCAGGCCCGATAAATCCTCGGCGCGCGCCGGAGCGGCATAAATCGGTATCTCATCGCCTCCGAATAAATCACCCAAATAGCTTTGCCAGCCGAATTGATTATAACGGCGCGACCAGACATGTGTGTCGGGCAAGGCGTCAGAGGCAGGTGCAATATTAGTATCGTCAATCATCGGGTAAATCAGCACTTGCCCCAAAGGGCTGCATAGGCCGCGATCGCGTATCAGCAAAGCCAGACCGGCGCATAGGCCGCCGCCGGCACTGACCCCGCCAATAATCACCTTATTGGCATCAATGCCCAGCGCATCAGCATGGGCAAGTAAATGGGCCAGCCCTTCATAGCAATCTTCCAAAGGCCCAGGATAGGCGGTTTCGGGGGCCAAGCGATATTCCACCGATGCCGCATAGCACCCCAATGCAGCCGCGCGTGAGCAAAACATGTCGCCTTGCTTAGCTTGGCCGAGTACATAGCCGCCGCCATGTATCCAGAAGAAAAGCGGTTTTTTGCCTTCGCCTTTAGGCTGCGCAATGCGCATCTCAATGTCATGACCGTCACTGGCGCGCGCCGTTTCGACGCTTTTAGCCAAACTCTCGGGCAAATTCATATTTGCCAATAGTCTTTCATCGCGCGCATTTGCGGCAGCACGCGCCCCCGGTAAATCTTGCGTGAGGTCATCATCGCCGGTCAGCGCTTGCATGAGCTGCAGGCCATCCGCCAATTGTGGGTCCAGATATTTTGAATGCGGCACGCTCAGCCTTCCTATCCTGCTTAATTCTCCATGCGGAAATACAGCCCAGCATTATCGACCAAGCGCGCAATCAGCTTGTCGCCCATAGCAGGTGCCGGGGTGTAAACCCCTCCATCAATATCGCAATCTTGCAACAAGCAGATGGCGCTTTCGGCCAGCATTTTCGAAGTGGAGCCATAGCCCGGATCCATATCGCCACCCACCACGGCTTCCATGCGTGCGCCGTTGGCCGTAGTGCCGATAAACAGCACATCATAATTGCCGGCCTCGCGGCTTTCTTTGGACGGCCCCTCTCCTGGCTGCGGCACATCATCACCGGCCAACGGATTGCTGGAGGCGACAAATTCGGCCACAGCCTTGCCTTCATCGCCGGGTCCGCACAGCATCATTTCGTCATACAGAAAATCTTCGCCATAGGCATGACCCAAAAGCGCATTGGAACGATGTATATTTTTGGTGTTGATTGCCGCCATAATGAAGGGCGCCACCCATTGGCCGGTCGCTTCATCTTCATAAACCGCATTATCGGCCGGTTGCGCGGGCCCTTCATGCCCGTTTGCCAGTGAAAACGGATTGACCAAGATACCCAACAAATCGGGATTTTTACTGACCGCTGCCATTGTCGCGCCCATTGAGGCCGCCGTGCCGCCCGAAAACTCGCCATTCATAGCGCGCACGCGGGTGCGGATTTGGTTGCACGGCGCGCCGAATTTTTCTTGCGCCGCCTGTTGTAGAAAATAAACCCCCAAATCAAACGGAATGGAGTCAAAGCCGCAACTATGAACAATGCGCGCGCCCGACACTTTGGCCGCTGCATTATGCGCCTCAATCATCTCGTGCATCCAACCCGGCTCGCCCGACAAATCGACATAATCCGTGCCCGCCGCCACACAAGCAGCAACCAAAGCTGACCCATAAAGTTGATAGGGGCCGACCGTGGTAATCATCACTTGGGTGCGCGCGGCCATAGCCCCCAGTTCCGCCTCATTATCTGCGTCGGCCGTGACCAACGGGGTCGCGGCATCAATAGACATCTCATCACGCACCTGGGCCAATTTCTCGGCGCTGCGTCCGGCCATCGCCCAATTCACGGCGCGGCCGTATTGCTGCTGCATATATTCCGCAACCAGACGGCCGGTAAAACCGCTAGCGCCGTAGACGATGACGTCAAATTCTCTATCATTCATTAGATAAGCCTCCCGTTTTGGCCTAAGAGTTTAGAAGTCTGCAGCTTTCGCGCAAGACCAAAAAGAATAAATTCCGCTTTTCATTTGTGTCGCATTTGATAGTCTTTCGGCCTGTATTGGGGGGGGCCATGTCATCAGCGAGCCAAAGCGATAAGATCTATAGCGCGCGCCATTATGCTCTTGGCATTCTGGTAGTGGTTTACACTTTCAACTTTATCGATCGGCAAATCCTGTCCATTTTGCTGGAACCGGTGAAGGCCGATTTGGGCCTCTCCGACACCGCGATGGGCATGTTGACCGGGTTTGCCTTTGCAATGTTTTATGCCACTTTGGGCATTCCAATCGCGCGCTATGCCGACCGTTCCAATCGCCGCAATCTCATTGCGCTGGCTTTGGGAATTTGGAGTTTCTTTACCGCCCTATCAGGAGTGGCGCAAAATTTCTGGCATTTGCTGGCTGCGCGAATCGGTGTCGGGGTTGGTGAGGCTGGCTGTTCGCCGCCTGCCCATTCGATGATTGCCGATTATTATCCGGCCGAGCAACGCGCCACCGCTTTAGGGATCTATTCTTTAGGCATTCCAATCGGCATAATGTTTGGGCTGTTTGCTGGCGGCTGGATAAACGAGCTTTTTGGTTGGCGCATGGCATTTTTTGTGGTCGGTCTTCCAGGAATTATTTTGGCCTTGGTTGTTCGTTTTACCCTAGCAGAGCCGCCACGTGGGCTGGCTGAAGGACGGGCGGATAGTGGCGCACAGCCGAGTATCGGTGAAACCTTAACATATCTGTGGCAGAAGAAATCATTCCGGCACATGTCTGTTGCAGCAGGACTGACGGCTTTTGTAGGGTATGGGTTTGTTACTTGGGCCCCGGCATTTCTCATTCGTTCCTTTGGAATGAGCACTGGCGAAATTGGCACGTGGTTCGGCCTCGTTCTTGGCATTCCAGGCGGTATAGGCATTGTCATGGGCGGCTGGCTAGCTGATAAATTCGGTGCTAACGACCCGAAGTGGTATCTCTGGACCACCGCGATTGCTCTTATTTTAGTAACTCCGTTCAATGTTATTGTTTACTTAGCTACCGATAGTACGATGGCCCTTCTGGGAATGATTATTCCGGTGCTGTTAGGTCAATTCTATCAGGCCACTACGTTTAGCCAAACGCAGGGTATTTCCGAATTGCGCATGCGCGCCGTCGCAGCCGGTATTTTGCTGTTCATCATCAATATCATCGGCCTTGGCTTCGGGCCGCAAGTGGTCGGGGTGATTTCTGATATTTTGTCCGAGCGCTATGGCACAGAAAGCCTGCGCTATGCGCTGCTTTTATGTTCGTTAGTTAATATATGGGCGGGCGTGCATTATTTTATCGCCGGACGCCATTTGAAAGATGATTTAGTGGCCGAGGGCTAGGCATCCAAAGTGCCGCACATGCGTATAAAACGCATGGGATCACAAACCACCAATATACCAGCGCGCCCGAAAATTCGCTTCATGTCTATGTTCAGCGAAATCGCCCCCCTAGCGGCGTTTTTTCTTGTGAACCAAGCCTACGGGCTTTATGCCGCTGCAATTGCTGCTATTGGGGCCTCAACCTTTTTGGTCGCGGTAACATGGGTTTTGGAAAAACGCTTGGCCCGATTTGCCATTTTCGCCACTTCGATTGCAGCGCTATTGACCCTAGCCGCCATTTTGGCAGAGGAAAAAACCTATATCAAAATTCAACCAAGCCTTTTTTCCGGCGCTTTCGCGGCGGTTTTGCTTATTGGTTGGCTGCGCGGGCGCGCCATGATGAAGGTGTTTTTCCAAGCGCAATTCGACCTGCCCGCAAAAGTATGGAACAGCCTATCTTTACGCTGGGGTTTGTTTTTTCTATTCGCCACACTGGCAAATGAGGTGGCGTGGCGGGTTTTGAGCGATGATGATTGGGTGACATTTCGCGTCTTAATTATGGCCCCAGCCACCGGCTTGTTCATGATAGCGCAATTGCCCATTACGTTGCGCGGTCAAAGGGAAATGAAAAGAACCATGGCCGCCGATGACAATGCGGTTGTTAACTCCGCCGATTAGTTGCCGAGCCGTCGTGCGGCAGTTGCAGTTTTCAAACCGCCGAGACGGGTCTTCGCCCATTGAAAGCTCGATCGGCAACACACCAAAAGCCGAAAGCTAACCGCCATGCTGATGCAGCGCGTCAGCCGCCCGTTTAGTGTGTCAAGACGGCTGATGAAAGAATATTGCAAAACTATGCCTCCTTGTTATGTTCTTAACGCTATAAATGGCGAGCAAGATACCGGCCTTCAACCAGCGCAAGGGGCTGATCATGACCGATTATAAGGCAATTGTTTGGGATTTTGGCGGGGTCATTACTTCCAGCCCATTTGAGGCTTTCAACCGCTATGAAGTGGCGCGAGGCTTGCCGGAAAATTTCATCCGCTCCCTTAATGCAACCAATCCTGACACCAATGCATGGGCGCGGTTTGAGCGCAGTCAAATCAGCGCCGGCGAATTTGACGCTGCCTTTCGCAGCGAGGCTCTGGGCGCCGGTCATGATGTGCCGGGTCGAGATGTTTTGGCGCTTTTAGCGGGTGACATTCGCGCCGAAATGGTGGCCGTACTTGACGGGCTGAAAGCGCGCAATTACCGCCTTGCATGCATTACCAATAATGTCAAAACTAGCCATGATAACGCGCCCAACCCGGGCATGGCGCGCAGTTTGGAAAAGGCCCGGCGAGTGTCCGATGTGATGGCGCGCTTTGAGTTCGTCATTGAAAGCTCGGTTGAGGGCATACGCAAACCGGATCCGGCGATTTATCAGCTAGCTTGTGACCAGCTCGGTCTAGCTGCCAATCAGTGCGTATTTCTTGATGATTTAGGGGTTAACTTAAAACCGGCGCGCGACATGGGCATGGGCACGGTGAAAGTTCTGAACGCGACGCAAGCGATTGCCGATTTGGCCGCGCTTTTAGGCCATGAATTGCCGTAAAGCAAAGGCAGTTTTTGAACGGCCATAAAAAACCCCGGCAATCGCTTGCCGGGGTTTGTGTTCTCCACACTTTGACTTAATGCGCGAGCGCGCCGCTCGGTGCTTTGGGCGGCTCACGCCGCGGCATGATAAGCTCCATCACCACGGCCAAAGCAGGCAATACAGTGACCGCCATGACCATGTTAATCATAAACATGAAGGTCAAAAGTAGCCCCATATCGGCCTGGAATTTTAGCGCCGAGAAGGCCCATGTTGACACACCGACTGCCAGAGTCAGCGCCGTAAACACCACGGCCATGCCGGTCTCATTAAGCGTCTGCTTAAAACTTGAGGTCACATCAAGGCCGGTCGAGAGGTGATATTGGATGCGGTTGTAAATATAAAACGCATAATCAACACCCAAGCCGACAGCTAATACCATCACCGGCAAGGTTGCCACAGTCAGCCCGATTTCCAATAATTCCATAAACCAATAGCCCATAAAAGTGGCCAAAGTCAGCGGCACGCAACAGGCCACAGTGGCGCGGAAATCGCGGTAGGTGAACAAGACGAGCGCGATAATGGTCATATACACGTAAATCATCATCGGCAATTCAGAGACTTCAATCTCTTCATTGACCGCCGCCTGCACGCCCATATTGCCTGACGCTAGACGAATATCGACTGCAGAGACACTGTGCTTATCAATCTTCACCCCTTGACTGCGCAAGGCATCCAACAAGGTTTCGGGCGTATCAGTCGCAACATCATAGGTAATGGCGAGCGCCGGTGACACGCCATCATCTACCACATCAGTGCGAATGCCGAGATTGATGTTGCCCGGATCGCGCATGGGCGGGTCAGTGACCACCATTAAGTCAGCAATCGGCGCGGGCTGCGTTTCACGAAACTCTTTGATCGCAGAGGTCACACCCTTAATGGTCGTCGCTTTGGCATCTTCCAAAAACACCAGCTGGGTCAGCAAAGTACATTCCTCATTCAGAAGGCCGGTCGAGGCACCGATGGGCGATGAAGACTGCACCAGCGCATATTTATTGCGCGGCAGAGCCTGCCATTTCAAATTGCCCTCATTAAAACCCGCACTGGACTGGCGCGTCACATAAGGCAGGGACAAAACTAGCGAAACGCCTTCTACATTGCGCAAATACCATGTGAACTCATTGAGATATTTCATATAAGGATAATTGATGCACGCTTCACGAGGGGTTTCGACAATTACCGTCAACAGATTGAGACCGAGAGCGAATTTTTCGGCAATCTGACGACTGTCTTGATTATAGCGCGCCTCTTTCCGCAATTCCGGCGAGCCCGCATGCAGCGCACCAACATGACGGTTTTGGCTTTGAATGAAGGCGGTGATGAACAAAATCACTGCCACAATAACCACCCCAATGGCAGCGCGCGGATTGGCAATATTTCCCAATTTCTGCATCAAACGCATTCGTGTCTCTCGCGCTTTGGCCGCGCGCGAAACAAAGCCGTCATCGACTTTGAAATAGCTAGCCAAAATCGGCAGCATCACCAAATTAGTCAGGATTTTCAGCGCCACACCGATAGAAGCGGTGATGGCTAATTCTTGAATCATTTGGATGGGGATCAGTATCAATGTGCCGAAACCGACTAAATCGGTGACCAGCGCCATTGAGCCAGGAATCAGCAGGCCGCGAAAGCTTGACCGAGCCGCTTCATCGGCCGATTTGCCGGACGAAATTTCCGCCGTAATCAGATTTATTTGCTGTACACCATGGCTAACGCCAATGGCGAAGACCAAAAACGGCACTAAAATGGCCAGCGGGTCCAGGCCATAGCCGAGAATGTTCAAAATGCCGAATTGCCAGACCAACGAGGTCAATGAGCAAAACAGCGGCAGGAAGGTCAAAATCGCCGACCGCGCATAAACATAAACCGACAAAATGGTCAGAAGGAAGGCAATGGCAAAGAATTGCACCACCGTGCCCGCACCATCGGCAATGTCACCGATGAGCTTGGCAAAGCCGATAATTTGCACTTCGTAAACATCGCTTTCAAATTTGTTGCGAATTTCACTTTCGAGCTTGTCGGCGAGGTCGAAATAATCGAGCCGTTCGCCGGTTTTAACATCATAATCCAACAATTCGGCGCGTACCATTGCGGCTGAGAAATCATTGGCGACAAGGCGCCCGACAAAACCGCCGCGCACTACATTGTTTTCAATGATTTGCAGCGCCGGTTCGCATTTCGTCGCCAAGCTGGCTGTTTTCAGCCGCGATACGCATTGGCTGTCAATATTATCAATCGTGATGGTACCGGGGATGACGTCATCGGCAACAAAGCCGTCTTCGGTAATCTCAAAATAACGCGAATTGGGGGTCCATAGCGAGGTCAGGGTATGGCGCGCCACGCCCGGCATATAAAACAAGGCATCGGTTAGGTCTTTATAAGTAGAAAAGAAGTCGCGATTCCAAATCTGCCCTTCGCGCATTTTAAGAACCACAATGATGCGGTTCGACCCGAACAGACGGTCACGATATTCCTGAAAGGTCTGGATATATTCATGCCCGGCCGGCAATTGCTTTTCAAAGCCGGCGGTCATTTTCAATTGAAATGCATAAAAACCGCTATACAGGGTAAAGGCGGCGAAAACCGCCAAAATCAACCCGCGAAAACGGAAAACCAAAGTTTCTAATTTTTCTACCATTGGGCCCTCCCAAAGCCTGATGCTGCGCGGCAAAAACGCGCCGCAAACCGGCAGACTGTCCCATTAAACAGCCATGATGACAAGGAAAAATTACCCGATTTCCCTTGCAAAATGCCGCAGCATGGGGTGGGGTTGGGCGTTTTTGGAACTTGGGTAAAATGACCGCATCAAACCAGCAAGACGGCCTCGCCGCCGCTGATATCGCGCTTGAAGATGGACGCCAATCGCCCGCCGCTTTAGCCATTCAGCGCGGCGTCACACGACTCTTGGCGCAGATCAATATTGCCTGTTTGCCGGAAATAGTGCTGCCCAATCATCGCCGCGCCGATTTAATGGCGCTGACCGATAAGGGCGAAATTTGGATTATCGAGATTAAAAGCGGGCTTGCCGATTTCCAAGCCGATGATAAATGGCCCGAATATCTGCCCTATTGCGACCGTTTTTACTTCGCCGTGGCGCCCGATTTTCCGTCCGATGTTTTGCCTACAACCGCCGGTCTGATATTTGCCGATAATTATGGAGCTGAAATTATGCGCGATAATCAGCAAGACAAACTACCGGCTGCCCGGCGACAACTTCTATTGCGTCGCATGGCGCGCATTGGCGGTTTTCGTTGGTCGCGCTTAATGGAAAAAACGCGCTAACGGTTAGCGCGGCGCGCGCTTGGCCAAAATACGCTGCAAGGTGCGCCTATGCATGTTCAAACGGCGCGCTGTTTCCGAAACATTGCGGTCGCATAATTCATAGACACGCTGAATATGCTCCCACCGAACACGATCGGCCGACATTGGGTTTTCCGGCGGCGAGGCGCGCTCGCCATCACTGGCCACCAAAGCGGCATGAATTTCATCGGCATCAGCCGGTTTGGCGAGATAATCCACCGCACCGCGCTTCACCGCTTCCACGGCTGTTGCTATATTGCCATAGCCGGTCAGCATGATAATGCGGGCATCGGGATTTTCAGCGCGCAGATTTTCCACCACATCCAACCCATTGCCGTCTTCCAGACGCATATCGACCACCGCGTAAGCCGGTTTCACCGATTTGCCGAGCTTGATGCCTTCGCTGACCGAACCGGCCCCGTGCACCACATAGCCGCGGCTCTCCATAGCGCGGCCCAGCCGATTGAGCCAGGGCTGGTCGTCATCGACAATTAGCAAATTCGCCCCTTGATGGGCGTTTTCTTGGGTTTCCATTAATTGTTGTGCCTGCGTCATGTGAACCATCCTATCTGATGGAGATATAGGTTCATAAAAATGAATTTCAACTCAAGAGCGCGCTTGTTTCCAATCGCCCGCGCGACCACTCAATGCGCACACAAGCGCCACCCGGCATGGCACCATCAACCAATTCCGTGGTTTTCAAGTTGCGTGCCGAAACGCTGGCCCCACTTCTTTGCAATAGGGTGCGGGCAATGAAAAAGCCGAGGCCGAGGCCGAACTCATCATCTCGCTGGCCGCCGCGCGAGCTGCGCGATGATGTATAAGGCTCGCCCAAATGGGACATGATGTCAGAAGCAAAGCCGGGGCCGTCATCGGCCACTTCCAGCACGATTTGCTGGGCCGAATAAGTGGCCGCCACATAGACCGAGTTTGTGGCAAATTCCGCCGCATTTTCAATCAAATTGCCGAGCCCGTAAATCAGCTCGGGCTGGCGCAAAAGCTGCGGTTCGCCGGTCGCCAAAAGGCCATTGGGGCGGCACGATATGATGATGTCTTTATTATGCGGACCGGCTTCCAGAGCGGCCTCTTCCATCAAGCCGCGCAAGCTGGTTTGCGCCACAACCGGATCGCTTTCTTCGTTCACCAATTCGGCCAAAATATCGCGGCAGCGCAGCGCCTCTTCGCGCATCAGCGCAACATCTTCGCGCAAACCTTCGGGCAAATCATCGCGACCGGCCAATTCACCCGAGACCAGCACAATCGTGCCCAAAGGCGTGCCCAGCTGATGCGCCGCCGCCGCCGCCAAACCGTCCAATGCCGAGAGCCTTTGTTCGCGCGCTAGAACCGAGCGCGTGGCCGTCAAAGCGGCCGACATGCGCCGCCCTTCGCGGCTTACTCCCCAAACATAGGTCGGGATAAACACCATTGCCAAAAGCAGTGCCACCCACATGCCGATGCGCAATAATTCGGGAATTTGCGGGGCCACGCCGAGCCAGGGCAAAGGGATATGAAACAGCGCCAGAGCCGAGGCCAGCACACCGGCAAACAACACCAAAAGCGCGGTCGTGCGGGCGTTTAACAGGCTCGCCGAAATCGTTACCGGAGCCAAAAGCAGAAGCGAAAAAGGGTTCAGCAAACCGCCGGTCAAAAACAATAAAAGACCGAGCTGGCCAATATCATAAGCCAGAAACCACGCAGTTTGCTGTTCGGTCAGCAAATGATTGCGCGGAAAAACCACTTGCAAAATCATATTGAGCGCAATGGCGAGGCCGATAACGCCGAGCACCGGGGCCAGCGGCAGGTCAAAGCCAAAACCCCAATAAACCAGCGCCACCGCCGCCGATTGGCCGATAATCGCCATCCAGCGCAAAGCGGTTTGCACACGCAAGCGCACGGCCGGTGCCGTCCCGACATTCATATCGGTCAACCCGCCGTCAAAATTAATCGCCCTTGTGTCACTCATTGCATACCCCTTTGGCTCAAGATATAACCGCCTTGCGTAAAACGGCAAATGCCCAATGCGCACCGACAACTGAGAGCGTGACGAAAGCGAAAGCCCATGATGAGCCGCAATGTGAAAACCAGCCTGATTTTTGCCACGCTCGGCATGGCCGCGATTGTGCTTTTGCTGCTTTTCGAATTGCGCACGGCCAGGACAGACGCGCGACAAGGAGCCGAAACGCGGCTCAGCGCGTCAATCGGCGGCGCGTTTGCGCTGACCGACCAAAACGGCATCAGGCGCAGCCAAGCTGATTTTGCCGGTCGGCCCATGCTGATTTATTTTGGCTTTACCTATTGCCCCGATGTGTGCCCGACAGCATTGGATATTATGGGCGGCGCATTGGACGCATTGCAGCAACGCGATGCGATTGCCCATGAGCGCCTGCAGCCGGTCTTTATTTCGGTTGATCCGGCGCGCGATACGCCGCCTGTCTTGCGCGATTATTTGGCCTATTTTCATCCGCGTCTGAGCGGGCTGACCGGCTCTCAAGCCGATATTGATGCGGTCAAAAGCGCGTTTAAAATTTATGCCGCCCGCGGTGCGGCAGAAGATGAAAACGGCAATTATAATGTCGACCATTCGAGCTTTTTTTATCTGATGGATGAAAATAATCGCTATTTGGCGCATTTCGACCATGCCATCACGCCGGAAATATTGGCCGAAAAGCTGGCTGAAAAACTTAGCGAAGAACGCTAATCGCCGAAAAGGCGACGCAGCAAAGCACCAATGCCACCGCTTTTGGGCAAAGCGCCCTCGGGCAAAGCCACCGAAGCGGCCAATTCTTTTTGTTCTGCCATAAAGGCGGCAAAAATCTCTGCCGGCAAGCCGCCGCCCGACACCCGCGCCATCGCCGCACCATCATCATTGCCGACCCAAACCCCGACCACCAAGGCACCCGAATAGCCGATAAACCATGCATCGCGCCAATTTTGAGAGGTACCGGTTTTGCCCGCCAATGCGATCCCGTCGAGCCGCGCAGCACGCCCTGTGCCAATGGTCATCACCGCTCGCAGCATATTATTGAGCACCCCAATATGACGACCATCGACCACCGGCAAAGCGACCGGCGCCAAG
Organism: Rhodobiaceae bacterium; assembly: GCA_002721725.1. Lineage (GTDB taxonomy): Bacteria > Pseudomonadota > Alphaproteobacteria > RS24 > RS24 > UBA8337. Next base: position 105,700 of record PBLK01000008.1, read on the forward strand.
CGGTCATAAAGGCTTTGCCCCGAGGCGCTGATGACCGCTTGGATAATATGCGGCACCACTTGCTGGCCGCCATTGGCAAAATGCGCATAGGCGGCGGTCAATTGCAGCAGACTGACTTCAAAAGTGCCAAGCGCCAATGATGGATGGGCGCGCAGGCGACCGCTCAGACCCAGCCGCCGCGCCATATCAATCACCTTGTCACGCCCGGTTTGCTCACTTATTTGCACCGCCACCGTATTCAATGAATGCGCCATAGCTTCGCCTGCCGTTACCGCACCGCGATAGCGACCATCGTAATTTTTCGGCGACCAGCCATTAATGCTAAGCGGCGCATCATCGAAAACATCGCCCGCTGCCAGGCCGTTTTCCAACGCCGCCAAATACACCACCGGCTTAAAGGCCGAGCCCGGCTGGCGGCGTGCTTGCACGGCGCGGTTGAATTGGCTTTTGCCATAAGCACGTCCGCCAACCATCGCCCTTATGGCCCCGTCGGGCGTCATCACCACCATCGCCGCTTGCCCCGCTTGGCGCGCTTCGCCCTGCGCCGCCAAGACGCGATTAATGGCGCGCTCCGCCGCCAATTGCATGGGCCGGTCAAGCGTCGTCATCACATCCAGATCGGCGCGCGGCCGACCGACAAAATCGGGTAATTGGTCGAGCGTCCAATCGACCGCATAATGCGCCCCATCGGTCGAACGGTTTGTGATGATTATATCTTGCTCCGCCATCTCGGCTGCCAGTTCGGCATTGATGAAACCGGCATCTTGCATGGCGGCAATGACGATGCGCGCGCGCCGCGCCGCAGCGGCCGGATCCCGAGTCGGAGCATAGCGCGACGGCGCTTTCAACAGACCCGCCAACATCGCCGCTTCGACGCGCGTCAGGTTTTGCACCGGACGGCTGAAATAAGTTTCGGCCGCCGCTTGCACACCATAAGCGCCGCTGCCGAAATAAACCCGATTGAGATAGAGCGCCAATATATCCTTTTTGGAAAAATGCGCTTCCAACCAAAAGGCCAATAATAATTCCTGAACTTTGCGTTTGAAGCTGCGCTCCGGTGTTAGAAAAACATTTTTCGCCAATTGCTGCGTCAGGGTTGAACCACCCTGCGCCAAGCGCCCTTGTCTAATATTTACCGCCAGTGCGCGCAACAGCCCGCGCGGGTCGAGCCCGAAATGCTTGAAAAAACGGCGGTCTTCAACGGCAATCACCGCATTGATCAAATGCGGGGGAAAATCATCAAAGCGCATCGGGCGACCGCCGCGCCGCCCTCGCCGCGCCACTAAACCATCATCGCGCGCATAAATGCTCAATTCGGGCTGACTACCTGTCTTCCACAAATCATCCGTGTCAGGCAAATCGAGCGCGTAAAAAAAAACCAAAGCGCCTATGGCGAGACCGAGCCATAAAAAGCCGACCAGCCCCCAATAGGCAAAACGGGGCAAAAATTGTCGCGGCGGCTCGGCCTCGCTCATCGGGGGACGCGCCTAAATATCAAGATTGGCAACGGCCAGCGCATTTTTCTGAATGAACTCCCGGCGCGGCTCNACCACATCGCCCATCAGCTGCTCNAACAAATCATTGCTTTCGGCAACATCTTGNACNTTTACCTGCAATAGGGAGCGNGCNTCCTTATCCAAAGTGGTCTGCCATAATTGCTCNGGGTTCATTTCGCCCAGCCCCTTATAGCGTTGCAAGGCGACGCCATTGCGCCCCTGACCGAGCACGGCCGCCAGNAATTCGCTCGGCGTATTAATGGCNANATCACGGTCTTTAATNGTNAGNCTGGCCGGGTCGAGATAGACCGTTTGCAAAGCCGGNGCNAATTCATCAAGCGCGCGCGCATCTTTTGAGGCAATNAGCGGCCCGTCAATATTGANCGCCTCGCGCACNCCGCGCAATTCGCGGGCAAAGGTCANNCCTCCATCGCCCGATGGCANGCCCTCCCAACCCCGCTCGACNTCATCCGCCATGCGNTTCANACGCGCGGCAATATATTGCGCGCTTTGCGCGGCCAGTTCCGGNTTTGACAAAATATCNGGNGTGAGCGCACCGGCAATGGCGGTTTGTTCGATNATGAATTGNGGATATTTCGGCGGCAANGCCGACAATACGGATTTGATGAGCCGCGCTTGTGTNAGNAATTCNGCCAAATCNGAGCCNGTTCTTTGCTCGCCCGAAGCNAAAGTCANAACCGCTTCNCCNAGNCCCGCNTCNATCAAAAAGTCCTCCANAGCGGCATCATCTTTCAAATAACTTTCCGCGCTCTGACGACGAATTTTATAAAGCGGCGGCTGNGCAATATANAGNTAGCCGCGCTCAATAATTTCCGGCATTTGCCGATAGAAAAAGGTCAAAAGCAGAGTGCGAATATGCGCCCCNTCAACATCAGCATCGGTCATGATGATAATTTTGTGATAGCGCAGTTTTTCGACATCAAAATCCTCGCGCCCNATGCCTGTGCCAAGCGCGGTAATCAGNGTGCCAATCTCATTNGAAGACAGCATTTTATCAAAGCGCGCGCGCTCGACATTTAAAATTTTGCCNCGCAGGGGCAGCACCGCCTGATTNGCCCGATTGCGCGCCTGTTTGGCNGAGCCNCCGGCACTGTCACCCTCAACCAAAAACAATTCGGCACGNGACGCATCGCGTTCCTGGCAATCNGCCAACTTGCCNGGNANNCTGGAGANNTCAAGCGCGCCCTTGCGCCTGGTCAATTCACGNGCNTTGCGCGCTGCTTCGCGNGCTGCGGCGGCNTCGACCACTTTATTGATGATAATTTTGGCTTCATTGGGGTGCTCTTCAAACCAATTATTGAGCACATCATTGACCACGCTTTCGACTACCGGGCGCACTTCTGACGACACCAGCTTGTCTTTGGTCTGGCTGGAAAATTTCGGGTCCGGCACTTTCACCGACAAAACCGCNGTCAGNCCTTCGCGGCAATCNTCGCCGCTTAAAGAGACTTTCTCTTTTTTGGCAATGCCCGATTGATTNGCATAATTATTGACNGTGCGNGTCAANGCGCCACGAAAACCGGCCAAATGNGTGCCGCCATCCCGCTGGGGAATATTATTAGTGAAGCACAATACTGTCTCGTGATAGCTGTCATTCCACCAAAGCGCCAGCTCNACACCAATATCATCAGNTTCCGATTGCAGCGTGATGGGAGTGGTCAATCAGGGTGGTTTTATTNCGATCGAGATAGCGTGCAAAAGCCTCTAAGCCGCCATCGAATTTCAGCTCANCGCGACGCGGCTCNGCATGGCGCATATCTTCCAAAACAATGCCGACACCGCTGTTCAAAAACGCNAATTCNCGCAAGCGGTGTTCCAGCGTTTCAAAACTNAATTCGGTCATGGTGAAGGTGCCGTCAGACGGGTGAAACGTCACTTCCGTGCCGGTNGTCTCCGCTTCGCCNNTCNCCGCCAAATCGGCCTCAGCCTCGCCATGCGCGAAGCGCATTTCGTGTAATTTGCCNTCACGGCGGATCGTCAGNTGCAGCCAATCAGACAGCGCATTTACGACGGAAATGCCNACCCCGTGCAAACCGCCGGAGACTTTGTAACTATTGGAGTCAAACTTACCNCCGGCGTGCAATTGCGTCATAATGACTTGCGCCGCGGAAATGCCTTCCTCAGGGTGCATTTCGGTCGGAATGCCGCGACCATTATCCGACACCGTCACCGAGCCATCGGCATTAAGACGCACCGAAANCTCATCGCAATGACCAGCTAAAGCTTCNTCAATGGAATTATCGACNACCTCGTAAACCATATGGTGNAGCCCAGTGCCGTCATCCGTATCGCCGATATACATGCCCGGGCGCTTNCGCACCGCTTCCANCCCTTTNAGNACTTTNATGGAAGAGGCNCCATAATCGCCGTCTTGCGGGTCNNTATTTTCTGGGCTTTCCGGTNTGTCACTCATATCATTCTCCCGCTGGCGGCNTNATGCCGCCGGTCATTNTGCCCGTCACTGAGCATGATTGGCAGCCAGTTGTAGAGCGGCAAAATCATCGCCAAACACTGCATCAAAGCCGTCAAAAGATTGTTCATCCGTGCCGGTAATCCAGCTCTGCCCGCCCAAAGCGTGCAAAATTTCCGCCAATGCCGNNCGCCGTGTCGCATCGAGATGGGCNGCCACTTCNTCNAGCAGCAAAATCGGCACCGCGCCGCGTTGCGCCGCNACGCAATGCGCTTGCGCCAAAATTAAGCCGACCAAAAGAGCTTTTTGTTCGCCCGTCGAGCAATCNGCGGCAGGCATNTTTTTGGCTGNATAATACACTTGNAAATCGCTNCGATGNGGGCCATCCAAACAACGCCCNGCCGCCGCGTCAAGAGCGCGGGCCGCGGCCAAATTGCGGCGAAACTGGTCTTCNGCTTCGAGTGCNGATTGCGTCCGCAAAGACGCTTCCAATTTACCCAGCAAANCAATNTCNGCGCGCGGAAAAGCCGCTTCGGGNATCGNCAATAGACCGCCCGCNAAGGAATCCAAAGCGNNCAGNCGCGCCGCCGCAATGGCCACGCCATTAAGCGCCATCGNTTCTTCCAATCCNTCCAGCCAANCGNTTTGTGNGCCGCCATTATCCTNCAACAGCCTATTGCGTTCGCGCATGGCTTTTTCATAAGCACNTAAAGATTTTGTCAAGCTNGCATCAAGGCTCTGCGCAAAGCGATCGAGAAATTTGCGCCGCCCGCTNGCCCCATCGACAAACAGGCGGTCCATTGACGGGGTCAGCCAAAGCTGCGGCAGCATATGGGCCATATCGTCCATCTTNCCGTTGGCCCCNTCTATGCGNACNCGGCGCGCCCCGTCNCGCCAACCAATACCGGCGCGCACCAGCCCTTCAGGTGTGGCAATATCNCNNCCCACCGTCCAGCCCAAGCGNTACTCAAAACGCATATCGTCAAACGNCGCNCCGCGCAGGCCGCGCCCNGGGGCNAGCATNGATAATGCTTCCAACACATTGGTTTTGCCAATGCCATTGGCCCCGACCAGCACCATGGCGCGCGGNGCGCAATCAAGCNTNAGNTTTTCATGCGAACGGAAATGNGTCAGCCGCAAAGNGGCAATNTGAGGGGCCAAAGCACGNGCNGGGGCCNNATAATCTTGCGACTGTTCAAGGCTGGCTGAAACCCCCGCCATTACACCCGCATCGGCATGAGGACATAAAGCGCTTGNGCGTCTTCATCATCGCGCACCAAAGTGGGNGAGCCNCTATCGGCCAACTCAAAAGTTGCNGTTTCACCGTCCAATTGGCCGGTAATATCCATCAAATAGCGNGCATTAAAACCGATTTCCATTGCGTCGGCTGCATAAGCGACGCTCAATTCATCATTGGCAGACCCGCTATCGGGATTGGAGACCGACAAAGCCAGACTGTCCTTATCAAGNGCCAATTTNACGGCGCGCGATTTTTCGCTNGAAATGGCNGATACGCGGTCAACGCTTTGCGCNAAACTTTTGGCATCGAGCTTCAGNGTCTTGTCATTATCNGANGGAATGACNCGCGTATAGTCNGGAAANTTGCCATCAATCAATTTTGAGGTCAAAACAATCTCGGCAAAGGCAAAGTTGATCTTTGTATCCGAGACTTGNAGCGATACTTCGCCCTCTGCTTCTTCCANCAATTTTTGCACTTCNGCGACTGTTTTGCGGGGAATAATAACCGANGGCATATTNTTNGCCCCAACCGGTTGCGCCATTTCAACNCGTGCCAAACGNTGACCNTCAGTCGCCACAGCGCGNAGCAAATTGGCCCCCCCATCTTCCAAGACATGCAAATAAATNCCATTCAAATAATAACGCGTCTCTTCCACAGAAATGGCAAAGCGGGTTTTTTCAATCAAGCGNCCCAAATCCTTGACCGGTAGAGCAAAAGCCGCCGGCATTTCATCTTGCGCCATAGCCGGGAAATCTTCGCGGGGCAAAGCTTGCAAAGTAAAGATAGATTTGCCGGACATTAGATTGAGCCGCCCGCCTGTCTCATCTGTACCCAGCTCCACTGCCGCGCCATCAGGCAATTTGCGGACAATGTCATAAAGCATATGCGCAGGTGCGGTAATCGCACCGGGTTGCAAAATTTCCGCCTCTACTCGCTCGCGCATTTCAATTTCGAGATCGGTGGCAGTCAGCGCCAATACTCCGCTATCGGCTTCCAGCAAAACATTGGAGAGAATGGGAATGGTGTTACGACGCTCGACGACGCTTTGCACATGGTTCAACGCTTTCAACAAATCGCTGCGTTCAATTATTGTTTTCATGTCACCCTCTCATCGTCACATTTGGTTTGCGCTTTGCACGGCTGCCGAAAAGTGGCCTATATGTCGAGCATTACGGCGATAGAAAACGTCCGGAAACCGGCGAATCTCTCACCAGAAATATAGCAGAAACACAGCCCTAAAGGGGCACTTTTTTAGTTGCAAAGACGCTTTTTTCCAAATAATCAACTGCGCGCAAAACCCTGGAAAACCTCAGTTTTCCAGCATCCGACGCAGCAAATCTACATCTTCGTCAAGGGCAGGGTCTTCTTCACGCAATTGCTCAATTTTCCGAACGGCATGAATGACGGTAGTATGGTCTCGTCCTCCGAATTTGCGCCCAATTTCAGGCAGTGAACGGGTTGTCAATTGCTTCGACAAATACATCGCTATTTGCCTCGGGCGAGCGACCGAACGGGCGCGCCTTGCCGATAGCATATCGCCCATTTTGACATTAAAATATTCGGCCACCCGGCGCTGAATTTCGTCGATGGTAACGCGGCGGTCCGAAGCGCGCAGCAAATCGCGAAGAACATCTTGCGCCATCTCCAGGGTTACAGGCCGGCCGACAAAACTGGCATACGCAATCACCCGGTTAAGCGCACCTTCCAATTCACGAATATTGGTGACGATGCGTTGCGCCAAAAATTCTAATACTGGTTGCGGAATGCGCGCGCCATCGGCATTGCCCTCAGTCCGTCGCGAGAGGCTTTCCGCCTTGGCCTGCAGGATACCTAAGCGCAATTCATAATCGGTCGGGTGAATGTCTGCCACCAAACCCCAGCCCAAACGCGAACGGATCCGCTCTTCAATTCCTTCCAAATCGGTCGGCGAACGGTCCGCCGAGACAATGACTTGGCGATTGTGGTCTGTAAGGGCGTTGAAGGTATGGAAAAATTCCTCCTGAGTGGAATCCTTACCCGCGATAAATTGAATGTCGTCAATCATTAAAACGTCAACTTCCCGGAATTGTTGCTTAAAGGCCACTGTGTCCTTAAAGCGTAAAGCGCGAATAAATTGATACATGAATTTTTCCGCGGATAAATAAAGCACGGTGCGCTCCGGCCTGCGGCGACGAATTTCCCATGCAATCGCATGCATGAGATGGGTTTTGCCGAGCCCGACCCCGCCATAGAGAAATAGCGGGTTGAAAGCAACACCGTCGCCTTCCGACAAACGGTGGGCGGCGGCATGGGCTAGTTCATTGGACTTGCCAACGATAAAATTTTCGAAAGTAAAGCGTGGGTCCAAAGGTGCGCCCAGATCGTCGCGTCCTGCAGTTTCCGGCATGTCAGGTACAGCGGGTCGCGGCGCTACTACAGCCGAACGACGGGGGGCAACCGCTTTTTGCTCGCGAACTTCCGGCTTTTTTTCGCTAGGCATCCATTCAGGTTTCAGTTCAATATCAATGCGTCGTACATTGGCATCTTCGGCTTTCCAATGGTCGCGAATGCGCGTCAGATAATGCGCCTCAATCCAGCTACGCACGAAACGCGTCGGAACATGCAAAACCACGCGACCTTTTTGTGCGCCGGCCACTTCCAGCAATTTGAACCAGCTATTAAAAGTCGCTTCGCCCAATTCGGCACGCAAGCGCGAGCGCACTTTGTGCCACTGCCCATTAAGGGTCTCCAATGCTACACTTTTTTTGTCTTCTTGGCCTGGTTCAACCGACGAATTGCCGATATCTGAAGATACTGAAAATTTGTTTTTGTCTTTTTCGGCTTCGCCGTTCGTATCCGCCATCATCCGTGTCCTGTCTCGCGCCAATGCCAATAAAAGGCGCATTAATCGTTTCGCCCGGGCCATGACATATTGCATGCCATGACCATAAGATGGGGAGGTTGCTTTACCGCCAAGCGACAAAAGTGCGTCATCTCATCAGGAAGCGGGGTCAGTCATCGCAAATCAAACGCGTTTTTCAGACGGAAAAAGAACAGCCCATGACCGATCTCTTGGTTAGGTTTCCGTCAGCGTTGCAAGTTCCAAACCGCTCCTCGTTGGGCTGCCATCCTAAAGACTGCGGATGAACAAGCCGACACATTCCCCTCCAGTCGCCTAGCCCTTTGTTTTGTTTCACGAATCTTGGTTTATCCCAAGAATCCAGTCAATCTGCGGCTTTCAGCGACGTTTTGACACTACAAATAAGGCGCGACCCTGACAACGGGAAGAAAATGAGAACAGCGATTTTTTTTGCATTTTTTTCAATTTTTTTTGCGAATCAGCGAGAAAGAAAAAGCCCGACGGCGATTCCGTCGGGCTGTTTTGCAAATTCCTATTTCTCTCGCCGGAAGCCCGCATCAAAATCAGGCATTGGGGCCAAACATGCTTAAACGATGGCGCTAATCTGTTTGGCGAGGCGCGATACTTTACGCGAGGCCGTTTTTTTATGCATCAGGCCCTTGCGACCGGCGCGCGCGATCAATGGCTGAGCTGCACGCAAGGCGGTTTCTGCAGCCGCTTTATCGCCGCTTGCAATCGCCTCATCAACACGGCGAATAAAGGTGCGCATTTTCGACTTTTGGTCACGATTGCGCACCGTGCGCCGCTCGATTTTGCGCACCATTTTTTTAGATGAACTTAAATTGGCCATAACCCAACTTTATCCCTATGCTTGCGCCCCAAAAGGCTCTTATGTGGCGCGTTATAGGGGCGGCAAGGCCGCCCGTCAACTTAAATGTCACCGTCAATGAAGCGGTGTTTTACTTGTCGGAAAACTTCGGTTGGCGCTTTTCAATAAAGGCTGCCATGCCTTCTGCCTTATCGTCAAAAGCAAACAGCGAATGGAACACGCGGCGCTCATAATGCACCCCTTCTTTCAGGCCGGTTTCATAAGCGACATTGACGCATTCTTTGGCCGTGAGCACGGATGGCAGGGATTTTTCGGCAATTTTTTGTGCTACAGTGACCGCTTCATCGAGCAAATCCTCATCGGCGATAATGCGCGAAACCAGCCCGCAACGCTCGGCCTCTTGCGCGTCCATCATACGTCCGGTCAGGCACATTTCCATCGCCTTTGACTTGCCGACAAAGCGCGTCAATCGCTGCGTGCCGCCGGCCCCAGGAATGACCCCCAAATTAATCTCGGGCTGGCCGAATTTGGCATTTTCACCGGCCAGAATGAAATCGCACATCATTGCCAATTCGCACCCGCCTCCAAGCGCATAGCCGGCCACGGCAGCGATAATCGGTTTGCGCGCTTTGGCAGCGGCCTCCCAATTGGCGGTGATGAAATCTTCGCGCATCACATCAATATATGTCTTATCCGACATTTCCTTAATATCGGCGCCAGCCGCAAAGGCCTTCTCAGAACCGGTTAACACCATGCAGCCAATGGCGTCATCGCCGTCAAATTTTTCAATCGCATGGGTCAGCTCATCCATCAGCGCGGCGCATAATGCATTGAGCGCTTTCGGGCGATGCAAGGTGATAAGGCCGACACTATCGCGCTGCTCAACCAATATGTTTTCGTATTTCATGACATCGCTCCCGTTTCGCTGGGGGTAAGGCCGGCCTATTGGCTGACCATTGGAGTTAAATCAAATATCACCAAATCAGCGGTGAATGTCAGCCGCAAAATTTCGCCTCGGCGAAAAAATGTCAACAGGTTGGGGCCGGCCTGGCGGGCCTGCCAGCCCAAATTGGGCAGGCTGTCTCGGTAAAATGCCATTAAGGCTTGTTGCGTCACCCCGGCTTGATGGCTTGCCGTCAGCTGCACAATTCGCCCTTGCGGTTTGTCAAAAACAAATCCCGCATCGGGTAATTCCTGCAACCCCTCGGCCAAAGGAACATCACCAATGGTGGAAAGGTAATCGCGCGCCTCGCCCAATGGCGCAAAACACATAACAGACAGCGCAACCATAATGCCTGCCAAAGGCTGTTTTATTCTATCCATGACCCTCTGCTGTCCCTATCCGCTTGCGCCGATTATTTTTGGCATGACGGGCAGTAAAAACTCGACCGCCCCGATTGCACCAAGCGTTTGATCCTAGCAGAACAGCCCGCGGCTGAACAGGCTTCGCCGTCGCGGTCATAAACAGCAAATTGATGCTGAAAATAACCCATAGACCCGTCCTCATGGGCGAAATCGCGCAAGGTCGAGCCACCCGCCTCAATGGCGCGCGCCAAAACGCCACGCACGGCCGGCACCAAACGCGCAATGCGTTTGGCCCCCAAATTGCCGGCTTGGCGGCGCGGGCTTATGCCGGCGATAAAAAGCGCCTCGCAGACATATATATTGCCCAATCCGGCCACCACATTTTGGTCAAGCAGAAAGTTTTTGACCGACGTTTTGCGCCCCTGCGCAGTCGCCAAGAGCCCCGTTTCATTGAAATCATTGCCCAAAGGTTCGGGCCCCAAAGCGGTCAGAAAGGGCGAGGCCGACATATCACCGGTAAAACAATCCATAAAACCGAAACGGCGCGGATCGGCGAAAGATAAATGCGTGCCGTCATCAAAGCCTATCTCGATATGTATATGTTTTTGCGCCGCTTGCGCCGTCACTTCATGGGCATAAGCGCCGGGCTCCATATTGCCCTGTTGCGGCAAGGACAACATAAAGCGACCGGTCATGCCCAAATGGCTGAGCCAGGTAAACGAAGCGCCGCGCGCATCTTGCATATCGGCCAATAAATATTTGGCGCGGCGCGCGAAGCTTTTGACTTGTGCCCCGTGCATGCGCTTTTTAAACCCTTTTGGAAAAGGAAAGCGTAAATCAGCGCGATGGAGGGTGAAATCGACAATGCGCTTGCCTTCAATATGCGGGGCCAAGCCGCGGCGCACGGTTTCAACTTCGGGTAATTCGGGCATGACCTCCATCATAGGCGGCGCTTGGCGCAGCGCAAGCGACAACTGGCCACAGTGTTTTGGCAGAAAATAACGCGCCGCAAAGGCAATCCGTGCATGGATTTAGCCGCGCCAATGGGCTATCGTCGCCGCGCAATGAGCAAAACGGCACAAAATAACCAATCTGCGGCGGAACCGGTCGATTTCGGCTTTCGCACGGTTGCGCGCGAGGACAAGCAGGTTATGGTGCGCGGCGTGTTTGATGCGGTGGCCGACAAATATGATGTGATGAATGATTTGATGTCAGGCGGGCTGCACCGTTTGTGGAAGGCACGGATGATTGAGGCTTTGCACATCCGCCCGCGCAGCGCGCAGCACCTCATCGATATGGCCGGCGGCACCGGCGACATCGCGCTTCGGGCGCAAGCGCGGGCGCAAAAATTGGGGGCGCAATTAAGCGCCCATATTATCGACGCCAATAGCGAAATGATGAGGGCCGGGCAAAAACGCGCCGCGGTCAAAAAAGCGGCGCATTTGCATTTCACCACCGGCACGGGCGAGGCCATGCCGGTGCCCGACCAATGCGCCGATATGGTGTCCATTGCTTTCGGCATTCGCAATATCACCCATCGAGACCGCGCCTTGCGCGAGGCTTATCGAGTATTGAAACCGGGCGGGCGTTTTGTCTGTCTTGAATTTTCGCATATGCCGAGCGCGCTTTTGCAGAAAATTTATGACGCTTACAGTTTCAACGTGATCCCGCCAATGGGCGGTCTGGTGACCGGCGAGCGTGACGCTTACCAATATTTGGTCGAGAGCATTCGCCGCTTTCCGAGTGCCGATGAATTTTTGAGCGACGTCGAACAAGCCGGTTTTGCGCGCGCGCAATATGAACAATTAAGCGGCGGCGTCGCCGCCTTGCATATGGGTTGGCGACTCTGATGGGGCGGTTTTTCCGATTGCTCAGCATGGCGCGGCTTTTGCTGGCGCAAGATGCGCTTTTGCCGCCCGATTTTTTTACCGATGCGCCCCGCCGCGTGCGCTTGGCACGCCGCCTGTTTACCTTATTTGCGCCGCGCTTTCGCGATGATAATCGCGGCCGCAAATTATCCGATCGCATTCGCAAGCTGGGGCCGACCTATATCAAGCTGGGGCAGTTTCTCGCCACGCGGCCCGATATTATCGGCCCCGCTATGGCGCATGATTTGACATTCTTACAAGACCGCCTGCCACCCTTTAGCGACAAAAAAGTTCAGCATATTTTGGCCGCCGAATTGGACGCCCCTGACGCGGTCATCAGCCAATTGAGCGCCCCGATTGCCGCCGCCTCCGTTGCACAAGTGCACCAAGCCATACATGCCGAGACGGGTGAGAAACTGGCCGTCAAAATTCTCCGCCCCGGCGTCGAGACAAGACTGGCCGCTGAATTGGCCTTGCTCGCCAAATTGGCCCTCTGGGCGGAAAGATATTTTCCCATCACCCGCCGCTTGCGCCCGCTTGACAGCATTGAAACTCTGGCGCGCTCGATTAATGGCGAGACCGATTTGCGCATGGAAGCGGCGGCTTTATCTGAAATGGCGGAAAATATTACCGGCATGAGAGATTTCCGCGTGCCGTCGCTTTATTGGGAGGCCAGCGGGCGGCGCGTTTTGACCATGCAATGGGTGGACGGCATTAAGGCCTCGGATGTCGATGCGCTGCGTGCGGCGGGGCATGATATGTCGCAATTGGCGGTGCGGCTGTTGCAAATCTTTTTGACTTTGGTTTTGCGCGACGGGTTTTTCCATGCCGATATGCATCAGGGCAATTTGCTAATTGGTGAAGACGGCACAATTTTCGCCATTGATTTGGGCATTTGTGGGCGCCTTGATAATGACAGTCGTCGCTTCCTGGCCGAAATTCTGCACGGCTTCATCACCCGCGATTATAAAAAACTGGCCGAAGTGCATATTGAGGCAGGCTATGTGCCCGACCATCATGAGGTGCATGAATTTGCGCAAGCCTTGCGCTCGGTCGGCGAGCCGATACGCGACCGCGATGCAGATGATATTTCAATGGGCCGCGTCTTGGCGCAGCTTTTCGCCATTACCGAGCAATTTGACATGGTCACCCAGCCGCAGCTTTTGCTGTTGCAAAAAACCATGGTGACGGTGGAAGGCGTGGCGCGCAGCTTTGACCCGAAAGTCAATATTTGGGATGCCTCGGAAAAACTGGTCGGCGATTGGCTGAGAAAGTCAATCGGCCCGCAAGCTGTATTGCAGGATATGGCCGATAATGCGGGGCGCACATTGCGCATGGTGCAACGCCTGCCCGACACGCTGCAGGAATTGGAACGCGGGGCCAAAGCGGTGCAGCATATGAGCGAGACCAAAGCGGCAGAAAAACCAGCCAAAGCGACCGACAGGCTGGCGCGGCTTTTGGGCCTGTCGGCGCTGGGGCTGGCATTGGCAGCGATTGTCTATCGCTTTATGTAAAAGATATTTATTTACATTTTTTTCCGGTAAATTAAACTAACTCATTGGCGCAAATGGACAAAGATGGATGCAGCGCGTTTTATTGATTATCGGCGGCGGCATTGCCGCTTATAAAGCCCCCGAATTGGTGCGCCAATTGCGTAGCCGGGGCTTGGCCGTGCGCTGCTTGATGACGGCAGCGGCCGAGCAATTTGTCTCACCGCTCTCTTTGGCCTCAGTCTCAGGCGATAAGGTTTATGAAAATCTCTTCGACCTGACCGATGAAGCCGAAATGGGGCATATTCAATTATCGCGCGATGCCGATATTATTCTGGTCGCGCCCGCCACCGCCGATCTAATGGCCAAAGCGGCGCAAGGTCTGGCCAATGATTTGGCCTCGACCAGCCTATTGGCGACGGATAAGAAAATTATTATGGCACCCGCGATGAATGTGCGCATGTGGCAGCACGAAGCGACACAGCGCAATCTCAGCCAATTAATCGCCGATGGCGTTTCCATTATCGGCCCGGAAGAAGGTGATATGGCGTGCGGCGAATATGGCCCAGGACGGATGAGCGAACCGCAAAACATTGCCGCCGCTACAGCCGCCGCATTGGCCCAACAAGTCTCTGACGGCGGCGCGGATGAGACATTATCGGGGCGCAAATTTTTGGTCACGGCCGGACCGACCCATGAGCCGATTGATCCGGTGCGCTATATCGCCAATCGTTCATCGGGCAAACAAGGCTATGCCATTGCTGCCGCATTGGCCGCTAAAGGGGCTGAGGTACATTTGGTCTCGGGCCCGACCGCATTGGCCACACCGCAGGGCGTGCATATGGTGCGGGTTGAAACGGCGCGCGAGATGTTGGCCGCAGTCGAAGCCGTTTTGCCCGTCGATGGGGCGGTGATGACGGCGGCGGTGGCCGATTGGCGACCAACCGATTGCGACATGCAAAAGATTAAGAAAAACGGTGACCCGCCCGAACCGCTCAACCTCACTGAAAACCCCGATATTTTGACGATGCTGGCGGCAGGCAAGAACCGCCCCGCTTTGCTTATCGGTTTTGCGGCCGAGACCGAAAATATTGAAGCCCATGCAACGGCCAAGCTGGCCAAAAAGAACTGCGATTGGATTGTCGCCAATAATGTCGGTGCCGATAGCGGCATAGAGGGCGGGGTGATGGGCGGCGAGGCCAATGCCATCAGCCTGATTTGTGCCGCCGATAAAAAACCGTCTGTCGAAAATTTCGACATTATGAGCAAAAAAGATGTGGCGGCGCTGTTGAGCGGCCGCATGGCGGCGCATTTCGCATCCGCCCAAAAGAGTAAAGGAAAAGAAAAATGAGCGCCCCGACATTGGAAATAAAATGGCTGGCGCATGGGCGCGGGCTGGATGCGCCATCTTATGAAAGTGATTTGGCGGCCGGTATGGATATGCGCGCCGCATTGCCCGAAGACGCGCCGCTGACCTTAGAGCCGGGCGCACAGGCAATGATTGAAACCGGCTTTGCCATGGCACTGCCGCCCGGATTTGAAGCGCAAGTGCGCCCGCGCTCGGGGCTTGCCGCCAAACATGGCATCACGGTATTGAACACGCCGGGCACGATTGATGCCGATTATCGCGGCGAGGTGAAAATCATCCTCATCAATCTCGGGCACGACGATTTCGTCATTGAGCGCGGCATGCGCATTGCGCAAATGGTGATTGCGCCGGTGGTGCAGGCGCAAACACAAATTGTCGATAGCCTGTCCGACACGCAACGCGGTGACGGCGGTTTCGGCTCCACCGGCACGGGGCAGAAATGATAAGGCTGTCGCGCAAATCTCTCCTCGCTTTAGAAGCGGTTTTGGATGTGGCCTT
Organism: Rhodobiaceae bacterium; assembly: GCA_002721725.1. Classification (GTDB taxonomy): domain Bacteria; phylum Pseudomonadota; class Alphaproteobacteria; order RS24; family RS24; genus UBA8337. Next base: position 121,065 of record PBLK01000008.1, read on the forward strand.
GCATGCACGCCCCGACCCCGTGCAAGCGCGCGACATTACCGCGCGCCAGGGCGTGCCGCAGCGTTATCTCGAACAAGTCATGCAGGCTTTGGTGCGCGCCGGTATTTTGCGCGGCGTGCGCGGCCCGCGCGGCGGCTATAGGCTGGCCCGCGAAAGGCGACGCATCAGCGTGCGCGAAATTTTTGATGTGATTGAGGACATAGACGGCAATGATGTCGATATGTTGTCGAAATCGGATTTGGGGCGCGTGGTCATTGCGCCGTTTCACGCCAATATGCAAGAGGCGCTGATCGGCGCGGTCGGCGACACCACGATTGCCGATTTATGCAGCCAAGCCGACAGCACAGGTGGCGATGATAAGGCTGACTTTACCATTTGAGCCGAATAAGCGAGGGAGAAAAGATGAGCGAGACAGATAAAAAACCGGGACGCGGGCGCATTTACGCCTCCATTACCGAAACCATTGGCGACACGCCGATTGTCGAAGTAAGCCGCATGGCCGGCGAATATGGCATTGGCGCAAAAATTTTTGCCAAGCTTGAATTTTTCAATCCGATTGCCAGCGTCAAAGACCGCATTGGTGTGGCCATTTTGGACGCGCTTGAAGAGCAAGGCAAAATCAAAGCGGATACGGTTTTGGTCGAGCCGACCTCAGGCAATACCGGCATTGCGCTGGCCTTTGCCTGTGCCGCGCGCGGGCTTGAATTGGTTTTGTGCATGCCCGAAAGCATGTCGCTGGAACGGCGCAAAATGCTGTCTTTGCTGGGTGCAAAACTGGAATTGACACCGGCCGAGCAAGGCATGAAAGGGGCGATTGCGCGCGCACAAGAATTGCTCGGCGGCAATGAAAATTGGGTCATGCCGCAGCAATTTGAAAACCCCGCCAATCCGGAAATTCACCGCCGCACCACGGCGGAGGAAATTTGGAACGATATGGACGGCCAAGTCGATGTCGTGGTCTCGGGTGTCGGCACGGGCGGCACTTTTACCGGCATTGCCTCGGTTTTGAAACCGCGCAAGGCAGAATTGAAAATGATTGCGGTGGAGCCTGAAGACAGCCCGATTTTGTCGGGCGGCGAGCCGGGCCCGCATAAAATTCAGGGCATTGGCGCAGGCTTTGTGCCGGGCAATATGGATACGCAATATCTCGATGAGGTGGTGACCATTGGCAATGAAACGGCGTTTGAAACGGCGCGCCAATTGGCCCGCGTCGAGGGCATTCCCGGCGGCATCAGCACCGGCGCGGCGATGGCGGCAGCTTTGGAAGTGGGCGGACGCGCCGATATGGCCGGAAAAAATATTGTCGTGATTTTGCCGAGCTTTGCCGAACGCTATTTATCCACTGCCCTGTTTGAAGGGCTGTAAGCACGATGACGGCGCTGACCGAGGCTGAGATTGCCCGCTATCAGCGCCATATTGTGCTGAAGGAAATCGGCGGTGCCGGTCAGCAAAAACTGAAAGCGGCGCGCATCGCACTAGTCGGTTTGGGCGGATTGGGCCATCCGGTGGCGCAATATTTGGCGGCTGCCGGTGTCGGCACGTTGGGGCTGATTGATGATGACACTGTCACCCTGTCCAATTTGCAGCGACAGATTTTGTTTACCGATAATATGCTGGGGCAAGATAAGGCCAAAGCCGTGGCCGACGCGCTGGGCGCGCTGAACCCGCATCTTGAAAGCCATATTCACCTGCAAAGACTGGATAATGATAATGGCGCAGCCCTGCTCGCCCCTTATGATCTGGTGATTGATGGCAGCGATAATTTTGCCACGCGCTTGGCCGTCAATGATGTGTGTTTTCACGCGCAAAAAACCCTCATTTCAGGCGCGGTCGGACGCTTTGACGGCCATGTCATGACTTTCAAACCCTGGCTCAAACAAGCCGACGGCACGCCCCTGCCGTGCTATCGCTCTTATTTGCTGCACGCACCGCAAGAAGAAGATGATTGTGCAACCACCGGCATTGTCGGCGCGCTGACCGGCATTATCGGCAGTTTGATGGCTATCGAAGCGATTAAGGAAGTCACCGGCGCCGGCCTTTCTCTGGCCGGGCATATGCTGATTTATGACGGCCTCGGCGGTACCATGCGCCGCGTCAAACTCAACTGGGACCCGCAAAATCCCAATAATGGAAGCGCTGTGTGAACGCCGCCACAAGGCCTGCTATAATCAGAAGACTTGCCGGAATCAGTGGGAGTTTGTATCAAGAATAATGGAACGTTTGGTGCTTTTCCGCGTCGGTCTCGGCCTGTTGCTTCTGGTCAGCATTGTCAGCCTTTTGCCTTATTCCATTGCGGCGCAAAACAGCCGCGATGACCGTCTGTTGGGCGAGAGCGGCCTGCCTTTGCCGCGCTTTGTCGCCATAAGCGAAAAACAAGCCAATATGCGCCGCGGTCCGGGTGAGGATTATCCGTTGCTTTATCAATATCGTCGTCAGGGCCTGCCAATGGAAGTGGTGGCCGAATATGGTCAATGGCGACAAGTGCGCGACCATGAAGGCAGTGAGGGCTGGATGCATGCACGGCTCTTGCGCGCCTCACGCCATGCCATTATCCGCCAAGCGGCCAATGCGCTGCCTTTGCGCAATGGGGCAAATGCCGGCGCCGGTGTTGTCGCGCTGTTGCAATCAGGCGCACTGGCACGGCTCAAGGAATGCGTCGAAGCATGGTGTGAAATAGAAGCACAAGGTTATCGTGGCTGGTTGCAGCGCGAAAATTTATGGGGCGTTTATGCTTTTGAGCGCCTCGACTGACATTATTTAATGCTAAAAAAAAGACCCGGCATCTTCTTTTGAGAAAACGCCGGGCCGTTTATTGGTTAAAGCCTCTTCTTAGGCCGCCAAATCGAAGCGATCGGCATTCATCACTTTGGTCCATGCGGCGATGAAATCGGCGATGAATTTATCACCATTGTCATTTTGTGCATAAACCTCGGCAATGGCACGCAGTTCTGAATTTGACCCGAAGACCAAATCGACCCGCGTTGCCGTACCCAGCGTGTCGCCCGTGCTGCGGCTCGTGCCTTCAAACAGATTTTCATCTTTTTGCGACCACGCCGTGTCCATATCGAGCAGACTGACAAACCATTGATTGCTCAAGCTTTGTCCGTCGCTCCACACGCCATGACCGTCTGATGAAATGCCCAAAGCGCGCAGACCGCCGACCAGCACCGTCATTTCAGCCGCCGTCAGACCCAAAAGCTGGGCTTTATCGAGCAGCATTTCTTCCGGCGATACGGCAAAGGACGTGCGCTGGAAATTACGGAAGCCGTCAGCTGCCGGTTCCAACACCGCAAAGCTGTCCGCATCAGTTTGCGCTTCTGACGCATCACCGCGCCCCGGCGCAAACGGCACGGATGCGCCCGAGGCCATCTCAATACCGACACCACCGGCCAAAACAATCACATCAGCCAAGCTGGCATTGTTTTCCGACGCAATGGTCTCCAATGTGGCGAGCACTTTTTCAAGCTGCTCTGGCTTATTGGCCGCCCAGTTTTTCTGCGGGGCAAGGCGAATGCGCGCGCCATTGGCACCCCCGCGCATATCCGAGCCGCGATAGGTGGACGCCGAGGCCCAAGCGGTTTCGACCATTTCTTGGATGGAGAGACCGCTTTCCTTAATCGCCGCTTTGACGGCATCGACATCATATGTGTCATTGCCGGCCGGCACGGGGTCTTGCCAAATCAGCTCTTCATCCGGCACTTCCGGGCCGAGATAACGCAGTTTCGGGCCCATATCGCGATGCAGCAATTTGAACCAAGCGCGCGCAAAAGCGTCGGCAAAGGCTTCCGGATCTTTGTGGAATTTCTCGGAAATCTTGCGATATTCCGGATCGGTGACCATCGCAATATCGGCCGTGTTCATGGTCGGCATGACTTTCACATCAGAACCGTCCACTTCCGGTGCCATATCGACTTCATCGACATTGACCGGGTGCCAAATATTGGCACCGGCCGGTGATTTGGTCAGTTCCCATTCATATTTGAACAAGAGTTCAAAATAACCATTATCCCATTGTGTCGGGTTGGCCGTCCACGGGCCTTCCAGACCTGAGGTGATGGTATCGACACCTTTGCCCGATTTATGCGTCGAGGCCCAACCGAAGCCTTGTGCTTCAATCGGTGAGCCTTCCGGCTCGGGGCCGACCAGCGCATCATCACCGGCGCCGTGCATTTTGCCGAATGTGTGGCCACCAGCTACCAGCGCCACGGTTTCCTCATCATTCATCGCCATGCGGGCGAAGGTTTCGCGCACATCTTGACCGCTCAAAAGCGGGTCGGGATTGCCATTGGGGCCTTGCGGGTTGACGTAAATCAAGCCCATTTGCACGGCGGCCAGCGGGTTTTCCAAAGACTGACGGGTTTCGGCATAGCGATTATCGCCGAGCCATTCATCTTCCGCGCCCCAGTAAATATCTTCTTCCGGATGCCAAATATCGGGGCGACCGCCGCCAAAGCCGAAGGTCTTGCCGCCCATGCTTTCAATAGCGACATTGCCGGCGAGAATCAGCAAATCGGCCCAACTAATGGCATTGCCGTATTTTTGTTTGACCGGCCACAGCAAGCGCCGCGCCTTGTCGAGATTGCCATTATCCGGCCAGCTATTGAGCGGCGCAAAACGCTGCGCGCCCGTGCCACCGCCGCCACGCCCGTCGCCGGTGCGATATGTGCCGGCCGCGTGCCAGGTCATGCGGATAAAGAACGGGCCATAATGACCGTAATCGGCAGGCCACCATTCTTGACTGTCGGTCATCAGCGCCGTCAAATCTTGCTTGAGCGCGGCATAATCGATTTTTTTGAATTCTTCACGATAATCGAAATCATCGCCCATCGGGTTCGATTTTTTATCCTGCTGGCGCAATATGCCCAGATTGAGCTGGTTCGGCCACCAGTCTTGGTTCGAGGTTCCTGTCTCTTGATTGCGTGTCAACGCACCATGCATGACAGGGCATTTTGAAACGTCCATTGTGCTGGCTCCCTTCTTTCATTTGTGCGCCGCCAGGGTTTATTGGTGAAGCGGCGCTAAATACCAGAACTCACTATAAAAGCCATAAGCCCCAAGTCAAATGTATTAGAATGATTCTAAAGTGAATTATTGGGGGCAAATTGTCTCACGCCCCATAATTGGGCAGGTCGGCACCGATACTAGGCTTTGGGTGATTTATCGAGACGGATAATCACTTCAACGCGGTCGACATCATAACCTTTAGGGCTGTCGGGCAGGCGCGTCACATCAACCTCTTGCGCGGCAATATCAATGAGGCGGGCTTCATCTTCGACATAAAAATGATGATGCGTGTCAATATTTGTATCGAAATAGCTGCGCGCTTGGTCAACTTGCACTTGCCGCAACAGACCGGCCGCGTGAAATTGATTGAGCGTATTATAAACCGTCGCTTGGCTGATTTTGAGACCGGCTGCCAAAGCTTCTTCGCGCAGCGCATCGGCGGTGACATGACGGTCGCCTTGCCCGAACAGCAAATGCGCCAAAGCGAGGCGCGCTTGCGTCACGCGCAATCCGGCAGCGCTCAATTTATTGGCCATTAGAGCTTTGGTTTTTTCGTTTAAACGCATGCGGGACGTTCCAATCATCTGTGCTGTCTTGTGCGGTCTTTCTTAAAACCGTTCCAAAAATACCTTTGACAGATACAAAGCCGCCTCGGCCATGTCAAGAGCCGCCTCCAAAAGCCCCGTTTTGATGGCCGCCGCATATGGCAAAGGGGCAAAATCCATGCTATTGAGGGGTCAATCCAAAGGGGGGCTTCATGTCACGGCAAAACACCTATTCTTATGATGAACTGATTGCTTGCGGTAATGGCGAGGTTTTCGGCGACGGCAATGCGCGCCTGCCCGCGCCGCCCATGCTCATGTTCGACCGCATCACCAAAATTTATGATGATGGCGGGGCGTTTGACAAAGGCCATATGGAAGCCGAGCTGGATATTCATCCCGGGCTTTGGTTTTTCGATTGCCATTTCAAAACCGATCCGGTGATGCCGGGCTGTTTGGGGCTCGATGCCATGTGGCAGCTCATCGGCTTTTATTTAGGTTGGCTCGGCCATCCGGGCCGCGGGCGCGCCTTGGGCGGATCGATTAAATTTACCGGCCAGGTCATGCCCGATGTCACATTGGTGCGTTATGAAATTGACATGAAGCGGGTGCTCGCCGGTAAGCTGGTCATGGGCATAGGGGATGCACGCCTTTATGCCGATGATAAAATGATTTATGAGGCCGAAGGCCTGCGGGTCGGTTTGTTCCGCCCCGAACAAATGTAATTGGGAGAACCGCCATGCGTCGCGTCGCCATCACCGGAATGGGCATTGTGTCGAGCCTCGGCAATAATGCGCAAGAAGTCTCCACCGCTTTGGCGGAGAGCAAATCGGGCATTTCCGCCATGCCGCAATTTGCCGAAATGGGCTTTCGCAGCCAAGTGGCCGGTCAGCCAACATTAAATGTTGAAGAGGCGGTCGACAAACGCGTGCGCCGCTTTATGGGCGATGGCGCGGCGTGGAATTATGTCGCTATGGAGCAAGCCATAGCCGATGCCGGTCTGGAACAAGACACGGTGCAAAACCCGATGACCGGCTTGATTATGGGCTCGGGCGGGCCGTCAACCAAAGCGCTGATTGCAGCGGCCGATACTGCGCGCAATGCCAGCCCGAAACGGGTCGGCCCGTTTGCCGTGCCGAAAGCCATGAGCTCGACCAATTCAGCGACTTTGGCCACGCCCTTTGGCATTAAAGGGATTAATTATTCCATCTCCTCGGCTTGCGCCACCTCATCGCATTGCATCGGCAATGCGGCGGAAATGATCCAATGGGGCAAGCAAGATGTGATGTTTGCCGGCGGCGGCGAAGAATTGGACTGGGCCTTGTCAGTCTTGTTTGACGCGATGGGCGCAATGAGCGCCAATTATAATGACACACCGGCGACGGCGAGCCGCGCCTATGACAAAAACCGCGACGGCTTTGTGATTGCCGGTGGGGCCGGCGTTTTGGTGCTGGAAGAAATGGAGCGCGCCAAGAAACGCGGCGCCAAAATTTACGCCGAAGTGACCGGCTATGGCGCGACCTCGGACGGCCATGACATGGTGCAGCCCTCGGGCGAAGGCGCGGTGCGCTGTATGCAAATGGCGATGAAAGGGCTGGACACGCCGATCGATTACATCAACCCGCATGCCACCTCAACACCGGTCGGTGACATTAAGGAAATCGAAGCCTTGCGCGAAGTGTTTGGGGCCGATTGCCCGGCTTTTTCGGCGACCAAATCCTTATCCGGCCACTCGCTTGGCGCGGCCGGTGTGCAAGAAGCGATTTACGCGCTTTTGATGATGCAGGGCGATTTCATCGCCGGTTCGGCGCATATTGAAGAGCTCGACCCCGATTTTGCCGATATGCCGATTGTGCAAGAGACGCTCGACAATGCCGGTCTCAATACGGTGATGTCGAACTCATTCGGCTTTGGCGGCACCAATGCGACCCTCGTTATGCGCCGCGTCTAAGGCGACTTGAAAAGCACAAACAAAAAGGGCGGGATTAAATCCCGCCCTTCTGATTTCTGAGGCAGCAGAGGTTTTACTCTTCTACCGCCGCTTTACCTTCAAGGTCTTCACCGGTCTCTTGGTCAACCACTTTCATCGACAGGCGCACTTTGCCGCGATCGTCAAAGCCGACCAGCTTGACCTTAACCGTATCGCCTTCTTTGACGATATCGGTGGTGTTTTCCACACGACGGTCGGCCAGTTGCGAAATATGGACCAGCCCGTCGCGTTTGCCGAAGAAATTGACAAAAGCGCCAAAATCCATCGTCTTGACGACCGTGCCGTCATAAATCACCCCGACTTCAGGCTCAGCCACAATTGAGTTGATTTGGTCGAGCGCCGATTTGATTGCCGCCGCATCAGATGAGGCGACTTTGATGAGGCCGTCATCGCCAATATCAATTTTGGCACCTGAGGTTTCGACAATCTCACGCACGACCTTGCCGCCCGTGCCGATAACTTCGCGGATTTTATCCTGCGGCACTTGGATGGTCTCAATCTTGGGCGCATATTCACCCATTTCATCGCGCGCCGAGGTCAGCGCTTTGCCCATTTCCCCGAGAATATGGGTGCGCCCGCCTTTGGCTTGATCGAGCGCCACTTGCATAATCTCTTCGGTAATACCGGTGATTTTGATGTCCATTTGCAGCGAGGTGACACCATCTTGCGTGCCCGCCACTTTAAAGTCCATATCACCCAAATGGTCTTCATCGCCCAAAATATCGGACAGAACAGCAAAGCGGTCGCCCTCCTTAATCAGGCCCATCGCAATACCGGCGACCGGTTTTTTGAGCGGCACACCGGCATCCATCATGGCCAGAGACGAGCCGCATACGGTCGCCATGGAGGACGAGCCGTTACTTTCGGTAATCTCAGACACCAGACGCAATGTGTACGGAAACTCATCTTTTGTCGGCAGCATGGCTTTCAGCGCCCGCCAAGCGAGCTTGCCGTGACCGATTTCGCGGCGGCCGGTAAAGCCGACACGGCCGGTTTCACCTACTGAGTAAGGCGGGAAATTATAATGCAGCATAAAGTTTTCGCGATATGTGCCTTCCAGCGCATCGACAAATTGTTCATCATCGCCCGTGCCCAAAGTGGCCACCACCAAAGCTTGCGTTTCACCGCGGGTGAACAGGCTGGAGCCATGCGTGCGCGGCAATACGCCGACTTCCGAAACAATCGGGCGCACATCGGCCAGACCGCGTCCGTCAATGCGTTTTTCGGTATCGAGAATACCGCCGCGCACAATATCGCTTTCAAGGCCCTTAAACGCGCCCGACACGGCAATGCGCTCATCAGGGCCGGCATCTTCGGCGACCAATTCAGCGTTTACGGCATCGCGCAGTTCCGCGACTTTTTCCTGACGCGCTTGTTTGTCCGCTTCTTGATAAGCGGCTTTCAGCCCGTCTTCGGCAATGCCAGCAACTTTTGCTTTCAGCTCGCTATCATCATTTTCCGGCACGTCGCGCGGCTCTTTGGCGGCTTTTTCGGCCATGCGAATACACGCATCAATCACCGGCTGGAACTCTTTATGACCGAACATGACCGCGCCCAGCATCACATCTTCCGACAATTCATCGGCTTCCGACTCAACCATCAGCACAGCGTCTTGCGTGCCGGCGACAACCAAATCAAGCGATGTTTCTTCCATTTGCTCAATGGTCGGATTGAGCACATATTCGCCATTGATAAAGCCGATCCGCGCGCCGCCAATCGGGCCTTGGAACGGCACACCGGAAATCGTCAAAGCGGCCGAGACGGCAACCAAAGCGACAATATCGGCGTCATTTTCAAGGTCATGGCTGACCACAGTGGCAATCACTTGCGTTTCGTTTTTAAAGCCTTTGACAAAAAGCGGGCGTATGGGGCGGTCAATCAGGCGTGAGACCAAAGTTTCTTTTTCGCTCGGGCGTCCTTCGCGCTTAAAATAGCCGCCCGGCACTTTACCGGCAGCATAGGCTTTTTCTTGGTAATTCACGGTCAGCGGGAAAAAATCCAGTCCCGGTTTCGGGCTTCTATCAGCAACCACGGTTGCCAAAACGCTGGTTTCTCCATAAGTGGCCAGCACCGCACCATCGGCTTGACGCGCAATGCGTCCGGTTTCCAATGTCAGCGTGCGACCGCCCCATTCAAATTCTTCACGGGTAATTTCAAACATATAAGTCATCCTTCAATGGCAACCCGACCCTCACATCTACATATGTCGGCATTGCCCGCCGCTTTGCGGCTTCATATAGAGCCGCTTTGCGGCATATCTTAGAGAACGCGTAAAGGGCCGGTTCTCATCCATTTGTTTTTCGACCCCATGTCGAAAAACCGCCTGGCCCAGGGCAACATCAAAAATGTTACGAAAAGCCGACCCCTAAGAGTCGGCTTTTCATTATCGGCGCAGACCCAAACGCTTAATCAAATCTTGATAGCGCGCACCATCGCGGTCTTTGACATAGTCAAGCAAACGACGACGCTGGCTGACCAGTTTCAAAAGCCCTCGCCGCGAATGATTGTCTTTGGCATGGGTTTTGAAATGTTCAGTCAGATTGGTGATACGTTCCGACAAAATCGCCACTTGCACTTCCGGTGAACCTGTGTCGCCGTCGCCTGTGGCATATTCCTTAATCAGCGCAGCTTTGCGCTCGGCTGTTATCGACATCGCAATCCTCCTTCGGCCCTACGGGTCCGGTTTAGAGATTGAACACCCGCCGCGGCTTTAACAGCGCGCCCTCTTCATCCCATTGCGCAATGGCCAAAGCCTTGTCGTTATGGGTCAACAGCACCGCCCCGCTTTCTTGGTTTGCCAAAATAGGCGGGTGCGACGGTGATATGGCTTGCCCCTGCCTTATGCAGGATGCCGCATCATCGCTCAAAGCCAAAGCCGAGATGTCGTCCAGCGCGGTTTCGAGCGGCAATAGGCAGGCATCCAGAGCCGCCAAATCGCGCGCACTATGGCCTAAAGCGGTGAGCTTTTCCAGCCCTAATGCGGTTTTTTCGTCAAACCCGCCGACGCGGGTGCGCCTGAGCGCGCTGACATGGGCAAAAGTGCCCAAAAACCGGCCCAAATCGCGTGCCAAAGAGCGAATATAAACGCCTTTGCCGCACTCGACTTTGAGCCGCATATGCGCCTCATCAAGCACATCGAGCAAGGTGATGGTGTCAATTTGCACTTGGCGCGGTGGCAAATCGATTTTTTCCCCGGCCCGCGCTAGCTTATAAGCGCGCTGGCCGTCTTTGCGAATGGCGGAAAATTGCGGCGGCACTTGTTCAATCAGGCCAGTAAAATGCGCCAATGCCGCGTCAACCGCAGCCGCATCGGGGCGCATGTCACTGGCTTCCACAATCTCGCCTTCCGCATCATCGGTCGTGGTCTGGCTGCCAAAAGCCACCACCACCTCATAGCTTTTGCCGGCATCTTGCATGAAGGAAACGGTTTTGGTCGCCTCGCCCAGAGCAATCGGCAATATGCCGCTGGCCAAAGGGTCGAGCGTGCCGGCGTGACCGGCTTTTTGCGCGTCAAACAGGCGGCGGATTTTACCGACGGCTTGCGTCGAGCCCATATTCAGAGGCTTGTCGAAATTGACCCAGCCCGACAGGGCGCGGCCTTTTTTGTGCCGCTGTCTCGCCTCGACCATCAGCCATCCTCATCGACAGGCAAATCGCGCGTTACATCATCCGAGGCCAAAAGCGCGTCCATTTGCGCGGCGCGGTCAAAACTGTCATCGACGCGAAATTTGAAATCGGGGACATATTTCAAATACAAGCCGCTCAAAACCGGTTTTTTCAAGCGTGGTACTTCCGCATTGAGCAGGGCCACAATGGCATCGGCATTGTCGCCGCCAAGCGGCATGATAAAGGCGGTGGCTTTGCGTAAATCGGGGCTCACTTGCACCTGCGTTACCGTCAAGGCGGCGCGCTTTAAAATTTTTGGCTCAAAATCAAAGCGGTGCAGCACATCGCTCAAGCGCTGGCGCAAAACCTCGCCAACGCGCAATTGCCGCTGGCTGATTTGTCTACCGTCTCTCGGTTTGCTCATCGGGCTTACTCACGGTTTGAAAGCCTGCGCGCTTTATGGCTTTAATCATCAAATGTGCGGGCGACTTCTTCGACTTCATAACATTCAATAATGTCATCGGCTTTCAAATCGCCGAAATTTTCAAACGCCATGCCGCATTCCTGCCCCGACGGCACTTCTTTCACTTCGTCTTTGAAGCGGCGCAAAGAAGACAACTCACCTTCATGAATGACAATATCGTCTCGAATGAGACGCACTTTGGCGCCGCGGCGCACCATGCCCTCTTCAATCAAGCAACCGGCCGCCTTGTCGCCCTTTCCGACAGCAAATACTTCCAGAACTTTGGCCTTGCCAAGCGCGGTTTCGCGCAAATCGGGCGACAACATACCGGCCATAGCGGCTTTCAAATCATCGACCAAATCATAAATCACATTGTAATAGCGAATTTCAATACCCGCGGCTTCAGCCGCTTGACGGGCTTGCCCATTGGCGCGCACATTAAAGCCCATCACCACGGCATCGGAGGCACCGGCCAACGTGACATCACTTTCGGTAATGCCGCCCACGCCGGTATGAACGACGCGCGCTGATACTTCATCGTTGCCCAATTTTTCTGCCGCTTGGGCAATCGCCTCGACCGAGCCTTGAACATCGCCCTTGACGACCAGCGCCAGTTCGGCTTTTTCGGCCGATTGCAATTGGCTCATCATTTGGTCGAGTGAGGCGGCGCGCGGACCGGCCGTGGTTGCCTGTTCACGCGCTTTACGGGCGCGATAATCGGCCACTTCGCGGGCGCTAGCTTCATTTTCAACAACCGTCAGCAATTCACCGGCGCCCGGCGCGCCACCGGCGCCCAAAACCTCAACCGGCATGGCCGGTCCAGCTGATTTCACCTGCTCGCCCAAATCATTGACGAGCGCACGCACGCGCCCCGATTCTTGACCGACAACGAAAACATCACCGACATTGAGCGTGCCGCGCTGCACCAATACGGTCGCCACGGCACCGCGTCCTTTATCGAGCTTGGCTTCAATGACAACGCCCTCGGCATCGCGGTCAGCATTAGCTTTCAGTTCCATCAATTCGGCCTGCAAAGCGACGGCTTCTAGCAAATCACCAAGGCCGTCACCGGTTTGCGCCGAAACTTCAATCATTTGCGTATCGCCGCCCATATCTTCGGAGATAATCTCATGGGTCAGCAGGTCATTTTTGACCCGCGTTGCATCGGCTTCCGGTTTATCCATTTTATTAATGGCGACAATCATCGGCGCCTGTGCCGCTTTGGCATGATTAATTGCTTCAACAGTTTGCGGCATCACACCGTCATCACCAGCCACCACCAGAATGACAATATCGGTGACTTTTGCACCGCGCGCGCGCATGGCGGTAAATGCGGCATGTCCCGGCGTATCAATAAAGGTGATGGTATCGCCACTCGCGGTTTCGGTTTGATAGGCACCGATATGCTGGGTAATGCCCCCGGCTTCGCCATCAGCCACTTTGGCTTTTCTGAGCGCATCCAAAAGCGACGTTTTGCCGTGGTCAACATGGCCCATCACCGTCACCACCGGCGGACGGGCGGTTTTATCACCCTCCTCATCATCAGCGGTAACAATTGCATCTTCAACATCGCTGTCTGAGACGCGGCGCACCTTATGGCCCAAATCCTCAGCCACAATTTGCGCTGTGTCGGCGTCAATCACATCATTAATCTGCGCCATCACGCCCTGACCCATCAATACTTTAATGACATCAACGGCGCGCTCAGCCATGCGATTGGCCAACTCTTGAATAGTAATCGTGTCGGGCAATTGAACGGTGCGCGATACTTTCTCACCGCTATCGGCACTGCTCGCTTGACGCTTTTCGCGTTCGCGGCGGCGGCGCATGGAAGCTAATGAGCGCACGCGCTCTTCGTCATTCAGCGCATCATTAATGGTCAGTTTGCCGGCGCGGCGACGGCGTTCGCCACCGCGCTTTTCAGCCGTCGGGCGTTTTTTCTCTTCTTGGCGGCGTTTGTCATCTTCAGGAGCGCGGCGCGCCGCCTGTTTTGACGACCGGTCAGCAGGCGGGGCTGTGTCTCCTATCGGTTCGGCCTTGGCCTTTCGAGTTTTTGCTTGAGCGCGGCGCGCATCTTCTGCTTCGCGTAGGGCTTTTTCTTCAGCTCGGCGCGCTTCTTCCTCTGCGCGACGCCTAGCGTCGATTTCTGACTGTTTGGCTTCTTCAACGGCGCGTGTTTTGGCCTCGGCAACCGCTGCCAAACGCTTTTCTTGCTCGGCCTTTGACAAACCATCGGGCATTTGCGGCGGCGATTCAGGATTATCTAGGGCCACCGCCGGGGTTTCAACAGCGCCCACGTCAGCACTTTCCTGCCCTGGCCTGACGATACGTTTACGGCGTTTTTCAACTAGAACGGATTTTGATCGGCCATGCGAAAAGCTTTGGCGCACTTGCCCACTTTCGACAGTACGCTTTAAAGACAGAGTTTTTGCCTTGCTGCCATCTTCTTTTTGGTCTTCATCGCCGGTTTCTGCGTCGCTCATTCACTCATTCTCCCATCAATGTCGCCCTTATAAGCGGCAAGCCGCCTGGCTTCTCGGTCAATACGCGCAGCCCAGCCAACATCGGTAAGTCCTGCATGTATCACATTTTCCTGACCTAAGGCCATGCTCAATTCATCACCGCTCAATTGGCCGCACAGCGCAATATTCATAACCCGCGCCTTTTGCGCTAATTTACGTTTGCCGCCCTCAGCCCCATCATGCGCGGCGAATAAAAGTGTTATCGACCCAGCTTTCAGCGCCGCTTCGGTTTTCGCAAATCCACTGACTAAGACGCCGGCTTTGCGAGCCATAGATATCAACGCGGCGAGGTTTTGCCGCATCAGGTTTTCCACGCGTATGGCCAAATCACGCGGTGCATTCACCTCCGGCAAGGCCGCCAATTGAAGCACAAGCGCCTGGCTATTGACCAGCCAAACATCGTCTTGGCTGGGCAAACGCTGCGCCAAGTCAGGCGTTAAAACACCAACCGTGCCGTCTGCCGCATTGGGCGCATGAACAAAGCGCAACATATTGCCGGCCGCATCTTCTTTGCCGCTAATATGACATCGCCTGAGAGCTTCTGGCTGTCGCGCTTTGGAATGTGCCACCATCACGGGTTCGTTCTTTCACCATTATTCTACGACTGGGTTAGCCGACGCATCACTTTGAGCCAGATTTTCGGCCATCTCGGGCGCCGCGTCACCTTCACCAGCCTCTCCCACTGCCGCTGCCGCCGCTTCTTTGGCAGCGCGCGCCGCTTCTTCGGCGCGCTGCTGGTCCAGTTCTTCTTGGGTAATCCATCTCGCCTCAACACGCGCCGCCATAATCATGTTCTCGGCCTCTTCCGCATTAATATCGAAACCGTCCAAAATGCCTTCTTGGCGCACCCGGCGGCGCTCCACCGTCTCAAACCAACCGGTCAAATCATCGGTAACGCAACCGGCGAAATCTTCCAGCGATTTAATGTCATTTTCGCCAAGACGCACCAACATAGCCGGGGTCAGGCCTTCCACCGCCGCCAAATCATCGCCGACGCCCATTTCCTTGCGCTGCGCATCGAGCTTTTCATTTTCGCGGTCCAAATGGTCGCGGGCACGATTTTGGATTTCTTGAGCGGTTTCCTCGTCAAAGCCCTCAATAGAGGTAATTTCTTCGACCGGCACATAAGCCACTTCTTCAACCGTGGCAAAGCCTTCCGAGGCCAGAAGCTGAGCAATCATTTCATCAACATCCAGCGCCTCCATGAACAAAGCTGTGCGATCAACAAATTCAGTCTGTCGGCGTTCGCTTTCCTGCGCTTCAGTCATAATATCGATGTCCCAGCCGGTCAGTTGCGAAGCGAGCCGCACATTTTGCCCGCGGCGACCAATAGCCAAGCTCAATTGCTCATCGGGGACCACCACTTCAATGCGCTGCACATCTTCGTCCAAAACCACTTTGGTCACCTCCGCCGGGGCCAACGCATTGACTATGAAAGCCGCTGGGTCGGGCGACCATGGAATAATATCGACTTTTTCGCCTTGCAATTCATTAACCACGGCTTGCACGCGGCTGCCGCGCATGCCCACACAAGCGCCGACCGGATCAATGCCCGGGTCGTTAGAAATCACACCAATTTTAGCGCGGCTTCCAGGGTCACGAGCTACGGCACGCACTTCTATCACGCCATCATAAATTTCCGGCACTTCCTGCATAAACAGTTTCAACATAAAGGATGGGTCAGTTCGCGATAAAATCACTTGCGGGCCGCGCTGCTCGCGCCTCACATTTTGTATATATGCACGAATACGATCGCCGGGCCGAAACACTTCTCGCGGAATGAGATTGTCGCGCCGTACCACCGCCTCGCTGCGTCCCAAATCAAGCACAGCATTGCCATATTCAACGCGTTTCACAACGCCATTGATGATCTCGCCAACGCGGTCTTTGAATTCTTCGTATTGACGTTCACGTTCGGCCTCTCGCACGCGTTGCACAATCACCTGCTTCGCCGCTTGAGTGGCAATACGGCCAAACTCGACCGGCGGCAATTCATCAATTACCTCATCGCCCAGCGTAGCATCCGGATTATCGCGCTGCGCAATGGCCAACGAGATTTCCGTATCATCATTTTCGACCAATTCGACCACCGTCACTACGCGCAGCAATTTGGTCTCGCCTGTTTTCGGGTCGATATCGACGCGAATATCGTTTTCTTGCCCGTAGCGCGCTTTCGCAGCTTTTTGGATAGCATCGGCCATAGCCGATAAAACAATATCCATTTCAATGCCTTTTTCGCGTGCCACAGCATCAGCGATTTGCAGCAATTCCAGCTTATTTGCACTAATTCCACTGGCCATTTTCGTCTCCTAAAATTGGCAGGGGCCTATTTGCCCCATCAGTTAAACCCTATTTTCCTTTGGCCGCTTTTAAGCTGGCCTTTAATTCCGCCTCGTCTGGCACCAAGCGTGCCTCGGCAATATCAGCCATGGCAAAGCCCAGAATTTGTGGCTCCTCATAGCCGTCCAACACCACGCGCAGACGCGCTTCGCCATCGACAAAACCGTCAAGCGTGCCGCGAAACCGGCGCTGGCCATCGACCGCTATTTTCAAGCCCAGTTTGGTCTCATAACCGGCCCAGCGCTCAAAATCTACGGGCCGCGTCAAGGGCCGCGCCATGCCAGGGGAAGATACTTCCAGCGCATAAGCACCGGAAATCGGGTTTTCGACATCCAACACATCGGATACGGCATGGCTGATGGCTTCGCATTCATCAATGGTCAGACCGAATTCATCATTTTCAGCCATGATTTGCAGCGCCATTTTGCCGTCGTCGCCGGTCATGCGAATGCGCAAAAGCCGAAAGCCCAGCCCCTCAACCAGCGGCTGCACCAAATCGAGCAAGGGCCGCGCCGGGCCGGGCGCGATAAGATGCGCGCCGGCTTGCGCATCGGGCGCATATGCTGTCTCTTCAGCGTCCTGATTGCCGAGCTTGTTTGCTTCCTCATGCATGAGCAATACCGCTATCATGTCCTTTCACGCAGCTTCCTGGTGCCTTGCCAATCGGCAAGAAAAAAAGCGGGGGCCGGGAGGCCATCCCACTTTTTTTAAAAGCAGCTTTGAATTAGGGGCACTATAGCGATTTAAGGCGGCGGTGCAAGCCTTTCTATCAGCTTTTGATGAGGCGCAAATAGCTGGCTTTGCGCCCCGCCGCCAGCGCCTTGGCCTCATAGCGCGTGCCCGGCCAATCGGGCGGCGGCACGCCCCAATCATCGGCGCAGCTGACCGGCCAGTCAAAGCCATTATGGCGCTTAATTTGAATCAGCGACCAGTTAATATAATCGGCAATATCGCTGGCCAGAAAAAATTCACCTTTGGGTCGTAGGACGCGGTGCATGGCTGCGAGGTTTTCCGCATTCACAAAACGCCTTTTATGGTGGCGGGTTTTCGGCCATGGGTCAGGATAAAGCAGATAGATTGCAGCCAGGCTTTCATCGGGCAGCACATCCAAGAGATTGCGCGCATCATCTTGATAAACGGCAATATTGTCACGCCCTTCATCGGCAATGACGGTCAGCAATTTCGCCACCCCATTAATGAACGGCTCGCAACCGATAAAGCCGCAATCGGGTTGTTGCGCGGCGCGCGCCGCCAAATGCTCGCCGCCGCCAAAACCGATTTCCAATGCATAGGAAGAGAACGTTTTGCCGAACCAAGCCCTTGGTCGCTCGGACGACGCCAAATCAGGGCTCACTTGCGGCAGCAAATCGGCAACCAGGCGGGTTTGTTTTTTATGCAGGCGATGGCCTTGGCGGCGACCGTAGATCAGCCGCCGATTGACCCTCTTATCTGATGGCGCATCGGTCATTTACGCCTTACAGCGCCGCCTTAATGGCATCGGCCAAATCTGTGCGCTCCCAGCTAAAGCCACCATCTTCTTGCGGCGCACGACCGAAATGACCGTAGGCCGCGGTGCGCGCATAGATCGGCTTATTGAGACCCAAATGCTCGCGAATGCCGCGCGGGCTCAAATCCATTACCGCACCCAGTGCTTTTTCAAGCGCTGCCGCATCAACCGTGCCCGTGCCGTGCATATCGACATAAATCGACAGAGGCTGCGACACGCCAATGGCATAGGAAAGCTGAATGGTGCAGCGCTCGGCAAGGCCGGCAGCAACGACATTTTTCGCCAAATAGCGCGATGCGTAAGCGGCCGAGCGGTCAACCTTGGTCGGGTCTTTGCCGGAAAACGCACCGCCGCCATGCGGCGCGGCACCGCCATAGGTATCAACGATAATTTTGCGCCCGGTCAGACCGGCATCGCCATCGGGCCCACCGATAACGAAAGTGCCGGTCGGATTGACGTAAAACGCCTCTTCCGGGCACATCCAACCATCGGGCAAAACATTTTCCACAAAGGGCCTTACCAATTGGCGCACATCATCTTGGCTCAAATCTGTATCATGCTGGGTCGATACAACAACCGAAGTGGCGCGCACCGGCTTGCCGTTTTCATAGGCCAGACTGACTTGGCTTTTGCTGTCGGGCCCAAAGCCCTTAACCGCGCCCGATTTGCGCGCCGTCGCCATATCGGCGAGAATTTGATGCGAAAAGGCAATCGGCGCCGGCATCAGCTCTTCGGTCTCGCGGCAGGCATAACCGAACATAATGCCCTGGTCGCCCGCCCCTTCATCCTTATTGCCGCCATCGCCGTCAACCCCTTGCGCAATATGCGCCGACTGACCGTGCACGCGCACCATCACCTTAGCATTTTGCCAATGAAAACCGTCTTGCTCATAGCCAATATCTCTGACTGCAGCGCGCGCCAAGGCCTCCATCTCTTCGTCGGAGACCAAGCCGGCGGGGCGCACTTCGCCGGCCATGACAATCAAATTTGTTGTAGTCAATGTCTCAACCGCGACGCGCGCTTGCGATTCGCGCTCCAGAAACGCATCCAAAATCGTATCGGAAATGCGGTCGCATACTTTATCGGGATGGCCTTCGGATACGGATTCCGAGGTAAAAACAAAATCTGACATTTGCGCCCCTCTTTTGATCGCTTGTTCTAGTCAGGACAATGCACCAGGGTCAAGGGGTAATATTACAGTTTCAACCTTTTGGGCACCGGGGACACTAGTAATTTGCTGACTATGGCCAGCAATCGAAGATTAATTTTGTTATCATCAATATGCCTAAAGCCTGATTGCGATCAGCGCTCGCCCTAGGCTCAAGGCAACGTTCTTTTACCCGGTTGCCGCCTAGCTGCCCATACAAAAATCGCTAGGCCGCCGCATAACAGCCAGAATATGATATCGCCATGGCGGGCATAAAAATTTGCCGGCAAAGGCGGCGGTAGCGGCAATGAAAACACTCCTGCCTCGGCCAGCGGCAGGCGATCAAGCTGCCGTCCACGGGCATCGAATGCAGCCGAAATGCCTGTATTAGCGGCGCGCAATAGCGGAATGCCTTGCTCAATGGCGCGCAAGCGCGCTTGCGCCAAATGCTGATAGGGCCCGAAACTGGTGCCGAACCAGCCATCATTGGTCAGATTGACAAAAGCGGCAGGTCGCGGCCCACCCTGCGCTAAGCTGGGAAACACCGCCTCATAACATATAAGCGGCGCAAGCAACGGCAAGCGAGCGGCGCTCAGCCGAGCGCCTGTCGGGCCCGCAGCATAACCACCCCGCAAGCGCGCTAATTGCTGCAGGCCAATAGCTTCAAAAAAAGATTGAAAGGGTAAATATTCCCCAAACGGCACCAAGTGATGTTTGTCACTGCGTGCCAGTAATAGGCCATCGCCCGACCACAACATGGCGCTGTTGAAAAAAGCCAGGCCATCCGCAGTTACCTCGCGGCGAATGGCCCCGGTCAATAAATAGGCGACACGCCCATCATCGGCGCGCGGCAGTTCGGCCGCCAACCTTTCTGCAAAACCTGACCCTTCGCCAATTAAAGCGGGTACCGCCGTTTCAGGCCAAATAATGAGGTCAGTATCGGGCGCATATTGCAGGCCCAGCAACGTCATTTTAAAGGTTCTATCTATATGGCGGTCGCGCAATTCGGGGCGCCATTTTTCGCGCTGCGCCAAGTTGGGTTGAACCACGGTGATTTTAATCGCCTCCGCCTCCGGCTTGGTAGGGCCATCCGATAAAACAAACCAAGAATAAGTGAAAGCGGCGAACGGCAAAGCCAAAGCGGCCATGACGCGTGAGCGACCACCGGCGGCTAGAAAAGCGGCACTCAACAGCGCCAAAAGCGACAATCCATAAATACCGACAAGCGCCACCGGTTGTGCCAGATAAAGCCATCCCGCCCAGCCCATATGCGGCAAATTCCAAGGCAGGCCGGTAAGCACATGACCCCGGGCATATTCGCTAAGTGCTAACAGAACCGAAAGCAAAATGTATGCCCCCAATTGGGACGGCTGCGAGCGCTTGGCCAGCGCCCCGAACAGCGCGAAAGAGGCAGCATGAAGCAAGGCAAGACCGGCCGGCAGCCCGGTCACAGCAATAGGCAGGGCCCATAAAAACAACTCTGCCTCAACCAAAAAAGCCTCGCCAATCCATGCCATGCCGCTAGCAAATTGTCCAAAGCCGAAACACCAACCTAGGCGCGCCAATTGCCAAACCGAGAACGCAGTTAATTTTTGCACGGTCAGATAAAACACGAGACTTGTGGCGAGATAAAATAGCGGCAGCAGGTAAAAGGGCGGGTAAGACAGAGGCAATATCAGCCCGCATAGCAGCGCTGACCAAAACGGGTGCGCCAACACGCGCGCGCCAATATAGCGCTGCCATAAGACGCTAAGGCGGGCAAAAATGGAAGGTATTGAGGGCATGGCGCACCTCAGCCACTAATAATGCGTATATCGAGACTCTTGATGCGACGCGCATCACCGTCGCGAATGATGAACTCCACGTTTTGTCCATCGCCCAAGTGGCAATCGATAATTTCGCCGCGTTCGGGCACGCGTCCGGCCAGGGCAAATACCAGACCGCCCAAAGTATCGATATCACCAATCTCTTCAATTTGGCTAAAATCGAGCTTCAATTCGGCTTGCACATTATCGAGCGACAAGCGGGCAGAGGCACGCCAATGACCAGCCCCTTTTTCTTCGCGTGGGCGCAGCAAAACTTCTTCCTCATCATGCTCATCTTCAATTTCGCCGACAATTTCTTCAATCAAATCTTCAATCGTGACCAACCCGTCCGTACCTCCGTATTCATCAATCACCAGAGCCATATGGCTTCGGGTAATTTGCATTTTCAAAAGCAAATCCATTGCCGACATGGAGGGTGGCACGAATAAAAGCGGCCTGATAAGGCTAGCCAAATCGAGCTTAGCGAGCCCGTTTTGGCGCTCCAGAACCGACAACAAGTCCTTGACGTGCAAGAAACCCAAAGGCTGGTCCAAAGTCTCGCGATAGACCGGCATGCGCGAATGACCACATTCGGCAAAACGCGGTAGCAAGACGGGCGGATCAATGTCAATTTCAAGCCCGTCAATCTCCGCAAGCGGCACCATCACATCATCCAAAGTCACATCGCGAAAACCGAGCAGGTTTTTCAGCATATGGCGTTCTTCATCGGAAAAATCATCGCGTCCGCCTTCAGCCTCTCCCAGCACATCTTCGAGACTTTCGCGCAAATTGGCTTCGGGCGCGCCGAACACACGCCGTCTTAACGCGCCCCAAAAGCCGCCCTGTGAACCGTTCGCGCTCATCGCCCTGCCGCCTTTTCATCAAGGTCAATATCATAAGGGTCAGCGCGCCCTTGTGCGGCCAGAATGTTTTTTTCCAATTCTTCCATCTGCGCCGCATCGTGCTCTTGCACATGGTCATGGCCCAATAAATGCAACAATCCATGCGTCAGCAAATGACACATATGGTCTTGTTTGTCTTTGCCTTGCGCTTGCGCTTCCTCTGCCAGCACATCATGGGCCAGCACAATATCGCCAAGCAAGCGCGGCAAAGGCACATTGTTGAGAGCGGCGGCGTTGACCGGCGCGGTGAAATCTTGCGCCGGAAAAGACAAGACATTGGTTGCGCCTTTTTTGTCGCGATAGGTTTCATTCAACGTGGCGATAAATGTGCCGTCAGCCAGCACCAGACTGATTTCGGCCGGCGGCAAATCAAGATGGCGCCAGACAAAATCGGCTTGCGCGGCAAGCATTGCTTCCAGCCCGTGCCAAGCCTCATGGCGGCAATCAATATCGAGGTTCAATGTTGCGCCGTCCGGCATCAAACTGTCATGGGCCGGACTGTCAGGCTCCGGCTCGGCGGCCAGCGCTGCATCTGTGGCGGTTTGTGGCTCCGTGGTTTTAATCATCATTGCGCGCTTCCGCTTCATCTTGTTTTTCGCTGCGGCTTTTGCCCTTTTTATTCTGCCTGTCGGTCGGCAATTTGGCATCGCGGCGATTATAGGCTTTGACGATGCGGGTGACCAAATCATGGCGCACCACATCTTCTTCGCCAAAACGGATAATATCGACACCGCGTATTTTCGGCAAAATTTCCATCGCATCGCGCAAGCCCGATTTGGCCCCAAAGGGCAGGTCAATCTGACTTGGGTCGCCGGTAATCACCATGCGCGAATTTTCGCCCATACGGGTCAAAAACATTTTCATCTGCATTGGTGTGGCGTTTTGGCTTTCATCGAGAATGACAAAACTATTCGACAAGGTGCGCCCGCGCATGAAAGCCAAAGGCGCGATTTCTATTTCGCCGCTTTCCAAAGAGCGCGTCACTTGCGGCCCCGGCAACATATCGTAAAGCGCGTCATAAAGCGGGCGCAGATAAGGGTCGACCTTGTCGCGCATATCGCCGGGCAAAAAGCCCAAATTCTCGCCCGCCTCGACCGCCGGTCGTGACAAAATTATGCGGTCGACCTTGCCCTCGACCAGCATGGTCGCAGCAGCGGCAACGGCAAGATAGGTTTTGCCCGTGCCGGCCGGCCCGAGGCCGACCACCAGCTCATTTTTCAAAAGCGCCTGAATATAATCGGCTTGCGTGGCCGAGCGCGGCAACACTTCACGACGTTGGGTGCGCAAGGCAACCCCGCCATAGAGTTTTTTACCACGCGCCGTGCCCTTACCATTGCTTTTGCCGTTATTTTTGCCGCTGCTTTCGGCCATGCTTTTGCCGTTCGATTGGTCGGAAGCTTGCCCCGCTTGACCGCCACTGCCCAAACTCAAACGCAAAGCCCCGTCAACATCGCCGCCGGTCACTTCGGCACCGCGTTCCAAATGCGCGTAAAGCGCGGTCAATACTTGCTCGGCGCGGGCGCAATTTTCTGCTTGGCCGGAGACGAATACCTGATTGCCGCGATTGGCCAGCGACACATCAAGCGTTTGCTCAATGCGCGACAAATGCTTGCCATGCTCGCCATAAAGCTCGGGCAAAAGTCGATTATTGTCGAACTCAAGAACAAGCGGTTCGCCGATAAGGCCCTCATGTCCGGTGAGGTTTTTGTCAGAACCGCTCAAGCGCGCGCTCCGATTTTTTTAAAATCATCAAAAGCACCATTAGCTCGAGTATCGGGGCAAATGACCGGCTTGGCAAGCCCCGGCAAGCGCCACCGATTTGATGTCAATGGCCAGACCGAGACACTCATATAGACAAAATACCGCTTAAGCTATTGGCATGCGCCGCCTCAATCTCAACCGGCAAAATACGCCCGCGCAAAGCCGCTGCATCGACATCCCCGAGCGGCACATGGACGGGTTGCAAATAGGGGCTGCGCCCGCTCATCTGGTCGCCGCTTTTTGACAGCTTATCGAATAAAACCGGCAAGGTTTTGCCGATTTGCGCTTGGTGAAAGGCCATTTGCTGGGCATTGAGCAGGGCTTGCAAGTCTTTCAAGCGCGCCGCTTTCACCGCCTCATCGACTTGGTTTTCTGCATCGGCCGCGGGTGTGCCGGGGCGTGGGCTATATTTGAACGAAAAGGCTTGCGCATAACGCACTTCTTCGACCAACGCCATTGTGGCGGCAAAATCTTCTTCCGTCTCGCCGGGAAAGCCGACAATAAAATCCGACGACAGCGCCAAATCGGGACGCGCGGCGCGAAATTTTTTGACCAAAGCCAAATAGTCAGCCGCTGTATGCTTGCGATTCATCGCCTTTAAAATTGCATCAGAGCCCGATTGCACCGGCAAATGCAAATAAGGCATGAGCTTTTCATTATCACCATGCGCCGCAATCAGTGCCGCATCCATATCGCGCGGATGGCTGGTGGTGAAGCGCAAGCGCTCAAGCCCCTCAATCTCGCCGAGCTGCGCCAACAGGCCGTCCAGCCGCATGCCGTCATGCGCCCATGCATTGACGTTTTGCCCCAATAGGGTGATTTCGCAAACGCCTTGCGCCACCAAAGCGCGCGCTTCGGCAATGATGTCGGCGCGCGCGCGCGAAACTTCTTCGCCGCGCGTGTAGGGCACCACACAAAAAGTGCAAAATTTATCGCACCCCTCTTGCACGGTGACAAAAGCCGATGGGCTGCGCGTCACCGGCTTGCGCGGCGCAGCCTGCAAAGCGGCAAATTTTTCCGATGCGGGAAATTCCGTGCGCACCAATTTCGGCTTATTGCCTTGTGCGCGCGCATCGGCAATTTCACCCAACATGGCGGGCAATTGCTGAAAGGTTTGCGGCCCGAACACCATATCGACAACGGGCGCGCGGGCAATGATTTCCGCCCCTTCCGCTTGTGCCACACAGCCGGCCACGCCAATCACCATATGTTTGTTCTGCTGCTTGAGCGGTTTCAAACGCCCCAATTCGGAATAGACTTTCTCAGCCGCTTTTTCGCGAATATGGCAGGGGTTCAAAATCACCATATCGGCCTCATCAGCCGCCGCAACCGGGCGATAGCCGGCCTCGGACAATGCTTCTTCCATGCGTTGGCTGTCATAGACATTCATCTGGCAGCCATAGGTTTTGATAAAACAGGTCTTGTCATTATCACCGGTTTTGCCGCTTGGCTGCTGCGTCTTACTGTTTTCAGATGCTCTCATGGATTGGCCTTAGCTTTTTTACGGCGCGATTTCAAGAGCGCTCGAAATCGGGGACCGGAACGGGATGCGGCGCGCCGCGCATGACCCCATCCAAGCCGTGGCTGACCTGCCGATGCAAAGCCTGTGCCAACACCTTTCGGTCAGACGCAAGATGATGCGGCACGGCTTGATGAAATATCAAATCAACGCCGAGCGGCGGTCCGGCAAAAATGGCAAGAAAATGCGGCACAAGCGTCATATCGCCAATCCAGCCATAGGCCATACGCTGCCGCCGCCCCAGCGCCATATTATGCCGCCTTGTATAGGCCAAGCTCATGGCTTGCACGCATATATCGCCATTGCCTTCCGGCACCGATAAAAAGCTCGATTTGAACGGCAAGACGCGCAAGCCGTCGCTCGATGTACCCTCGGCAAACAGCACCACAATCTCACCTTTTGCCAGCCGTGCAGCCAACGCATCGCTTTCGTGCAATGTGTGGCGACCGCGGCGGCGGGTCACAAATAGCGTATTGTTGAGCCATGCCAATTGGCCGAAAAGCGGCCATTTTTTGACCTCGCTTTTGGCCATGAAGCCGACCGGCAAAACCGAGCCGATAAGCGCAATGTCAAACCATGACACATGATTGGCGACCAATAGCGTGCCGCTTTTTCGGCCCCTTTCGGGCAGCGGGCCGGTGACCGAGACGCGCACGGACAGGAGCGCCAGCATGAGGCGGAAAAAGACAAGCGGCAAGGCAAAGCGCCAGCGCGGCACATGCATCAAGACAAGTTGCGGCGGCACCAGCACCACCAAAGCGGCGAAAAAACCGCTCAATCTGAAAAATAATCTGATGACTTGCCGCAATGCGCCCAAATCGGTCTATTTGCGGGTTTTGGCGTTAAGCGGCACGGCATAAAGCTCAAGACGATGATCAACCAGCCGATAGCCCAATTTCTCGGCCACTTCGGTTTGCAGCCGCTCAATCTCATCATTGGTAAATTCAATCACCTTGCCCGATTGAATATCGATCAAATGGTCATGATGGTCTTCCGGCGCCGGTTCATAGCGCGCACGGCCATCGCCGAAATCATGACGCGTCAAAATCCCGGCTTCTTCAAACAGGCGCACGGTGCGGTAAACCGTGGCAATGGAAATCGCCTCATCTTCCGCCGCGGCGCGTTTATAGACTTCTTCGACATCGGGATGGTCTTGCGCATCGCTCAGCACACGGGCAATGACGCGCCGCTGCTCGGTCATGCGCATGCCCGCCTCGCTGGCCAGCGTTTCAATATCACGTGCCGATTTTTTGCTCATGCTGTGCGCCTTCCTGACTGTCGAGCCTCATTAAAACCGCATCGACGGGAAAATTTCCAGCCCTTTTATAATATTTGCTGCGCCGCCCATCTTCAACAAAGCCAAAACCCTGATAAAGCGCTTGCGCCGCTGCATTATCGGCCGCGACCTCGAGCCATATTTTGGCCGGTTGCAGAGTCGTTATCATATGCGCCATGAGGCGACGCGCCAATCCGCGGCGGCGTTTTTCGGGATGCACGGCGAGGGTAAGAATCTCCACCCCATCGGGCATATGCTGCAACATGATAAAACCGTCGGCATGGCCCAAAGCCGTGACGGTTTTTTGTGCCAGCATATCGGCAAAGGCGCGCGCCGACCACGCGCCATCGTCAAAAGCCAAAGCGTGCAGGCGCGCCAAAGCGGCCGCATCATGCAGTGCTTCAAAGGGTGTTGGTAGGTTTTGGTGTCGGCGTTCAGCCATGATTTATGCCCTTTAGGCCGGGCGCGCGCCGCGCCATTTTATGCGCTTTTCAGGGTCGGGCAATGTCGCATCGGGGGGGCGCAAATAGAGCGGCTCGGCGGGTGGCAAATCCGCCCAATCATCATCTTGCGCCGCCATTTCGGCCAAATAAACGGCATGCGGATAGGGCGCGGCCTGGCTGGCATAAAAGCCCGACCAATGCGCAGCCAAAAGCGGTGCGCCGGTGCCGCATACCGCCATGCGGGCGGCCCCCAAGCTTTCGGCCAATGTGACCAATTGCGCCGCCGATAGGGCGGCCGGGTCGCTTATCGCAGCGCCTTGCCGGTCAAAAGCTTGCGCATAAAATGTGTCGCGCTTGGCATCGACCGCGACCAAAAGCGGGTCGTCCTTAAACTCATGAGCCGCCGCCATAACAGCCAAAGTACCATAGGTTTTGAGCGGCAGGTCGAGCGCCAAAGCCAGCCCGCGCATAGCCGCCAAGCCGACACGCACGCCGGTAAAAGTGCCCGGCCCATGTGTCACGGCGAGCCGCGTCAGCGCTTGGCAGTCAGTCGCCGCTTCGGCCAATAGGCTTTCCAAAATCGGCATCAGCGCTTCGGCATGGCCGCGGCTCATTTCCTCAATCTGTGCGGCCAGCACCTTGTCTTGATAAAGCGCCACCGAACATGCCCCTTGCGTGGTGTCGCAAGCGAGAATCAGCGGCGCAGGGTCACAAGCGGTCATCAGGGTCAGATAATATGACAAGCATCGTCAAAGGCGAGGCGCGGCAGACGCTCAAACACCGCCTCGGGTCGGCCATGCCCGATATTGCACAACATATTGACGCGCCATTTCCCGTCGGGGAAAAATTCCTGATTGACGCCATTAGCATCAAAGCCGCTGATCGGCCCGACATCGAGCCCCAATGCGCGCGCCGCCAGCATTAAATAAGCGGCTTGCAAAGAGCCGTTGCGCATCGCGGTTTCGGCGGCAAATTCTTCCGAACCGGTGAACCAGTCGCGCGCTTGCGGGTTATGGGGAAACAATTCGGGGATGCGGTCATAAAATTTCACATCATTGGCGATGATGGCGCAGACCGGTGCATTGGTGACTTTTTCAATATTGCTTTCGATAATATGCGGCATGAGCCGCGCTTTGGCCTCATCGCTGGTGACGAAAACCAAACGGGCGGGACAACAATTGGCACTGGTCGGGCCCATTTTCATTAAATCATAAAGCGCATGTAGCTGTTCTTTGCCGACCGGGGTCGAATCAAAATCATTGTGGCTACGCGCTTGGGAAAACAATAAATCGAGCGCCGTTTGGTCGAGCATGGGCCTACCTTTACAAAACTGCGCGCACTTCGCTGACCGAAGGCACATAATGTTTTAACAGATTTTCAACCCCTTGCTTCAAGGTCGCCGTGGCTGACGGGCAACCGGCGCAAGCCCCGCGCAAATGCAGAGAGACAATGCCGTCTTGAAAACCGTGAAAAACAATATCGCCGCCATCTTGGGCAACCGCAGGGCGCACCCGCGTATCGAGAATTTGTTTAATAATGGCTACGGTCTCAGAGTCTTCTTCCGCAATCTCCGCCTCGGCGGCATCGGCTCCGATAGCCGCGCCATCGACCATAAGCGGGCGCTCGGCAATGAAATGCTCCATAATGGCGGTCAGCAAAGCCGGTTTGACAATTTGCCATTCCAGCCCCTCTTGTTTCGACACAACAATATAATCAGCCCCGAAAAATACCGAGGTGACACCGTCAACGGCAAATAGGGCGGCCGCCAAGGGCGAGGCTTCAGCCGCTTGTTGATTAGGAAAATCAATCGGCGGCATGGCGCCGGTTACTTCGCGGCCCGGCAAAAATTTCAAACTGGCCGGATTGGGCGTGTCTTCGGTTTGGATAAACATCAGAAATTCCTCTTTTTATCGCGCGACGGATACCTTCTTATATAGACCGTCTCGCCCCGAAATACGAGGGCGCGGCGTCTAGGCGCGCGACGCGGCGGGCAGGGGGCGGGTCAGCGCATAGCCGAGACCGGCTAGCCAAACAGCTGTCAGCACATGAAAAATATGCCAGCTCACCGCGGGTGGCAACCAAGCGGCCTGACGAAACAGCAAAACATTGAGCAACATCAAAGCCGACAGCGCAAAAACCTGAGCCGGCGGAAGCTGCAAAAGCGCGGCGCTGCGCGTCGCTAGAGTAATAAATATCAGCGACCAGATGGCGAAAAGAGGCACAATAAGCACAGGGAAAGCCATGGCAAAGGCCAGCGCCACAGAGACCGTCACCATATAACGCCACTGCAGGGGCGAGCCCGCCCAATGCGCGGCCGAAGCGCGGCGCGCCAAAAGATCATAAACCAGCGCTGTCATTGCCGCCGTGCCGCCCAGCGTGCCGGCCAAGCGATGCACATCAGCCAGCGCAGCAATCAGGCTGCCATCTCGGTCGAGGCCGAAGCGCACCACGCCAAGTGCAGCAGCTCCGCTAAACAATAAAATGCCCAATGCGGCGGCCTTGTGCCCTTGGCTGAGGCAAGCCTGCGCCGCCCCGACGCCGGCCAGCACAATCAATAATTCGGAAAGCGCATAATGGGTCATGCCAAATGCCTATTCGGCGGCGACCGGTGGCGTTTTGTCGAGCACGCCGGCGGCGCGCTTAATGTCCAAAGAGGTTTTTCGCGAACCGTCATGGCTCCAACCGGGCGGCGCGATAATATAGCAAAGCCGCTGCGTCAGAGTCAGGCCCGGGCGCACGACATCTTTGAAAATGCCCCAATATTCATGAATGAAGATTTTGAACGGATTATAATGGGTGAAATCGGTGACCAAGCCATAATTGGGGCGGTCATCGACATCCTCCGCGACAAATGTGCCGAATAATTTATCCCAAATAATCAGCGTGCCGGCATAATTGGCATCGAGATATTGTGGGTTCTTGCCGTGATGCACGCGGTGATGGGAAGGTGTGTTGAACACCGCTTCAAACCAGCGCGGCATTCTGTCGACCGTTTCCGTATGAAGGAAGAATTGATAGACGGCATTGAGCGCGCCGCAGAAAATCACCATAAGCGGGTCAAAGCCGACCAGCACCAGCGGCACTTTCAAAACCGTTGTGCCGGTAAAATGCTTGGTCCAGCCTTGGCGCAAGGCGACGGCAAATGAAAAGCGTTGGCTCGAATGATGAATAATATGCATCGCCCATGGCCAACGGCAGCGATGGGCAATGCGGTGATGCACATAATAGCGCAAATCATCCAGCACAAAACAGGCAACCAGAGTGGCAAAGCTCAGCGGCAATACGGTGATTTGATAATTTTGCGCCCAATAGAGCATGCCAACAGTCAAAAACGCCGCCGCGCCATTGGTGATGACCGAAAACAGCCCCATGAAAATGCTCACGCCGTCATCCTTGGCATTGAGACTGCCGCTTTTGGCGAAAAATTTGACTACAATTAATTCAATGGCAATGGCCAGAAAAAATACCGGAATGGCGGTAAGCGTGACTTTGACGGCGATCAGCTCTTCAATTTGCATGGGACACCCCTTCAATGCGTAGCTAAAAATTATAACCCGCATAACAATAAAAATTAATTGAATAATTAGACCTTTTTACATAGTTTTGGTTAATAATGTTTGATATTCGGCAAATCCAATATTTCGAAGCGGTCTATCGCTTGCGCAGCTTCTCGCAAGCGGCCGATGAAATGCATTTGACGCATGCAGCGCTGACCAAAAGCATCAAAACGCTGGAGCATAAATGGGGGGTGCAACTGTTTCACCGCACCACTCGGCGCGTCAGCCCCAGCGCTGCCGGCCATCGTCTGTATGAAAAAGTGCCGCTGTTTCTCGCCGAGGCCGAAGCCTTGCGCCAGACCGCCATGCGCGAACAGCGCCATATTCGCCTAATGTGCGGCCCTGTCGTGCTCGATACGCTGGTCCATCCGGCGCTTTTGGCGCTGCGTGCCAAATATGATGACAGCCGCATCAGCGCCGAAACCAAGCCGCCGCTGGAAGGCTTGGAAGATGTGCTGGAGCGGCGCGCCGATTTAATGCTCATCCACGCCAATACGCTCAAAGCCCTGCCTTATGGCGAGCGGCTCATGGTGACACCGATTGTTGATGAGCCCTATCGCGTTATCTGTTGCAGCGGCCATGAGGTGCTCTCGGGCAACCGGCAATTGGACGATATTATTCCCCATGATTGGGCGATTGCCGGTTTCGACATGTTTTTCCAACAAACCTTGCCGCAGCCCTTGGCCGCTTTATTGAGCACCCATGATTTTCCGAAATATCGGTTGCTCAGCCAAACCGCCTGTCTTGATTTGGCGCGTCAAAGCGATGTGCTGACATTGGTGCCCGAACGCAGCGCCGTGTATTTGACCCGGCAAGACGGGCTCAGCAGCTTTGCCTTTCCGGGGCCTTTGCGCTTTACCATTTGCGCGGCGCGCGTCAAAAACAAGGCGACCGACACGGCCGAACACGGCTTGTTGGAGGAGTTTATTGCGGCTTTGCGCGCTGCTGCATGAGCCGCGCCAAGCTCAGGTCAGCGCGTCAATCTCATCATCGGATAAATCGCCCGGCACAATGGTCACCGGAATATGCACGGCCGATTTGCCGGCGCCAATGGCCGCGACAAGTGGGCCCGGGCCACCCGAGTCAACGGCTGCCGCCAAGACCAAAGTTGATATGGAGCGGTCTTCATCAATCAGCCGAGCAATTTCTTCGGCCAATTGACCGTGGCGTATATGGCTTTCGGGCTTTTCACCACCCAACATTTCTACCAAGCCGGCTGACTCGGTGAGAATTTTTTCCGCTTCGATTTCCGCTTCCTCTTTCATCAGGCTGGAGACGCCCAACCAATGGTCATGGGTCTCCGGCTCAATGACCAGCAAGAGCGCGATCTTGCCGCCCGTGCCATGGGCGCGGCGCGCGGCAAAGCGCAAAGCCGCATGGCTTTCCGGCGTGCCGTCCACGACAATTAAAAATTTGCGTTGCAAATGGCGGTTAATATCCATGGCCGCCATGCTGCCAGTGTGGTGCTTTAGAGACAAGCAAAATCAGGCTTTACTTCCCAGAAAGCCGACAAGTTTTCTGACCTCGGCCATAATCGGTTCGGCAATGGCGCGGGCCCGCGCAGCACCATCGGCCAGCACCGCATCAACCGCTCCCGGATCATCATTCAAGCGCCGCATTTCATCGCCAATCGGCGCGATTTTGGCAATTGCCAGTTCGGCCAAGTCTTCTTTTAAGGCGGAAAATTGCTGACCGGCAAATTGGCTGATGGCGGTGGCCATTTCCTGCTCAGCCAAAGCGGCGTAAATGCCCAATAGATTGGCCGCCTCGGGACGCCCTGCCAAACCGTCTTGGCTTTCCGGCAAGACCTCGGGATCAGTTTTGGCTTTACGGATTTTCTTGGCAATCTCATCGGCGCTGTCAAGCATGGTGATGCGCGACAAATCGGAAGGGTCGGATTTCGACATTTTCTTACTGCCGTCACGCAGGCTCATCACCCGCGTCGCCGGCCCTTGAATGAGCGGCTCGGGCAGCGGGAAAAACCCTGCTGCGTCAAAATCATTATTGAACTTTTGTGCAATGTCGCGTGCCAATTCCAGATGCTGTTTTTGGTCTTCTCCGACCGGCACATGGGTCGCCTGATAAACCAAAATATCTGCCGCCATGAGATTGGGATAAACATAAAGACCGACTGACGCTTTTTCGCGGTCCTTGCCGGCTTTTTCTTTAAATTGCGTCATCCGACTGAGCCAGCCCATCCTCGCCACGCAATTCAACACCCATGCCAGCTCGGCATGTTGCGGCACTTGCGCTTGGTTAAAGACAATATGATTTTTCGGGTCGACCCCGGCGGCAATAAAAGCGGCGGCCACTTCGCGCGTATTGGCGGCCAGTTCGGCCGGATCTTGGAACACGGTAATGGCGTGTAAATCGACCACGCAATACAGGCATTCATGACTATTTTGCATTTCGACAAAATTGCGAATGGCGCCGAGATAATTGCCCAAATGCAAATTACCGGTCGGCTGGACACCGGATAAAACGCGCGGCTTTGGCTCGCTCATGAGATTTCCTTTTTGCTCACATCGCCCCATGCGGCGGTTGCGGAGGTGATTATAGCCCGTTTATGGCGCATCACTGGCTGCCTCGCAAGAGGCCGATATCGGCGCGGCGCAATCCGCCCAAAGCGACCGCCGCCAGCCCATAAACCAATGCCCCGGCCGCAATAAACACGGCGAGCCAGGCGGCCAAACCCGAAACGCTGTCGGACAAAATATCCGGAGGCATTAAACCCATGGCCTGATAGAGCGCCCACCCCATCAGCCCCGCCGCCAAAACTTGCGCCGCCACGCGGCGCAGCAGCGGCCATGACAAATGATAAATATCGCGGCGCGCCATGCGCCATAACATGAGGGTCAGGGTTACCCAACCGGCCATGACAGTGGCAAAGGCAATGGCCGGCGCGCCATAGGATGGAAACAAGGCCAGCGAGAGGGCGATATTAAAGCCGACGCCAATGGCCCCATCAATCAGCGGCGCGCGCGTGTCTTGGCGTGCAAAAAAGGAAGGCTGTAACGCCTTGACCAAAACAAAAGCCGGCAGACCGAAGCTGAACACGATAATCAGTTGCGCGGTTATGGCGCTGTCGGTCGCACTGAACGCGCCGCGCTCAAACAATAGGCTGACAATCGGCCCTGCCAAAACCGCCAAGCCGACCGCTGCCGGCAGGGTCAGTCCAGCGGCCGCCAAGACGGCCATATCTTGAGTGCCCTTCGCGCGCGCCGTCTCGCCCTTGGCCAAATGGCGCGCCAATTCGGGCAGAAGGGCGACCGAAAGCGCCACGCCGATAACCCCCATGGGCAATTGATAAAGCCGGTCGGCATAATAAAGCCAAGCTGCCGCGCCGGCTTGGCCGGTGGCGATGGAGGTGCCGACCAGTAAATTTATCTGCCCGATACCGGCCGCCAAAATGCCGGGCACAGCCAAGCGCCAAACTTTTTCGACATCATCGGAAAGCGCTGGCCGCGATAGTGTAACCCGCAGGGCGGCGCGCCGGGCCACAATAAAGACAAAGAGAAATTGCGCCAGACCGGCCAGCACGACACCGTAAATGACATAATCAAGCAGCCGTTCATCACCCATTGGCACGCCTTTGAGCACGGCCAAAGCCATGGCCGCGATGAGCACCAAATTGAGCAGCACCGGCGCCAAAGCGGCGGCGAAAAAGCGATTGAGCGCATTGAGCATGGCGGCAAAAAGCGCCATGAGCGACATGAAAATCAAATAGGGAAAGCTGAGCCGCGCATAATGCACGGCCAGAGCGAATTTTTCGTCATCACCGGCAAAGCCTTGTGCCAAAGCAAGCACCAAAGCGGGCATGAAAATTTCCGCCAAAAGTGTAAACACTGCCAAAGCGGCCAACAAAACGGAAAATATCTGTCCGGCAAAAGCCAACGCCGCGCTTTTCCCTTTTTGCGCCAAGCGCTCGGAAAATAGCGGCACAAAGGCGGCGTTAAAAGCACCTTCGGCAAATAGACGGCGAAACAAATTGGGCAGGCGAAACGCAATGACAAAAATCTCCGCCAATGGGCCCGCCCCCATCAGCGCAGCGAGAAAAATGTCCCGCATAAAGCCGGTGATGCGGCTCGCCATTGTGGCGCTGCCGATCAATGCGGCATTGGATAAAATTCCCCGGCTCGGCCGCGCCATATCAGGCCGCCTTTGACTTGCCGCGCTTATCGGAACCTGATCGCCGCGTCGGCTTTTTGGGTTGCGCTGCTTTCACTGGATTATTAATCACGCGGCGCAAAACGGCGCGTAATTTTTTCTGCCGCGCCGCTTCGGTAATTTGCGCACCAGACAAATCAGTGACGTGAAACACATCCACAACGCGCTCGCCAAAAGTCGCAATGCGCGCTGCCGATACTGACAGATTGAGGTCAAACAAAGCACGCAAAAGGGCATAAAGCAGCCCCTGCCGGTCAAGCCCGCTCACTTCAATGACGCTGGCATTATCGGCCAGCTGATTGGAAATGCGCACTTGCGGCGCCAAATCAAAGGCCTCAATATGCGCGCGTTGCGGGGCCGCATCCAAATGGTCGGGGACAATCACCCGGCCCGATAAGACATCGCGCATGGAGGTAATCAATCGGCTTGCCTTCTCCGAAGATAAAGGCCCGGCTTGACCCCGATCGGCAACATGCAGCGCATCAATGGCCAAGCCGTCACGCGTGGTGGTGATACGCGCGTCCAAAATGGTCAAACCGGCCAGCGCGCAAGCCCCCGCCAGACGAGCAAACAGGCCCGCGTGGTCTTGGCAGATAATGGTGATTTCCGAACAATCGCGCAGTTTGTCACCATGCACTTCCAACGCCACAGGCTCGCCGGCCTCCTCCATGGCGGCAATCATATCGGCGTGGCGCACTTGCGCTTCGGTTGAAAAGCTGAGCCAATAAGCATCGGATTGGCGGCGCATGTAGGCGTTTAATTTGTTTTTTTTCCAGGCCTTATTAGCCAATTGCGCGAAAGCGGTTTTGGCCCCGTCAAGGCGTTCGCCGCGAGCCGCCAATGCCGTGCCGGCATTGAAGCGCGAGGCAGTTTCGGCATAAAGCTCGCGCAAAAGCTGCGCTTTCCAACCATTAAACACGCCGGGCCCGACGGCCTTAATATCGACCTCAGTCAGCACGAATAAATGATTTAGGCGTTCCATGCTTTGCACGGTTTTGGCGAAATCTTCGACCGTGTGCGGGTCGGATAAATCGCGCCTTTGCGCAACGTCGCTCATCACTAAATGTTCGCGGACCAGCCATTCGGTGAGCGCAGTCTCAGCCTTTGAAAAGCCGAGCCGCGGGCCAAGCTTTCGAGCAATGCGCGCGCCGGCAATCGAATGGTCTTCGGGGCGGCCTTTGGCGATATCGTGCAGGAAGGTGGCGAGATAAATGACACGTCGATTGACCGAACCATTATTCAATAATTCCGTGGCCAAAGGATGTGCCTGCGAGACTGCACCTTTCTCAATTTCGCGCAACAGGCCGAGCGCGCGCAGCAAATGTTCATCCGCCGTATAATGATGATACATATTGAACTGCATTAGCGCGACAATACGTCCGAAATCAGGGACGAAACGGCCCAACACACCGGCCTCATTCATGCGCCGCAAAATCCGTTCCGGATCGCGCTTGGAGGTTAAGAGGTCGAGAAATAATTTATTGGCCGTCTCATTTTGCCGCAAGGCCTCATCAATCAAATGCGTGTGCTGGGTGATAGCGCGCAGCGTGTCGGGGTGAATATCCAATCCGGTGGTGTCGGCGAGGTGGAACACGCGAATGAGATTGACCGCATTGCGCGTGAAAATATCACGCCGCGTCATTTTCAAACGGCTCACTCCAATGGTGAAGCCGTCGACTTGTTTTTGGCGTCGAAACAACGCTGGCAAACGCGCGGCAGCGCGCGGCTTTTTCTGTGCCGCTTCCAAAGAGGCGCAAAAAATGGCCGTTAAATCGCCGACGTTTTTGGCGACCAGAAAATAACGCCGCATGAATTTTTCAACCGGCTTCATGCCCGATTTTTTTGCGCCAGAAGCTGAGGGCACATCGCTTGGATAGAAAAAAGCTGCCATTGGTTTTTGTACATCAAAGCTAAGGCGCTCTTGAGCCATATTGGTGAGAAAATGCAAATGGCAGCGCACATGCCATAGAAAATCATCGCACTTGCGAAACAGCCGCAATTCCTCAGCCGTCAGCACGCCGAGGCCGACCAGGTCATCTAATGCCTCAACTTGATAGCTGTAACGCGCGATCCAAAACAAAGTGTTCAAATCACGCAACCCGCCCTTGCCCTCTTTCAAATTGGGCTCGACCAAATAGCGCGAACGGCCGGTTTTTTCATGCCGCTCATCGCGTTCGGCTAATTTGGCGGTCACAAATTGCCGCGCTGTGCCTTGCATAACCTTGCTTTGAAAGGCCTCTTTATAGGCCTCAAATAGCGGCGAACTGCCCCATAAACACCGGCTTTCGAGCATTGCGGTGCGCACTGTCATATCGGCTTGCGCTTGCGTCACACATTCATTGACCGTGCGCGTTGCATGGCCGACTTTCAGCCCCAAATCCCACAACATATAAAGAATATATTCGACAAAACTTTCGCTGGTCGCATTGCGCTTATACGGCAGAAGAAACAATAAATCGATGTCGGAATGCGGGGCCAGACGGCCACGGCCATAGCCGCCGACCGCCACCATAGTTACTTTTTCAGCATCGGTCGGATTGGCTATAAACAGCACATGGGTGGAAACAAAATCGGCCAATGTGGCGAGCATGGCATCCATTTGCGCCGATAAAGTCTCGGCGCATTTGGCGCCTTTCAGCCGTTTTTCTTCCAGGCCTCGCTGCGCAGCGGCGCGGTCGGCTGCCATATGGGCGCGTAACTCATCCAGCACCGCCAAGCGCAAGCCCTTGTCATTACCTTGATGGGTTAGCGCCAAAGCCGAAAGCCGCTCGGCTAAGGGCCACTGTCGGTTTTTCACCGAATTATTGTTTGCCATGACGGCAATCCCTTCTCGCCCGTCTTTGGGCAAATATTTACATCATTTTCATATAGCATGAATTGCGGCTAAATCACGGCGTTGGCAAATCACCAAAGGGCGCAGCACCTAACCATTGGCATCATTTTTATCGGCCAATTCCTGCAATTGATAAATCCAATCGAGCGCTTCGCGTGGGCTCAAGCGGTCGGGGTCGAGCGCGCCCAGTGCATCGCGCAGGGCATCACTTTGGGCAGCGGCCGGCAAAGCCGGATCAGAGAGCGCTTCGAAAAGGGGCAGGGCATCGACTGCGGCGCGGCTTTTCGCAGCATCATTTTCTTCCAATTGCGCCAATACATGACGCGCCCGCGCCGTCACACCGGGCGGCAACCCGGCCAGTTCGGCGACATGAATGCCGTAAGAGCGATCGGCAGAACCATCACTGACTTCGTGCAAAAATATCACTCGTCCGTCTTGCTCGCGCACTTTCATCGAGGCATTGGCCAACCCGTCCAGGCTCGCCGAAAGCGCGGTCAATTCGTGATAATGGGTAGCGAATAAGGTGCGGCAGCCGATCACATCATGCAAATATTCAACCGCCGCCCAAGCCAAAGACAGCCCGTCAAATGTTGCCGTGCCCCGGCCAATCTCATCTAGAATCACCAAAGCGCGCGGCCCTGCCCCGTTCAATATAGCCGCCGTTTCGACCATTTCGACCATAAAGGTTGAGCGTCCGCGGGCCAAATCATCGGCTGCACCAACACGCGAATAAACGCGGTCCACAATGCCGATCTCGGCCTTTTCGGCGGGAACATAGCTGCCCGTTTGCGCAAGGATGGCGAGCAAGGCATTCTGCCTCAAATAAGTTGACTTGCCGGCCATATTGGGGCCCGTGATGAGGCTCATGCGTGGGGCCGCACCAGCTTTCGCATCAAGTGCGCATGGATTGGCGATAAATGGGCCGTCTGCATCGCGGCGCAATGCCGCTTCGACCACCGGATGACGCCCGTCGGAAATGAGAAAACG
Source organism: Rhodobiaceae bacterium (assembly GCA_002721725.1). Classification (GTDB taxonomy): domain Bacteria; phylum Pseudomonadota; class Alphaproteobacteria; order RS24; family RS24; genus UBA8337. The sequence goes on from PBLK01000008.1 coordinate 159,436, forward strand.
CTCATCGTCGAATAACTGCGGACGCACCCAATTTTCATCGCGTGCTTTTTGAGCCAAAGCGACGTTGACATCGACCACGGCCAGTGCTTCAGCGAGCGCGACAAGCGCCCCGCGAGCTGCCAAAATATCCCCGCTTAGCTCGTCGAATAGTTGTAATTCCAGCGCCAGAGCGGTTTCCCCGGCGCGCGATATTTGACCCGCCAGTTCAGCCAATTCACTACTCGAAAAGCGGACGGAATTGGCCAATGTTTGGCGATGAATGAAAAGTGCATCATGCGGCGGCTGCATTAGTTTATCGCCATGCGCAACGGGGACATCAATATGATAGCCCAAAACGCCATTATGCTTGATCTTCAGTGCTTTAATACCGGTTTCCTCGGCATAGCGGTTTTGTAAGTTGGCAATGACACGGCGGCCTTCATCGCGCAACGCGCGTGCTTCATCGAGGCCGCTATGAAATCCGGCGGCAATAAAGCCGCCATCGCGCGCCAAAAGAGGCAGGCTGACATCAAGCCCATCATCAAGTCGCTGGCGCAAGCCGTTCAGCTGGCCGCTTTGCTCAACGAGGCAAGCAATTTGAGCCGCCAATTCGCCACATGCTTCAGGCATGTTATCCAAAAGCGCCGCCGCCAATTGCTCCGCTGCCTGCAAAGCCTGCCCTATTGCTTGAGCATCGCGCGGGCCGCCGCGCTGCATGGCAAGGCGATTTAAAGCGCGCGCCATATCGGGCGCAGTTTTCAAAGCGCTGCGCACCGTATTGGCCAAATCCGGGGCGGCCAGAAATGCGGCTATGGCGTCCAAGCGCGCCTCAATTTCTGCGCATTGAATAAGCGGTGCATTGAGCCGCGAGGCCAAAAGCCGCGCCCCACCCGCCGTCACCGTTGCGTCGAGCGTGTGCAAGAAACTGCCCACACGCCCGCCCGACAAGGTGCGGTTCAACTCAAGATTGGCGCGCGTTGCCCCATCCAATGCCATCATATGCGCCGCGCCCTCAATCTGCGGCGCGTGCAAGGAAAGCTGTGTGTCATATTGCGTCGCTTCAAAATAAGCCAGCATATGCGCGCAAGCGAGATTAAGCGCCGCGCCCTCATCGGCCAACGCGTCGCGGCAGCCAATGCCGAAGCGCAAGGCGATTTTTTCCGCCGCCGCTTTGGATGCCAAATCGGCGACTGGCGACAGCATGTCCACGCCCTCACCGTTTTGCCAGTCGCGCCATAGTTCTTGCAATGCCTCCTCTTGCTCGAGCGCTTGCGACACGGCGTCGGGAATAATGATTTCGCATGCATTCAACCGAGCCAGCAAAGCGGGCAAGGCGTCGGCATCGCTGCGGGCGGCGAAAAACGCACCGGTCGACATATCGGCCCAAGCAACCGCCCAAGCGGCTTTTGGCGCTTTGCCGAGACAGGCCAAAGCGGCAATAAAATTATGCGCTTTGGCATCCAGCAGGCTGTCCTCATTCAGCGTGCCAGCGGTAACCAGCCGCACAACTTCACGGCGCACAACGGATTTTGAGCCGCGCTTTTTGGCCTCGGCCGGGTCTTCGGTTTGTTCGCATATAGCAACGCGAAAGCCGGCCTTGATAAGGCGTTGCAAATAGCTTTCGCTGGCGTGATAGGGCACGCCGCACATTGGCACAGCGGCCCCCAAATGCTTGCCGCGGTGGGTCAGGGTAATGTCGAGCGCGGCCGCGGCCGCAACCGCATCGTCAAAAAATAATTCGTAAAAATCACCCATGCGATAAAATAAAAGCGCGTTTTCGTGCTGCGCCTTAATCGCCATATATTGCGCCATCATCGGCGTCATCTTTTCACCCGATGCGGGAATGGGGGGCTTTTCAGGGCTGGAGGCAGGGGCTGACATGGCGACTAGTTTAGCAAAGCAGACGCTTTGCAGCACGCTTTGAGCACCCCTGTGAGATAAAAAGCTGTTGAACTTATTTTGTTTTCTTCGGCTCGTCGCCTTGTCTTTGCAGCGGCAAAGCCCTAAAAGCCGATAGAACAGAGAAGTATGATGAGTGACACGGAAAAAAACTTCACCGATGAGGAGGCCTTACGCTTTCACGCAAACGGCAAGCCGGGTAAGCTTGAGATAAGCCCCACCAAACCGATGGCCACCCAGCGGGACCTGTCGCTCGCCTATTCGCCGGGCGTGGCCGTGCCGGTTGAGGCCATCGCAGAAAACGCCGATGCCTCATATGATTTAACAGCGCGCGGCAATATGGTGGCGGTGATTTCCAATGGCACTGCCATCTTGGGCCTCGGAAATTTGGGGGCGCTGGCTTCCAAGCCGGTAATGGAGGGCAAGGCGGTTTTGTTCAAGCGCTTTGCCGATGTCGACTCGATTGACCTCGAATTGGACACGCAAGACCCGCAAGAAATTGTCGATGCAGTCAAATATATGGGCCCGAGTTTTGGCGGCATTAATTTGGAAGACATCAAGGCCCCTGATTGCTTCATCATTGAACAGCAGCTGCGCGAGCTGATGGATATTCCTGTGTTTCACGACGACCAACACGGCACGGCAATCATTTGCGCCGCCGGTCTAATCAATGCGCTGCATTTGACTGGCAAGCACATGAGAGACATTAAAGTCTGCGTCAATGGCGCGGGCGCCGCCGGCATTGCCTGCTTGGAGCTTATTAAAGCGATGGGTGTAGCGCATGAAAATGCAATTTTATGCGACACAAAAGGCGTCATTTATCAAGGCCGCAAAGAGGGTATGAACCAATGGAAATCGGCCCATGCAGTTGAAACCAAAGCGCGCAGCTTGGCCGATGCAATGGATGGGGCCGATGTATTTTTAGGGCTCTCGGTCAAAGGCGCGGTGACCGAAGAAATGGTCAAGGCAATGGCCGACAATCCGATTATTTTCGCTATGGCCAATCCCGACCCTGAAATTACGCCGGAAGAAGTGGCCGCCATTCGCGACGATGCCATAATGGCGACCGGACGTTCGGATTATCCCAACCAGGTCAACAATGTTTTGGGATTTCCGTATATTTTCCGCGGCGCTTTGGATGTGCGGGCGACGACCATTAATGATGCGATGAAGATCGCCTGCGCCGAGGCTTTAGCCATGTTGGCGCGCGAAGACGTGCCCGATGAAGTGGCCGCGGCTTATGATGGCGAGCGCCCACGTTTCGGCCCGCGCTATATTATTCCGGTGCCATTTGATCCGCGCCTAATCAGCGAGATTCCCCCCGCCGTAGCCCGTGCCGCTATGGATAGCGGCGTCGCTCGCGCGCCGATTGTTGATATGGAAGCCTATCAAGGCCGCCTGAAAGCGCGGCTTGACCCAACCGCCAGCTCAATACAAATCATCATGAACAAGTCCAAGCAGAATGCCAAACGGATGATTTTTGCCGAGGGCGAGCAAGAACAGGTCATTCGTGCCGCCATTGCCTATAAGGATTTGGGGCTGGGTGAACCCATTCTTGTCGGCACGGAACAAATCGTGCGCGACAACATGGCGGCGCTGGGACTTGACGGGCGCGGCGACATTGAAATTCGCGACACCCGCGCATCGGACCGGGTTGAAGATTATAGCACCTTCCTGTTCGAGCGGCTGCAGAGGCGCGGGCGCTTGATGCGAGATTGCCAACGCATGGTCGCCAATGACCGCAATATTTTCGGCGCCTGCGCTTTGGCGCGCGGCGATGCCGATGCCATGGTCACTGGTGTCACGCGCTCTTATTCCACGACGTTGGAAGAGGTTTCAAAAGTCATTGACCCGCGCCCCGGCCAACGAGTGATGGGGGTTTCCATGCTTGTCACCCGGGGCGGGCGCACCGTCATGGTGGCCGACACGAATGTCATTGATATGCCAAGCGCCGAAGAACTGGCCGATATTGCATGCCAAAGCGCCGCGACGGCGCGCGCTTTGGGCCATGAGCCGCGCGTCGCCATGCTTGCCTATTCAACCTTTGGCCATCCCGAAGGCGACCGCTCAGTCTATGTGCGCGAAGCAGTCAAGCTGCTGGACGCGCGCAATGTCGATTTTGAGTATGAAGGCGAAATGGCCGCAGATGTGGCGCTCAATCGGGATGCCATGCAACGCTATCCGTTTTGCCGACTAACCGAACCGGCCAATGTATTGGTCATGCCGGCCATTCACTCGGCCTCCATTTCAACCAAAATGTTGGAAGAATTGGGCCAGGCGACACTGATTGGGCCAATCCTTATCGGCCTTGAGCAACCGGTGCAAATTGCCCGCATCGGGGCGACGGCAACGGAAGTGCTCAATATGGCGGCAATTGCCGCCTATGAGCTGGAGCGCATTTAATCTGTTAACCGCTTGTCGTGGCAGAACCCGCGACCCAACCGAACGGCAGGAAATTTAAAAACCGCAATTTGTGGCAAAATCAGGCGCGGCGCGCTTCAATCGCATCGATAATCATGGCGGCAATATCGGGGCCGCCAAAGGCTTTTATTTCGCGAATGCAGGTCGGCGAGGTGACGTTAATCTCGGTCAAATAGCCGCCAATTACGTCAATGCCGGCAAAAATAATGCCTCTTTCGCGCAAGGCCGGACCGATTTGCGCGGCAATTTCCAAATCGCGCGCATCCAGCTCGCACGCTTCGGGCCGTCCGCCGACATGCACATTGGCCCGCGCATCGCCTTCCGCCGGCACGCGATTGAGCGCACCGACCGCTTCGCCCTCGACCAAAATGACCCGCTTGTCGCCGCCGCGCACATCTTTCAAATAGGCTTGCGCGATAATCGGCTCTCTTGTCTGCATGAACATATCAATCAGCGAGCCGAAATTTTCATCATCGGCGCGCACACGAAACACACCGGCCCCGCCATTGCCGAAAACCGGCTTTAAAATAATATCGCCATGCGCGGCGCGGAAATCATCAAGCGCTTGTCGGTCTCGCGTCATCAGGGTCGGCGGCAACAGCCCCTCAAACAATATCGGAAAGATTTTTTCAGGTGCATTGCGCACCGCAGCCGGATCATTGACCACCAAAGTGTCGGGGTGAATGCGCTCAAGAAAATGAGTGGCGGAAATATAATTCATATCAAAAGGCGGGTCTTGGCGCATCAACACCACATCCATCGCCGCCAAATCGGTCAATTCTGCCGGCCCCAGCGCAAAATGCGCGCCCGCCTTATCGGCCACTTCAAGAGTGTGCAGGCGGGCGCTGACTTTGCCGTCCAGCATGACCAACGCATCCGGCGTGTAATAATAAAGCGCATGGCCGCGCGCTTGCGCCTCCAGCGCCAGCGCAAAACTGGTGTCGCCGACAATATCAATATCGGCAATCGGGTCCATTTGAATGGCGATTTTCAACGCCGCCTGTGAAGCCATAAATCTACCTCGCTTGGCCGCAGTTTCGGGCAAATCGCCCGCGACCACAAGCCCCCCATGCCCCCAAGCCTGTGCGCCCGCTCTATCGCTCGACATGCCACATATTACGGCCATGATGGGGCCAGCGCCGCGGCGCGATGCGGGCGGTATTTCACTTCAACAAAAATCAGAAGATTGCCGCGCTTGGCGACCAGATCAATCTCGCCGCCGGGCAGGCGCAAATTGCGCGCCACAATACGATAAAATTTCAACCGGAAATAAATGCCCGCTCAAAGCTCGGCGCGGTGCCCGCGCGCCCAAGCCTTGCGGCCGGTTCTAGTTTTCTTTCTCGACGGTGCGCGCGGCATTTTTTTCTTCTTCTTTTTCACCATTATCGGATGCGTCGCGCGGGCCATCATCAATCGTCAAGGCGCGCGCATAAACCGCCCGGCGCGGCTGCCGGGTCATCGCGGCCACGGCCTGCACCGCATCGCGGCGGCTCATGCTTGTCATGGCATCGCGCAACATGGCATCCAATTGCGCGCCGTCCACCGCTGCTTCGCGGGGCGGGGCAATCAACACGGTGATTTCACCGCGCGGCGGATGGGCGGTAAAATAATCTCGCAATTCGTCAATCGAGCCGTTCTTTATTTCTTCAAATGTTTTGGTCAATTCGCGCGCCACGCAAATCTCGCAAGCACCGAAAACCGCCTCAATATCATCGAGCAGGGCTGCCAAACGGCGTGCCGCCTCAAACAAAACCAATGTGCCGCCGCGCGCACCCTTCAAGCCTTCCAACGCGCTTTGGCGCGCCGCCGCTTTGGGCGGCAAAAAACCGGCAAAAGTAAAGCGGTCACTGGGCAGGCCGGAAACCGACAGCGCCGCAATCGGCGCGGAAGCGCCGGGAATCGCGATGATGGCATGGCCCGCCGCGCGCACATCGCGCACCAATTTCATGCCCGGGTCTGAGATGAGCGGCGTGCCGGCGTCGGAGATAAGAGCGAGCCGCTGACCGGCGGCCAAAGCGGCGAGAATTTTCGGGCGCGCCTTAGCCCCATTATGCTCATGATAGGCGGCGGTCGGGGTTTTTATCCCGTGATAGGTCAATAATTTGGCCGAATTGCGGGTATCTTCACAATAAATCACATCGGCCGCGGCCAGCACATCCAGCGCCCGCAGGCTGATATCGCGCGCATGCCCCAAAGGGGTCGCGACAATATATAATCCGGCGGCCAGCGCCGGCTCATCGGCAGAGGGTTGTGATGCGCTGTCAGTCATGGCCCATCTTAGCGCCTCGCCCGGCAAATGTCTGCCCGCCAAATCTCTGCATATTGTGCCCGAAAGCCGCCATATTTCTGCGCCATGATGTGCTCGATTATGCATTTACTTCGCCCGCCGCTGTCGATAGGGTCGCCTCTCAAACCGGAAACAAAGCGCATGATGACAGAAAATATAAAGCATCGCTCTGCGCGCGCGCCGCGCAATATGGCTGCCGCCTGCATGGCGGTGGTGATGTGTGGTTTTTTGCTCGCCTGTGGCGGTGCACCGGCACCGCTGGCGCAAAATAACCCGCAAAGGCTCACCGCCATAGCGCAAGTAGCACCCCCTATGCGCCGCATGGAAATCGACAAAAGCGCTTATCCGGCACCGCCGCCGCGCCAAGCCAATGCCCGCATTGTCGCGCTGCTTTTGCCTTTAGGTGATGCACGCGAGACCATTCGCTCTCTGGCCGGACATTTATATAATGGCGCGCAATTGGCGCTGTTTGATGCGCCGACCGAAAATCTTGTCATCAGCTTGCACGACACCAAAGGCACGGCGGAAGGCGCGCAGGAAGCGGCCAAAGCAGCCATTGCGGCAGGTGCCGATATTATTGTCGGGCCGCTTTTCGGCTCTTCCGTCACCGCCATTCAGCCGGTTTTGGCCGGGCGCAATGTGCCGGGCTTTGCCTTTTCCAATGATGCCAGCACGGCGCAAGACGGGCTTTGGCTGATGGGGTTTTTGCCCGAACAAAATATTGACCGCATTGTCTCGGAAGCAATTGCGCAAGGCCTGACGCGGTTCGGCGCTTTGGTGCCGCAAGGGGTTTTCGGGGAACGCATTGCCGCCAGTTTTGCCGCATCGGTTGACCGCTTTGGCGGCACGATTGTGCAAAGCGAGGCCTATCCGCCCGATGCCGAAGGCATGTTTGATCCGGTGCGCCGTTTGGCCCGTTTTGATGATAGAAAAGCCGCCCATATGGCAGAAATGCAACGCCTGACCGATGAGGCTTTGGCGCTTTTGCCGACCCGCATTGACGACGAAACCGGCCTGCCGATTGCCCCGCCTGAAGAGGCTGAAGCGGTGTTCAAATTATTGGGCGATGATGCGCCGGAGCTGGTGTCAGCCTATGAGGCTTTGGCGCTGGTCGAGACATTGGGCGATATTCCCTATGATGCGGTGTTTATGCCGGAAGGCGGTTTGGCGCTGAGAAACCTCGCGCCGCTCTTGCCCTATTTCGACATTGACCCGCGCCGCATCAAATTTATCGGCACCGGCCTGTGGGACGACCCGACCTTACGCCAAGAACCGCCACTGCATGGCGGCTGGTATGCGGCGGCACCCAGCGCCAATTGGGGGGGCTTTGCGGCGCGTTATGAGGCGGTTTATGCGGCCGCCCCGCCGCGTTTGGCCAGCATGGCTTATGATGCGGTGGCGCTGGCAGCGCGGCTGGCCTCGTTCCAAACCGAAGCGCCGTTTCGCGCCGACTTGCTGATGGACCCGAACGGCTTTAGCGGCATTGACGGTATTTTTCGTTTAAAGCCCGGCGGCCTCAATGAACGCGGGCTTACCGTTCAGGAAGTGACGCGGGCGCAATCGCGCGAAATCAGCCACCCGCCGAAAAGCTTTGTCGAGCATGACCGGCGCCTTGAGGCGGCAATGAGCCTGGCCGAGGCGCTGCGTCGCTCCAATCCTGACCGTGCTTTACCCAATCTGTCAAATGGCGCCGAGGATGCATCGGGCCAAGAAATCTTGCCCGAAGCAGACGGGTTGGAGAACGCGGCGCGCCTTGCTCCGGTCGCCTTTTCACCCGCTTCTTCACCCACTTCTTCACCCACTTCTAGGCCAATAGGCGGGCAATAATATAGTCCAGCAAAAGGCGGCCTTTTTCGGTGGCCTGCAAAACATCTTTTTGCGCGCTCAGCAAACCGTCTTGTTGCAAAGCGGCAAGGCGGGTGCCATCCAGCATAACCCCCTGCGCCGCCAATTCTGCAAGGGGCCGTCCTTCGACCAAACGCAAGCCCAGCATCACGGCCTCTTCCGCCGCCGAGGCGGCGGTCAATTCACGAAGCTGCCAGCCATGTCCGTTTTGGCGACAGGCGGCGAGCCAATCTTGCGGCTTACGCATCGCCAGGCTGGCATGTTTTATGCCGTTTATCGTCACGCGCCCATGCGCGCCGGGGCCGATGCCGAGATAATCGCCGCCTTGCCATATGGCCTGATTGTGACGGCAGCGATGCGGCAGTGCTGCATGGTTTGAAACTTCATAAGCCGGCAGACCGGCGGCGGCACACAGGCTTTGCGTTGCATCATATAAATCGGCCGCCGCATCCTCATCGGGCACATGGAGCCGCCCTTGTTGCGCGCGCGCATAAAACGCCGTGCCCGGTTCAATGGTCAATTGGTAAAGCGACATATGGTGCGGGGCCAGCGCCAAAGCGGCGGCCAATTCTTTTTGCCAAGCGGCCAAAGATTGGTCGGGGCGGGCATAAATCAAATCAAAGCTGGCGCTGTCAAATATATCTTGCGCCGCGGCAAAAGCATGTTGCGCATCATTTACGCTATGGGTGCGGCCGAGAAACCTCAGCGCATCATCGTCAAAAGCCTGCACCCCCAAAGACAGCCGCGTAATGCCGGCATGGCGCAATTCTTGCAAATACACTTCCGCGGCGCTGACCGGATTGGCCTCGAGCGTTATTTCCGCGTCACCCGCCAAACTCCATAGCCGGTCGATTTCTTGCAAAACACCGGCCACCAAATCACCCGGCATGAGCGATGGCGTGCCGCCACCGAAAAACACGCTCTGCACCGGCCCATGCGGGCGCAGCCCATGCGCATGCGCCAATTCGGCGCGATAGGCGGCCAACCAATCTTTTTGGCTTGCGGTGTTTTTATGCGCTGCATGGACATTGAAATCACAATAGGGGCAAATCGCCGAACAAAACGGCCAATGCAGATAAATGCCAAGCGGCGGCAGGCTATCGGCCTCAGCGCTCATGGCGGCTTGGCTCACGCCACCCGATCGGCAAAACAGGCCGCCACCAATTGGGCAAAAGCATCGGCGCGATGCGATATGGCATGTTTGGCTTCAGGGTTCATCTCACCAAAGGTCAAATCCCCGCCTTCGGGCAAAAATATCGGGTCGTAGCCGAAGCCGTTTTTGCCGCGCATCGGCCATACCAAATGGCCTTCCACCGTGCCTTCAAAACTTTCAACATGGCCATCGGGCCAGGCCAGCGACAAGGCACAGACAAAGCGCGCGCTGCGCGCGACATCGCCGCCTTGGGTTTGCGCCTTTTGGGCGAGCGCCATTTCGATTTTATGCATGGCAAAGTCAAAATCGCGGCCATTGGCGGTCTCTGCCCAGCGCGCCGAATAAATCCCCGGCGCGCCATCCAGCGCATCAACCGCCAAACCGCTATCATCGGATAGGGCCGGCAGACCGGCCGTCATTGCCGCGGCCAAAGCCTTTAATTCGGCATTGGCGATAAATGTTGTGCCGGTCTCTTCCGGCTCGGGCAAGCCAAGCGCGTCGGCGCCAACCGTCTCAACCTCAAAGCGGGTCAAAAGATCGGCAATCTCCACCAGCTTGCCTTTATTATGGCTGGCGACAATCAACTTTGGCTCGGTAAAAAGCCGCGCCATTTACAGACCGACCGCTTGTTTTTGCAAAGCCACCAATTCTGAAATGCCGTTTTTGGCCAATGCCATTAATCTCTGGAATTCAGCTTCTTCAAATGCTGCACCTTCAGCTGTTGCTTGAATTTCAACCAGCTTGCCACTGCCCGTCATGACGAAATTGCCGTCCGTATCAGCGACGCTGTCTTCATCATAATCCAAATCGGCGACCGGCAGGCCCTGATAAATGCCACAGGACAAAGCGGCCAGCTGGTCGGTAATGACGCCGCCCATAATCGGTGTTGAGATGAGGCCGTCCTTTTTCATTTTTTCAACGCACAGATAAAGCGCCACCCATGCGCCGGTAATGGAGGCGGTGCGGGTGCCGCCATCGGCTTGAATGACATCGCAATCGAGTGAGATTTGGTTTTCGCCCAATGCCTCCAAATTGACGACGGCGCGCAAAGCGCGACCGATCAAGCGCTGAATTTCTTGCGTGCGTCCCGATTGCTTGCCGGCATTGGCCTCGCGGCGCATTCGCTCACCCGTGGCGCGCGGCAGCATGCCATATTCCGCCGTCACCCAGCCACGCCCCTGGCCGCGCAGCCAGGGCGGCACACGGGTTTCCAAGGAGGCGGTGCACAAAACATGGGTGTCACCGAATTTGATAAGGCAAGAACCTTCCGCATGTTTCGAGACATTTGTTTCAACGCTGACTTCGCGAATTTGTTCGGCGCTGCGGCCGGAGGGGCGGCTTGTGGTCATGAAAATTCCCTTTGTTCGTCGTTTTATCTAAAGCTTAAGGAAAAGCGGGGCAAGGTAAAGCTGCGGGCACGGCGGCGCAGCTGACCTGCAGTATTCTTATGCGCGGCGTGTGCCAATGGTCGACCTTATGGCGCAACTGGTGAGCACATCATTGTAGCTTCAGAACGAGGCTTGATTTTGTCCCTCATGCACCCTAACTAAGCTGCACCGAGAGCGCGCCCCAAAAACAATAGGGGAAACCGATAAGGGAATGCCATGAGTGAAAATGAAAAATCACAAGATGACGCGCTGAATGGCGCACCGCCGGCGCAGCCGGACACGCGGCCCGACGACCAGCCAAACGAGCAACAAGACGCGCCGCTTGATGAGGGCGGGGCACCCATGCAAGCAGCGGCCGAAGCGGACAGCGAAAGTGGCGAACCGACGCCGGAAGAGCGGCTGGCCGAAGCCAATGACCAACTTTTGCGCAGCCTGGCCGAGTTGGAAAACACCCGCAAACGCGCTGCGCGCGACCGCAGTGAAGCGCTGAAATTCGGCGCTATGAGTTTCGCTCGCGATATGCTGGGCGTGGTCGATAATTTGCAGCGCGCCCTAAAAGCCATGCAGGATTTGGGCGATGAGATGCCAGATGCCACACGCAGCCTTTTAGAGGGTGTCGAGGCGACCGAACGCGATTTATTGGCCGCTTTGGCGCGCCATAAGGTGACGCCTTTGGTGCCGATGGGCGAAAAATTTGACCCCAATATGCACGAAGCCATGTTTGAAGCGCCCGGCACCGGGCAAGAAAACGGCACGATTATTGAAATTATTGAGACCGGCTATTTGATGGAAGAGCGGCTTTTGCGCCCGGCCAAAGTCGGCATTGCCAAAGATTGACAAAAACCGGGCGGGGGCTTGCAGCGGCAAAGCGGCCTTCCTATATGAGCCTCAGATAAGCAAAAGCGTGCCTTAACAAGGCATTGCAGGTCTATGGAGTGAGATTATGGGCAAAGTTATCGGAATTGATTTGGGCACGACCAATAGTTGTGTGGCGGTAATGGACGGGGCCAATGCCCGCGTCATTGAAAATGCCGAAGGCGCGCGCACCACGCCGTCAATGGTCGGATTTACCGAAGACGGCGAACGCCTGACCGGCCAGCCCGCCAAACGCCAAGCCGTGACCAATCCGCTCAATACGCTTTTTGCCATTAAGCGCCTTATCGGACGGCGGTTTGACGATCCGGCAACCAAAAAAGACAAGGAAATGGTGCCTTATGAAATCGTTGCCTCCGATGGCGGTGATGCATGGGTTGAAGTGGGCGGAGAGAAATATTCACCGTCACAAGTATCGGCCTTTATTTTGCAGAAAATGAAAGAAACGGCGGAAGATTATCTCGGCGAAAGCGTCAGCCAAGCGGTCATTACCGTGCCGGCCTATTTCAATGACGCGCAACGCCAAGCGACCAAAGATGCCGGGAAAATTGCCGGCCTTGAAGTTTTGCGCATCATCAATGAGCCGACCGCTGCTTCTTTGGCCTATGGGCTGGACAAAAAGGACGGCCAGACCATTGCCGTTTATGATTTGGGCGGCGGCACATTTGACGTCTCCATTTTGGAGATTGGCGATGGCGTGTTTGAGGTGAAATCGACCAATGGCGATACATTTCTCGGCGGTGAAGATTTCGACATGGCTTTGGTCGAACATTTGGCCGAGAGCTTTCAAAAAGAAAGCGGCATGGATTTGCGCGGCGATAAAGTCGCCCTGCAGCGCCTGAAAGAAGCGGCTGAAAAGGCCAAAATCGAATTATCTTCAGCCGCCCAAACGGAAGTCAATCTGCCGTTTATCACGGCTGATGCGTCGGGCCCGAAACATTTGAATTTGAAGCTGACCAAAGCCGCCTTTGAGGGTTTGGTGGAAGATCTTGTGCAACGCACGCGCACACCATGCGAAGCGGCGATGAAAGATGCCGGCGTGTCGCTGTCAGAAATTGACGAAGTGGTGCTGGTCGGCGGGCAAACCCGCATGCCGCGCATTCGTGAATTCGTCAAAGACGTGTTCGGCAAAGAGCCCAATATGAGCGTCAACCCTGATGAGGTGGTGGCGATGGGTGCAGCCATTCAGGCCGGCGTGCTGCAAGGCGATGTCAAAGATGTGCTGCTTTTGGATGTGACGCCCTTATCTTTGGGCATTGAGACTTTGGGCGGCGTGTTCACCCGTCTGATTGACCGCAACACAACCATTCCAACGAAAAAGAGCCAAGTGTTTTCGACTGCCGATGACAATCAATCGGCCGTGACCATTTCCGTGTGTCAAGGCGAGCGCGAAATGGCGGCGGATAATAAAAATCTCGGCCAGTTCAACCTCGAGGGCATTCCGCCGGCACCGCGCGGCGTGCCGCAAATTGAAGTGACATTCGATATTGATGCCAATGGCCTTGTCAATGTGTCGGCTACCGATAAGGCGACCGGCAAAGAGCAGGCCATTCGCATTGAAGCTTCGGGCGGCCTGTCGGATGATGATATTGAGCAAATGGTGAAAGATGCTGAGGCCAATGCCGCAGCCGATAAAGAGCGCCGCGAACAGGTTGAGGCGCGCAATAATGCCGAGGCGCTGATTCACGCAACGGAAAAATCCATTGCCGACAATGAAGATAAGATTGACGCGGCTGATAAGGAAGCCGCCGAAGCGGCGATGGGCGAGTTGAAAACCGCGCTGGAAGGCGAGGATATGGACGCGATTAATGAAAAAGCGCAAGCCCTGAGCCAGGCGGCGATGAAAATCGGCGAGGCGGTGTATCAAGCGCAGCAAGCCGAAGCGGCGGCCAATGATGCAGCGGCGGACGGGGCCACGGATGCAGGCGATGACGGCAATGTTGTTGATGCCGAGTTTGAAGAGGTTGCCGATGAAGATGCTGACGCATCTGACACATCCGACGGAGCCAATACGGATAGTGACCAAAAAGCCTCCTAGCAGGCAGCGATACTCTGCCAAAAAGGGGGCGGCATGGCCAAAGCCGATTATTATGACCAATTGGGGGTAGACCGCTCAGCCAATGCGGCCGAGCTGAAATCGGCCTATCGCAAATTGGCAAAAAAATACCACCCCGATGTCAATCCGGGCGATGCCGCTGCCGAGCAAAAATTCAAAGACGTATCGGAAGCCTATGAGGTGCTGAAAGACGAGCAGTCGCGCGCCGCTTATGACCAATTCGGTCATGCCGCTTTTGAACAGGGCGGCCCCGGCGGCATGGGCGGCTTTGGCGGGCAAGGCGGCATGGGCGGCGGATTCTCCGGCTTTGGCGATATAGGCGATATTTTTGAAGATTTTTTTGGCGGCAGCGGCAGTCGTGGCGGGCAGCGCCGCGCCCGACGCGGCGATGATTTGCGCACCGAGGTTGATATCAGCCTGCAAGAGGCCTTTGACGGCACCGAGCGCCAAGTCAATTTGACCCGCGCCGGCTGCTGCCAAAGTTGCAGCGGTTCGGGGGCCAAGCCGGGCACCCAGCCCAGCACTTGCCCGACCTGCCAGGGGCACGGCAAAGTGCGCGCGCAGCAAGGGTTTTTTACCGTTGAACGCCCCTGTCATGGCTGCCAGGGCAGCGGGCAAATCATTGCCGAGCCCTGCCCGGATTGTCGCGGCGGCGGGCAGACACGCGAGGCCCGCAATTTGGCGGTTTCCATTCCCGCGGGTGTCGAAGACGGCACGCGCATTCGCCTGTCGGGCGAAGGCAATGCCGGACCCAATGGCGCGGCCTATGGCGATTTATATGTCTTCGTCAATATTGCGCCGCATGGCATTTTGCGCCGCGATGGGGCCGATCTTTTTTGCGCCATGCCGGTGCCGTTTGACATTGCGGTGCGCGGCGGCGCGGTCAATGTGCCGCTGATGGCCGGCAAAACCGTCAAGCTGACGATTCCCGCCGGTGCGCGCACCGGTCAGCAATTCCGCCTGCGCGGCAAAGGCATGCCGGTTTTGCGGGCGCGCAAATTCGGCGATCTTTATGTGCAGATTGAGGTTGAAACCCCGACCGGCCTGACGCGCGACCAGAAAAAACACTTCGAGGCCTTTGCCGATAGTTTGGATGCGGGCAATTATCCCGATATGGCCGATTTTAACGCGCGCGCCAAAAAAAGCTGACGCAAAGCGATAGAGCAGCGCCGCGAACCCTGCTATACAAAGCCCATGAGATTGATTGTAAATGGCTGCGCCGGTCGCATGGGTCGGGTGCTGGTAAGGCTGATTGCCGCGCAAGACGGTGTTGAGCTGGCCGGTGGCTTGGAGGCCGCGGGCAGTGCCGCGTTGGGACAAGATTTGGGCATATTGGCGGGCGGCGAAAAGCTCGGCCTGACGGCCAGCGACGATGCGCTGGCCTTGCTCAGCCAAGCCGATGGGGTGATTGATTTCACCACCCCTGCCGCCACGGTCGAATTGGCGGCGCTGGCCGCACAAGCGCGGCTCGTCCATGTTATCGGCACCACCGGCTGCGATGCCGCCGAAGATGCACAGATTGCCGCGGCAGCGCGCCATGCGCGCATTGTCAAATCGGGCAATATGAGCCTCGGCGTCAATATGCTGGCCGGATTGGTGCGCCAAGCGGCGGCGCAATTGGACGATGATTGGGATATTGAAATTGTCGATATGCACCACCGCCATAAGGTTGATGCGCCATCGGGCACGGCTTTGCTTTTGGGCGAGGCCGCCGCTGCCGGTCGCGGCGTCAGCCTTGACGATGTCAAAGATAGCGGGCGCGACGGCATTGGCGCGCCACGCGCCGCCGGCAATATCGGTTTTGCCGCTCTGCGCGGCGGCTCTGTGGTCGGCGACCATGAGGTGATATTGGCCGGCACGCATGAGCACATACGCTTGGCCCATCGCGCCGAAGACCGCGATATTTTTGCCCGCGGGGCGCTGAAAGCCGCTTTATGGGCCAAAGACCAGCCCGAAGGGCTGTATGACATGAGCGATGTTTTGGGGCTCTAGACCGGCCACATTTTACGCTGCAATCAAATAGAGGAAAATGACATGAGCCATTTGGTGCTGATACGCCACGGACAAAGCGAATGGAATGAAAAGAATTTATTCACCGGCTGGCGCGACCCTGATTTGACGGCGCAAGGTGTCGATGAGGCCAAAGCGGCGGGCCAAGCCCTGAAACAACAGGGGCTGGTTTTCGACCTCGCCTTTACCTCTGATTTGCAGCGGGCGCAAAAAACCCTGACGCTTTTGCTCGCCGAACAGGGGCAAAGCGATTTGCCGACGACCAAAAACCAGGCGCTTAATGAGCGCGATTACGGCGATTTGGCAGGGCTGAATAAGGATGATGCGCGCGAAAAATGGGGGGCTAAGCAAGTCCATATTTGGCGTCGTTCTTACGACACACCGCCGCCCGGCGGGGAAAGCCTGAAGGATACCGGCGCACGGGTTCTGCCCTATTATGAAAACGCCATTTTACCGCTTATCGAAACCGGCAAAAACATTCTCATTGCCGCGCATGGTAATAGTTTGCGGTCTCTCGTGATGCGCCTTGAGGGGCTGAGCAGCGACGAGATTCTCGACGTCAATATCGATACCGGCGTGCCTTACATTTACCGAATGGATGAAGCTGGCGCGGTATTGGATAAAACCGTTTTGACACGCCCGCTCTAGGCTGAAGCCGGCTGCGCTGACAGACGGTTGCGCCAACCGACCAAAGTTGCCTGCAGGCTCGCGGCCAAGCTTTCGCGCTCTTCGGGGGCCAAAAACGCGCCGACCGAGACATATTTGCCGTGGCTCGACAGTATCAGCGCGCCAATATCTTCGCCCTGAGCTCCGAAGCGCTCCAATGTCACACGCACCCAATAAGGGTCAAACTCCCATTGCCGCGCCGTGCCCAAAGGGGTGACCTGGCTGAAAACCAGTTTTTCCCCAGCCATGCTAAGCGTCTCATAGCGCTTGCCATAACGATAATTGAGCCGAAATGCGCCATAAAGCAGGACGACATCAAGGCCGAAAAAGCCGAAGACCGGCCATGCGCCCAGCGACCAAAAATAGCCGCCGACAATTACCGATATGGCGGTAAAAAATACCATCAACCAAAAAAAGCTGCGCGGCGACAGCGACATATTGGGGCGCAGCACAAGGTCAAAATTATCCGGCAGAAGTGTCGTCTTTTCCATATACATTCAATTAGGGCGCGGGGGCCTGAAACAAAAGGGAAGGATTGTCGCGGGCGGCGCCCTGGTTTATGACAAGACTATGACCCGCTCGCGCCAAATGCCTGCTGATGATATTGCTGCGTTTTTCGCCAAGCTGGCGGAGACCGATCCGGCCCCGCGCACCGAGCTCGCTTATAAAAACCATTTTACTCTTTTAGTGGCGGTGGTTTTATCGGCGCAGGCGACAGATATTGGCGTCAATCGAGCGACAAAAGACCTGTTCAAAAAAGCCGATAATGCCAAAAAAATGGTGGCGCTGGGCGAGGCGAAAATTCGTGACGCGGTCAAAACCATCGGGCTTTATCGCAATAAGGCCAAAAATGTTTTTCTCTTATCGCAAAAATTACTATCCGATTATTCCGGCCGAGTGCCGGCGACGATGGAAGAGCTGCTGGCCCTGCCCGGGGTCGGGCGCAAAACAGCCAATGTGGTGATGAATGAAGCTTTCGGTATCGCCACTTTTGCCGTCGATACGCATGTCTTCCGCCTCTCCAATCGCAGCGGCTTGGCCCCCGGTAAAGATGTTTTGGCGGTCGAGAAAAAACTCGACAAAAAAGTGCCCGAGCCGTACCGCATGCACGCCCATCATTGGCTGATTTTGCATGGCCGCTATGTGTGCTTGGCGCGCAAGCCGAAATGCCATATTTGTCCGGTATATGATTATTGCCGCTTTAAGGATAAAGAAAAAATAAAGGATATGACATGAGCCAAGCCAGCGCGACCGCAAAGCCCGACAACGGCCTCATCACGGGCATGGGGGCCGCTTTGGTCGATTTATTTGCCGCCGTCAGCGAAGAAGAGCTCGCCGCATTGGGCAGCCCGAAAGCCTCCATGTCGCTCATTGATGCGGCACAATCATCGGCGCTACAAGAATACATCAATATCGATACGCGCCAGCCCGGCGGCTCCATTGCCAATTCCATTGCCGGCATGGCCGCGCTTGGCATGGCGACTGGCTTTATCGGCAAAATTGGTGACGATCATTTGGGGCGGGTATTTGCCGATGCCTTTACGAAAGGCCATGTGCGCTTTCCCGCCATGCCCATGACAACAGCCCCGACCGGCCATTGCTTGGTGCTCATTACCCCCGATGCCGAGCGCACCATGCACACGGTTTTGGGCGCCTCAGTGACCACCGAAACAAAAGATTTGGATGCCGCGCTATTGGCCGATACCGGCCTATTATTTGGCGAGGGCTATTTATGGGACAGCCCGAGCGCGCGTGACGCGTTTCTTGGGGCCGCTGCGCGCGTGCGCGGGCAGGGCGGCAAGCTGGCTTTTTCATTGGCCGATGGCCTGTGCGTGGCGCGCCATCATCAAGCCTTTATGGGCTTGCTGGATGAAATTGATATTTTGCTGGCCAATGATGCAGAGATAGAGGCGCTTTTGGGTACGGATGTGCCCGATGCCATTGCCGAGAAGCTGGCTGCTTATAATATTTTGGCGGCGGTGACTTTTGGCGCTGACGGGGCGCATTTATTTCACAAAACGGCGCGCGCCCATGTGCCGGCGCAACAGTTAACGGCCGATGATATTGTTGATTTGACCGGCGCGGGCGACCAATTCGCCGCCGGTTTTTTGGCCGGTCTGCATCAAGGCAAGGCGATGGAGGCCGCGGCGCAAATGGGCATTGATGCGGCCAGCGCGGTCATTCGCCATATCGGGCCGCGCCCGCCGCTTGATTAGAAAAAAGCGTTAAATTTTGCGCAGCAAGACGCGGTCAATGCGATGGTCGGCGCCCTTGTGCAAGATTAAATCGGCGCGCGCCCGCGTCGGCAAAATATTCTCGCTTAAATTTTTCAAATTAATGCGCGTCCAAATATCAATCGCCGTGGCTTCGGCTTCTTTATCATCAAGCTCGGCATAACGTTCAAAATAAGCGCCGGGCGCGCGAAAGGCGGTTTGGCGCAGCCCCATAAAGCGCTCAACATACCAGCGCTGCACCACCTCGGCTTCGGCATCAATATAAATCGAGAAATCAAAATAGTCGGAGACAAAGGGAATTTCCGTGCCCTCTTTGGCCAGCACGGCAGGCTGCAGCACATTCAGCCCCTCAACAATTAAAATATCGGGGCGCGAGATGCGGATTTTTTCTTCCGGCAAAATATCATAGGCAATATGGCTGTAAACCGGTGCCTCAGCCGCCGCGCGGCCCGATTTAACATCGGCCAAAAAGCCGCGCAAGCGCTTCAAGTCAAAACTTTCGGGAAACCCTTTGCGCTCCATCAGCCCGCGCTCTTGCAAAACCTGATTGGGAAATAAAAACCCGTCCGTGGTAATCAGCTCAACCGTCGGATGCGACGGCCAGCGCGCCAACATTTCGCGCAAAATACGCGATGTGGTTGATTTGCCGACCGCCACCGAACCGGCCACACCAATAATGAAAGGCACTTTGGTTTCGCGGCCGAGAAATTCATTGGTCGCACCGTAAAGGGTTTGCGTGGCCTCAACATAAAGGCTCAACAGCCGCGACAAGGGCAGATAGATTTCTTCCGCCTCGGCCAGTGAAATGGTTTCGCCCAGGCCGCGCAAATTTTCCAATTCGCTTTCGGTCAAGGTCATTTCAGCGCCCTCGCGCAATTTACCCCACTCGACAGCGCTAAATGTGCGATAGGGCGAAAACTCGTTTTCCAACATTGTCCCTATTTCCCGCGCGCCGCCTTTTCGGCCAGCCCTGATGTGCCGGCGCGGGCCTTTAACACCTCGACCACCTGTTTGGGCGTCAGTCCGCGCGCCGCCAACACCACCAGCCAGTGATAAATCAAATCGGCGCTTTCGGCCAGTAGCGCTTCATCATTGCCGGTCAAGGCGGCGGTCACCGTCTCCACCGCCTCCTCGCCCAGCTTATTGGCGGCGCGTGGCAAATCGGCCAGCAATTGCGCCGAATAGCTGGTATCGGGTGCCGCCGCTCGGCGCGCCTCAATCTCGGCAAATAATTCGTTTAAAAAAGCCAGATCATCCATCGGCCTGTCCTCTTATCGCTCCCCGCTTTGCCTTGTTAGCGGTTTTTAGCGCCCCGTTCAAACAAACTGTCACTGCCGCACCGGCAGACCAGCCGCGGCCAAAGCGGCGCGCGCCTCGCCAATCGTATAAGTGCCGAAATGAAATATCGAAGCGGCCAGAACCGCGCTGGCATGGCCATCGCGCACGCCGTCAACCAAATCTTGCAAAGTGCCGACCCCGCCTGAGGCAATGACCGGCACCGACACGGCATCGGCAATGGCGCGCGTCAGCTTCAAATCAAAACCCGATTTGGTGCCGTCGCGATCCATTGAGGTGAGAAGTATTTCACCGGCCCCGCGCGCCGCCATATTTTGGGCAAAGCCGATCGCCTCAATGCCGGTTGCTTCGCGCCCGCCATGCGTGAAGATTTCCCAGCGCGCGCCGTTTTCATCTTCATCAACCTGTTTGGCATCGAGCGCCACGACAATGCATTGACTACCGAATTTTTCGGCCGCGGCGTCAATCATATCGGGATTATTGACCGCCGCCGTATTGAACGAAACCTTATCGGCCCCGGCCAATAATAATTTGCGCACATCACCCACTTCGCGCACCCCACCGCCAACGGTCAGCGGCATGAAGCATTGCTCGGCCGTGCGCCGCACCACATCAATAAGCGTGTCGCGCCCTTCATGGCTGGCCGAAATATCGAGAAAGCACAATTCATCCGCTCCGGCCGCATCATAGGCGCGCGCCGCCTCAACCGGATCGCCTGCATCGACCAGATCGACAAAATTAACGCCTTTGACGACGCGACCCTCATGCACATCAAGGCAGGGTATGATGCGGATTTTCAGCATGGCCTAGCGCCCCCCGTCCAGCGCCAAAGCGGCCGCCGTATCGAGCCGCCCGTCATATAGCGCGCGCCCCGAAATGGCGCCGATAATGCCGCTGTCTTCCAGCGCCAAAAGCGCTTTCACATCATCCAGCCCGGCCAGCCCACCTGAAGCAATGACCGGCACGGACATGCTTGCCGCGAGTTTTTGCGTGGCCTCAATATTGACCCCTTTGAGCAAACCATCGCGGTCAATATCGGTATAAATTATCGCCGTAACACCGGCATCTTCAAATTGCTGCGCCAAATCAATGGCGGTAATCTCGGTCGCCTCAGCCCAGCCTTCAACCGCGACAAAGCCGGCGCGTGCATCAATGCCGACAATAATGCGCCCGGCAAATTGCCGGCAGGCTTGGCGCACCAAATCCGGGTCACGCTGCGCCACCGTGCCCAAAATGACGCGGTCAATGCCGGCCGCCAGCCATGCCTCAATATTTTCCAAGCTGCGAATGCCGCCGCCGAGCTGGGTGGTGACATTGGCCGCTTGGCAGGCTTTGACAATTGACGCGACCGCTTGGCGGTTGACGCTGGCACCGGCAAAAGCGCCGTCCAAATCGACAATATGCAAATGCGAAAAGCCTTGCGCGGCAAAGGCGTTAGCCTGCGCGCCCGGGTCATTATTGAACACGGTGGCGCGCGCCATATCGCCTTGCTCCAAGCGCACACATTGGCCGTCTTTCAAATCAATGGCCGGAAACAATATCATGGCCGCCACTCCAAAAACCGTTCAATCAGGCCCAGCCCTGCGGCTTGGCTTTTTTCGGGGTGAAACTGCACGCCAATCATATTGTCGCGCGCCAAAGCCGCGATTACTGGGCCGCCATAATCCGTCGTGGCGGCAATATCGCCCTGCGCCGCCGCCGCCATCGCAGCACCATAGCCGTGCACGAAATACACATCTTCGCCGTCCAGCGGTGCGATGACCGGATGGTCTTGGTGGATAGCGATTTCATTCCAGCCCATATGCGGCACTTTTAATGCCGGCGGCACATTGAGCGCACGCACTTGCCCGTCAAACCAGCCCAATCCGTCATGCGGGCTTTGAGGCGCTGCGCGCTCTAGCCCGTGACGGCACATTAACTGCATGCCAACACAAATGCCCAAAAATGGTATGGCCTTTTCCATCACCGCTTCGTTCAGCGCCTCTACCATGCCGCCAATAGCGCGCAAACCTTGTGCGCAATCGCCAAAAGCGCCCACACCCGGAAGCACAATATGCGCGGCACGGCGCACCTCATCGGGTTCGCCCGACACCAAAACCGGGCGACCTTTGGCCTGCCGCGCAAAGGCTTTTTCAGCCGAGCGCAAATTGCCCGAGCCGTAATCGATAATGACAATCAAACCGTCCGCTTGGCTCAACTGCCCAGAACACCCTTGGTCGACGGCACTTCATCCGCTTTGCGCGGATCAATTTCAATGGCTTGGCGCAAAGCGCGCGCCAACGCTTTAAAGCAACTCTCGACGATATGGTGATTGTTTTCACCATAAAGATTTTCCACATGCAGGGTAATGCCGGCGCTCTGCGCAAAGGCCTGGAACCATTCTTTGAACAATTCCGTGTCCATTTCACCCAATTTCGGCTTGGTCAGATTGACCTGCCAAATCAAATAAGGGCGCTGCGAAACATCAACCGAGACGCGCGTGCAGGTTTCATCCATTGGAACGGTGGCGCTGCCATAGCGCGTCAAGCCCCTAAAATCACCCAACGCCTCGCGCACCGCCTCACCCATTACAATGCCGGTATCTTCCGTCGTATGGTGGAAATCTATGTGCAAATCGCCCTTTGCATTAAGCTCGATATCAATCAATGAGTGGCGCGATAATTGCTCCATCATGTGGTCGAGAAAGCCGATTCCGGTTGAAACATTATATGTACCGTTGCCGTCCAAATTAACCTTGACCTTGATCTCCGTCTCTTTGGTGGCGCGGGATTTTTCACCAATCCGAGCTGCCATGATGCACTCCTATTACCAGCCCGCTCCTTCTACCAAAATTCGCGGGCTTTTCAAAGCTTTGCTGCGTCCACCCTCAGGCCTTTGGCGGCGCCCGGCGCAGCCGCAAATAATAAGCGCCAGTCCCACCATGGTTGGCGGCGGCAGGGCCATATTCAACCACCAGGCCGGCCAAAGCCCCGCGCGCCAACCAGTCGGGTAGGGCGCGGCGCAATTTACCTTCACCGCGAGTGCCTTTGCCGGTAATCACCAAAAGCCAAATGTGGCCCTGCGCACGCGCCTGCTTCACAAAAGCCGACAAGGCGAGCTCCGCCTCGGCGAGGCTGAGGCCATGCAAATCCAGCCGTGCCGCGATGGCCAATGTACCGCGCGACAATCGGCGGCGCGTGCGTGGCATTATATCGGCTTGCGGCGGCAGGGGTTTGGTTTTGTCCGATAAGGTCGTAGCGCCCCCGTGTGGCATTTTTACAGGCAGGGGCGCGAGGCTTTGTTCGGCTTTCGCGGCCGCCTTAGTTTTTGCGGGGGTTTTGGCAGTTGGCGGTTCGGCAATATGACGTTCACGGCTTTGGCGCGACAACGGATTGGTCGACTTGGTCAGCCTTTGCCAAGCTGCATCTCCCGCCGAATCGCCGGTGCCGGTTTTCTGCCTGTCTGTTTTATGTGCCAAAACCAGCCCGTCAATCAGCCCGCGTCGCCACTAATTTCCAATCCGGATTAACGCTATTATGCGCCCCTTCAAATGACCAAATATCGATGCTGGTGGTCGGCGGAGGCAAATTATCTTCATCAATTGGCGTATCCGCGGCATAGCTGGCTGATATAATCTCAGCGCGCAGGCGAACGTCGAGGCGCACCTTTTCGCCTTCAACCTCCGCATCGTCAAGGGCCGGTCGGTCAAGACGCAAAATCCGAGTTTCCAATTTTTGACCTGCCGCTTGGCGCGCCTGGATAGCGCCCTCGAATCCGGCCGCCACCTCATCGTCCAAAAAGTCCTGCACGGGCGTCAAATCATCATTAGCAAAAGCCATCAAAATCATCTCATAGGCACGCGCCGCGCCGTCGAGGAAAACGGCCTCGTCAAACCCTGGGTCAATCTCCCGCAAATAAGCCAAGCCCCGCCCCATTTGCTGGGCACGGTCATCCACCTTAGCGTCACTATCACTATCCATCAGCGCCTCTGGCGCATTTGCCGCCTCTTCTTTCCCGTTTGCGTCGCGCGGCGCGGTTGCCGTTTGCGGCGGGTTTTCATAAGCATCGCGATTGAGACGATATGCATCGGCGTGACCGCCAGGTTTTTCATTATCATTGCGTGTGCCCAAAACCGAGCGCAAGCGCCAGCCGACAAGTACAACAATTATCAATAATATAAGATTGAGAGGATCCATGCATCTATCCTTTATCCGGTGCTATAATGGCCTTTTTTAACATAAAAGCAAAGCGCTGGCGTTTCCAGGCAGCTGCGCTATGCTGGCGCAGGAAGGGGTCGATTATGGCTTTGCTCGCATTATTTATTTTCATTGTCCTACCAGTCATTGAGATTTATCTGTTTATCGAAATCGGGGCCGCCATTGGTTCAGGCTGGACGATTGCGCTGATCTTCGTCACCGCCGCACTCGGCCTATCGGCGATGCGGCGGCAGGGCTTGGCAGTTTTGGAGGAAGCACAGGCTGCGCAAATTGCGGGACGCCCAACGTTGGACGCAGTGGCGCATGGCGTGCTGATTTTGCTGGGCGGGGGGCTTTTGTTAGTGCCCGGGTTTTTCACCGATGCGCTTGGGCTTTTATTCTTATGGCAATGGTCGCGCACCTTCTTTATCGGGGCCGTTTTACAGGCTTTGCTGACACGTATTATATCCATACGCCCGAAAGAGTCACGCAGCGGGCCACCCCGGAGAAAGCGCACTGATGACGGCAAAACCATTGAAGGTGATTTTCGCATTGACGGCGAGTGAGCAGGTCCTCAAAAGGGGATGACAAGGCTAATTTCGGCTTTTCTTAATTAAAAAAGTGTTTATGGTCGCCAAACCGACCAGGAGAAAAGTATGTCTGACAACTCAAACCAAGCCGCTAATGAGACGCCCGCAGCGGATGCCGCGCCGGGCCTGCAAATCATGGTTCAATATGTCCGTGATTTATCATTTGAAAACCCTGGCGCGCCAAATTTTGCTGAACTGCAGCCCGATATTGGGGTGAGCGCGAATGTCGGCGCTCGGAAATTGTCCGAGTCAGACTATGAAGTCGGGCTGAAGTTTCACATTGAGGCGAAAAACGGAGACAACGTACATTTTATTGCGGAACTCGAATATTGCGGGGTGTTTCGCCTTGTCAACATTTCCGAGGCCGACGCTAAGCCAGCACTGCTTATCGAGGCGCCGCGCCAGCTTTTCCCTTTTGCTCGCCGCGTTTTAGCCGATACCACACGCGACGGCGGCTACCCGCCTATAATGCTTGACCCTATTGATTTCATGGCGCTTTATCAACAAAACCAGACCGCAGAAGCCGATGACCATGATGATGCGCACGAGGAGGGCGCTCCGGTCAATTGAACCTATGCGTTAAGCGGACGTTTTAATGTTCTTCTTCTGGGCCTACCCCACCAGGCCCTCCTTGCAACCAAATGGCGGGCCGCGGAAAAGCCTTTAAAAACGCCTGATGGGCAGCGCGTTCTGCCACACTGAGCCGGGACGGTAACGCAGTTCCGCGACGCTGGCGCGCAGCGCGGCGTGGTTCCGGGCGCGCATCAGCCGCCTTTGTGCCATCCGCTGCGATAGCGCCGCCATCAGCCTTAAACACCAGCCCGGGCTGGCGCCCGCCCGACAACTCCAAATAAACCCCGGCCAATAATTCGCTGTCCATCAGCGCGCCGTGCAAATCGCGGCCCGAATTATCAACCCCGAAGCGGCGACACAGCGCATCGAGGCTAGCCGGCGCGCCGGGAAATTTTTTCCGCGCCATTGTCAATGTGTCGATAATCTCCGCACCGCGCAAATCATCGCGCCCCATCAGCGCCAATTCGGCATTGAGAAACTTCATGTCAAAGGCCGCATTGTGAATAATCAGCGCCGCCCCTTTGACAAAAGCAATAAATTCCTCAGCAATTTCGGCAAAAACCGGCTTGTCGGCTAGAAACGCGGCACTTAAACCATGCACCGCCTCAGCCTCGCGTGGCATATCGCGCTCGGGATTGATATAGACATGATAGGTTTTGCCAGTCGGCAGGCGGTTAACCAGCTCAAGACAGCCAATTTCAACAATCCGGTCGCCATTTGTCGGGTCGAGGCCGGTCGTTTCCGTATCCAGAACAATCTCTCGCATTAGCCGCTTTTCTCCTGTTTTTTTTCCTTTTGAGCGCTTTCAAAGCGGGCCATGCGCGACGCATAGGCAACCCCTTCGCGGCCCTCTACCGCATCTAAAATAGCACGCACTTGGGTGCGCGCGTCTGCGATGGATATTGAGCTATCCACAATAAAATCGGCGCGCCTGCGCTTTTCCGCATCAGGCGTTTGTTTGGCCAAAATATCGTTAAACCGCGCCTCACTCATGCCGTCGCGCGCCAAAACGCGCTGCTTTTGTATATCAAACGGAGCCGACACCACGACCACGCAATCGACAAAGCCGGCACCGCCGGTTTCAAATAAAAGCGGAATATCGAGCACGACAATTGGCGCCTTATCGGCTTTGGCCGCACTTAAAAAGTCAAACTGGCTTTGTCCCGCCAACGGATGCACAATCGCCTCCAATTGTTTCAGCTTATCGCCGTCCTGCAAAACACATTGCCCCAAAATTTGGCGGTCCACCGCCCCATCGACAATTGCCTGCGGCACCAGCACCCCAATCGGCACGACCGCCGCACCGCCCTTTTCATAAAGCGCATGGACCGCCGCATCGGCATCATAAACCGGCACCCCGGCTTCAATAAATAATTGCGCCGTCGCAGATTTGCCCATGCCAATAGAGCCGGTCAGCCCGATAAGATACATATGTTCAGCCCTCCTGCGTCAAATCGGCAATCAATTTATCGCGCAATGCCGTGTCAATTTGCGGACGCGTGCCGCGCCAAATTTCAAATGACAGCGCGGCTTGATGCAATAACATGCCCAAGCCATCAACGCCGACATGGCCGGCCGCGCGCGCCGCCTGCAAAAGCGGCGTCTCAAGCGGCGCATAAACAATATCGCAAACCAGTGCTTCAGGCGAAAGTGCGGCAAACACCGCCTCGGGCAGCGCCAAAGGCGGCTTGCCGACCATGCCGAGACTGGTGGTGTTGACCATCAGGCCGCACCCGTCGGCCATATCGGGGCAGGCATGCCAATCTTCTATCTGCATGTTTTCAGCCAAGCCGGACAAGGCTTCGGCTTTGGCGCGGGTGCGGTTGACCAAACGAATATCGGTCACGCCAGCATGGTCCAAAGCGGCGACAATGGCCCGCGCTGCGCCGCCCGCGCCCAGCACCAATGCCGGCCGCGCGCGCCAGCCCGTCCCTTGCGCCGCCTCATCGAGACTGGCAACAAACCCAGCACCATCCGTATTGGCGCCGACCATTTGTCCGTTTTGAAAGCTTATCGTATTGACCGCGCCCAATGTCTGGGCCGCCGCACTCAACACATCCACAGCGGAAAACGCCGCCTCTTTATGCGGCGCCGTGACATTAGCCCCGACAAAACCGCTGGCCGCCATGTGCTGCAAGGCTTGCCGAAAATCATCTTGCGGGTCGATGGGGTAGGCTTGATAAACCGCCTCCTCGCCACGCGCCACCAACCAATGATTGTGGATAAGCGGGGAGCGCGATTGCGCCACCGGCCAGCCGATAATAGCCAGTTTGCCAGCCGCACTCATGAGGCTCTCCTCATGCCGCAAGCCCGCCATGCGCGCGCAAGCCGTCAAGCAGGGGCAATAGCGGCAAGCCCAAAATCGAGAAATAATCACCGTCAATGGCGTCAAACAAATGGGGCCCCAACCCCTCCAATTGATAGCAGCCGACCGAACTCAATATTGACGGCCCGGCCTCGGCCAAATAGGCGTCGAGAAAGGCGTCTGAGAAATTGCGCATGGTAAGCGCCACGCGGACACAATGCGACCACACCATATCGCCATTTTCTATAAGCGCGACCGCGCCGACGAGAAAATGGGTTTTGCCGCGAAAGGTCAACAGATTGGCGCGCGCCTCATCCATGTCGCCCGGCTTGTCATAGAGCGCGCCATCGCATTCAAGTATCTGATCGGCACCGATAATAAGGCCGTCGCGTGGTGACACATCATAAACGGCGCGCGCTTTCGCTTCTGCCAGCGCCAGCGCCAAATCTTTTGCGGTGCCGCTATGGGCCTGTTTCAGCGCCGCCTCATCGACGCCAGAAACCTGCACGTCAAAATCAAGTCCGGCCCCGCGCAATACGCTTGCTCGCACGCCGCTTTTCGAGGCCAATATCAAGTTTTTTGTCAGCTTCATGCCTGCGCCCCGCCATCATCGCTTCCACCATTGCTTGCGGCTTGGCGAGGTTTTTCATGATCTTGGTAAAGGTTCAAAATAGCGCTGGCAATTTCTTCAACCGAGCGCCGCGTCACATCAATGACCGGCCATTTTTGCCGCGTGAACAAGCGTCGCGCCTCCGCCACCTCGCCTCGAATGAGCTCCGGGTCAATATATTCGGTCTCATTGTCTTCATTCAACGTCAGTAAGCGATTGCGCCGAATGGCCTGCAAGCGTTCGGGGCTGTTGGTCAAGCCAACAATCAGCGGGCGGCGGGCTTCCAGTAATTCGCTGGGCGGTTCCATGCCCGGCACCAGCGGAATATTGGCCGCCTTATAGCCGCGATTGGCTAGATAAATACAGGTCGGGGTTTTCGAGGTNCGGCTGACCCCGGTCAAAACAATATCNGCTTCGTTCAAATCGCCCTGGCTNTGCCCATCATCGTGCTGAATGGTGTAATTGAGCGCATTAATGCGGCGGAAATAATCNGTNTCCAAAGCGTGNTGNCNGCCNGGCTTNTTNGCGATTTCAACTTTCAAAAACGGCGCCAGNGAATTNACAAAGGGCTGCAAAAGCGANAGGCACGGCACNGCCATTTTATCGCACGCNGCNTGCAGCTCGCTGCNCANNCCTTCGTCGAGAATGGANTAGAGGACCGGGCCNGGGTTTTCNTGCATTTCTTCAAGCNCNCGCGCNANCGCTTTTTTACCNCNCACCANACCATAAATNTGCTCTTGCGGCTCGGCATTGACAAANTGNGCNCATACNGCNCGNGCCACTGCCTGNACNGTTTCNCCCGTACTGTCTGAAATGAGGTGCAAATGAAANTGNGTTGAAGCCATAAATGGNTGCGCCTTGAGCGTGCTGAATANTGTGGATAATGAGGATAAGTTGCGCTGCCCGCGAAGCCAAGAAATTTTGTCCCCGTNTTACCCAAACCACCCTTTTTNNATACCGGATTTATTAAATGCAACACNCCTNTTTGGGGGTTGTGGGGATAAATGTTTATCCCCTTTTCAATTATTTNATCCCCGTTACNCCCATTCTNTTTTTTGCCNANCGANTNTGGTTTTCTGGGNTNGTGGGGNTGNTTTCGGGATANCTCTTTTNATGCACATAATTCACACCATATTTATCCACANAGNGCATTTGTGCATGACNCAGCGTCNATCGGGTAATCAACAGAAAACCNGCAATACAACAACAACAACATCCTTTATTTATTTAAATAAGAAAAAGGGTTAAGGAGAGNCATGAGTTTGACGCCACCATCATCAAAGCCTTTTTTACANGTCTTNGAANANCANCCANCCTATGAAAGNAGCTCTCCGCCACCGATTTGGTTAATGCGCCANGCNGGTCGCTATTTGTCNGAATATCAAGCAACGCGNGCGCAGGCCGGTGGGTTTCTCGATCTCTGCTACACGCCGGAGCTNGCTGAAGAGGTCACCTTACAACCGATCCGCCGNTATGGNTTTGATGCCGCCATTTTATTTGCCGATATTTTGCTTATCCCGCAGGCTTTGGGACAAGAATTATGGTTNGAAACCGGTGAAGGGCCGCGCCTTGCCCCCATATCCAATGCCGATGATTTATCTTTGCATGGGGCNCAANCACATCTGGCACCGATATCGGTAACGGTTAAACGTTTGTCGCAAAGNTTGCCGCCCCACGTCGCNCTTATNGGCTTTGCCGGNGCGCCGTGGACAGTGGCCAGCTATATGGTGGCCGGNCGCGGCACGCCNGATCAAGCACNNGCGCGTGATTTGGCACGGCGCGATGCGGTGGCGTTNCAATCGATTATCGATATTTTGGTCGTCGCCACGATTGATTATNTGGCTGCNCAAGTTGAGGCCGGGGCNGAAGTTTTGCAAATTTTTGAAAGCTGGGCNGCTTCNTTACANGGCGATGATTTTGAGCGNTGGTGCGTGGCGCCNGTGGCNGCNATTATTGCCGGCTTGCGCNCCAAAGGGGTGNATGTGCCNATTATCGCATTTCCCCGCGCCGCCAAAGCGCATATGGGCGATTATTGTGCGGCTGTGAAATGNGACGCTNTGAGCCTTGATACCAGCGCTGATATAGAGGCGATACGGGCTGAAACCGGCCCTGAAATGGTGCTGCAGGGCAATCTAGACCCGACGGCATTGGTCGAGGGCGGGGNGAGATTGGAGCATGAGGTGGCGGCGATTTTGCAAAAAACCCGTGGCACAAAACATATTTTCAATCTCGGTCATGGTATTGTGCCGCAAACACCGCNCGAACATGTGGCGCGGCTTATCGAACTGGTGCGCGGGGAAAATTGATGGAGATATTGGCCGAATATTATCGCTGGCTATTGGCCTTTCACATCATCGCCGTGATGTTTTGGATGGCCGGCATGTATTATTTGCCGCGGCTTTTCGTNTATCACGCAGAGGCATTGGAAAACGGCACGGCGCATGACATGTTTCCNGTGATGGAAGAAAAATTACTGCGCATCATTATGACACCGGCCATGCTGGTGGCATGGGCTTTGGGCCTGTCTTTGATATTTGCTGGCGGCCATTGGCCGGTNGTCGATATATGGCTTATCGGTAAATTGGCAGCCGTGCTGCTTNTGACTGCCTATCANGNGTTTTTGGCCAANCAGCGCAANCTATTGGCGACCGGCCTATTGCCGCGTCCGTCGCGTTTTTACCGNATGATTAATGAAGTGCCGCCCCTATTGACGGTGATTATCGTTATTTTNGTGGTTGTGCAGCCGTTTTGAAACTTTGCTTGAGCCGTAAGATTGTTTGCCCTATAAGNTAATNTCCTANCGAGGGCCGCGNGTCGGCACTTTTGCTTTTCGTAAAAATTGTTGAGGGTCCGGTNTGTCGGANGGCGCATGGTATATCNCGAATTTTCGTGAGCATGATTATGGATCAAATTAAACTGGAAGAGCTGAAGGNAAAATCGCCGACCGAATTATTGGCCTTTGCCGAAACCCATGAAATTGAAAATGCTTCGGCCATGCTGAAGCAAGACATGTTGTTCGCCATTTTGAAAAAGCTGGCTGATGATGATGTGACGATTATCGGCGAGGGCGTGGTCGAAGTGCTGCAGGACGGGTTTGGTTTTTTGCGCTCACCTGATGCCAATTATCTGCCCGGGCCGGATGATATTTATGTCAGCCCCAGCCAAATACGCCGCTTTGCGTTGAGAACCGGCGATACGTTGGANGGCGAGATTAGAAGCCCGAAAGATGGTGAGCGCTATTTCGCCCTTCTCAAAGTCAANAAGATTAACTTTGAAGACCCGGAAAAAGCGCGCCAAAAAGTTCATTTCGACAATTTGACGCCGCTTTATCCTGATGCCGGNGTGCGCATGGAAACCGATGACCCGACACGCAAAGATTTGTCGACCCGCGTTATTGATATTGTTGCCCCTCTNGGCAAGGGGCAACGCGCCTTGATTGTCGCGCCGCCGCGCACCGGTAAGACCGTATTGATGCAAAATATCGCCAAATCCATTTCCGCCAATCATCCCGAATGTTATTTGATTGTGCTGCTGATTGACGAACGACCCGAAGAGGTCACTGATATGCAGCGTTCGGTCGATGGCGAAGTGGTGTCGTCAACTTTTGACGAACCGGCAACCCGCCATGTGCAGGTCGCCGAAATGGTTATTGAGAAAGCCAAAAGATTGGTTGAGCATGGCCGCGATGTGGTGATTTTGCTCGACAGCATTACCCGTTTGGGGCGCGCCTATAACACGGTNGTGCCGAGCTCGGGCAAAGTATTGACCGGTGGCGTTGATGCCAATGCGTTGCAACGGCCGAAGCGGTTTTTCGGCGCGGCGCGCAATATTGAAGAGGGCGGCTCGTTGACCATTATCTCAACCGCTTTGATTGAAACCGGCTCGCGCATGGATGAGGTGATTTTCGAAGAATTTAAAGGCACCGGCAATAGCGAGATTGTGCTGGACCGCAAAATCTCCGACAAGCGCGTCTTCCCGGCNATTGATATTATGAAATCGGGCACGCGCAAAGAAGAGCTTTTGGTCGACCCGGGCGCGCTAGCAAAAATTTATGTGNTNCGCCGCATTCTCAATCCGATGGGCGCGGTCGATGCGGCCGAGTTCCTCATCGACAAGCTGAAAAACACCAAAAACAATGATGAGTTTTTCGACTCGATGAACACATAGGGCGATATTCAAGCCCCGNGGCAGCCGAANTCAACCAAGCGCTTTGGCAAAAATCTCCAATGTACGGCCATGCGCCAATTGGCTCGCAGCAGCGTCAAAATGCATGCCATTATGGCGCGCAAAAGCATGGTCTTGGCCGTCATAAATATGCACATCAACCAGCTCATGGTCGGCCAGCCCGTCGGCAATTGCGGCTTGCGCCGGCTTGGGCACAAACTCGTCTTGCGCGGCAATATGGATAAGTGTCGGCGCGGTAATATTATCCGCCTCGCCCAGCATGTCTTGAATGCCGACACCGTAATAAGAAGCATGGGCATCCCCATTGGTGCGGCACGCCGCTAGATAGACCATGCGCCCGCCCAAACAAAAACCGATAGTGCCCACTTTGGCGCAGCCGGCCGCTCGCAAATAATCGATCGCGGCCTGGATATCGCCAATGCCTTCATCGCCATCATAGCCGGTCATCAGGGCAAAAGCCTTTTGCCATTCCTCTTCCGAGCCATCGCTCAGCGACACATTGCGCTCTTGGCGCCAAAACAAATCCGGCGCCAGCGCCCAATAGCCCTCACCGGCCAACCAATTGGCGGTCTGCTTTATATCTTCATTGACGCCGAAGATTTCTTGAATGACGACAATGCCGCCTTTGGGGGCGCCCTGCGATACATTATCGGGGCGCGCCAAATAGGCATCAAACTGATCGTCATTTACGGTTATTTGTACATTGTCATGCGTGGTCTCGGTCATCTTGGGCCCCCTCAATCTTGTCGTTCCCATCCTGTCGCTGCGCTAGCAAACCGTCAAGCGCGGCAATCAGCTCATCGGGCGCGGTAAGCGGTGCCAAGCAGCTTTGTCCGGGGCAAATATAGGCTGTCGCCACCCCGTCAATCATTTGCTTGCCATGTGCCGGATGCGTGCGCGGCAAGGCGGCATCGGGAGTCAAAACCAAAATATGGCGATGGCATAGTGGGTGGCGATGGGCCGCCTGCGCCAGCCGATCGGCGGCGGCCCCCGCGCCGATGATGATGATTGAAAGAGGATATTGACGCTCATAATGGGCCGATAAAAGCCCGGTCATGGATGGGTAGTTTTGTGCCAAATGGCCGGCCAGCGCGCCAAAGGCAGCCCCCGCCTTCTCGTCCCACGCCCCATTGCCGGTCAGCACGGCGAGGCTGTTGAACAGCGCTTGCGCCGCAGCATTGGCCGAGGGCTGGGCATTGTCCTGCACGGCGCGATTATTGACCAAGAGGGCGGCCTCGTCGGCTTCATTGGTGCGATAGCCGCCGCGCTCAGGGTCGGCAAAACCTGCCTCGAGGCGATGCGCATCGGCTTCGGCCATT
Source organism: Rhodobiaceae bacterium (assembly GCA_002721725.1). Taxonomy (GTDB): domain Bacteria; phylum Pseudomonadota; class Alphaproteobacteria; order RS24; family RS24; genus UBA8337. The sequence continues at coordinate 193,300 of PBLK01000008.1, forward strand.
GCCAAATAGGATGGCTTGGCAGTGGCGGCATAGAGCGCTGCCGCGGCCTGCCCCATAAAGGCATAATCACCGGCCAGAGAGACGGCAAGGCGCTGCCCGTCGCGCGCGGCATGGCACAGCTTGCCGTCTGCATCGGTAAGCGCATGGCGCGCCGCGGCAAAGCTGCGTTCGGCCAATGCCAGCCAGTCGGGGCGATCAAAGATTTGCGCCGCCTGCACCAGGGCGGCAATCATCATGGCGTTCCAATCGGCCAAAACCTTATCATCGCGAGCGGGGTGAATGCGCTGCTTGCGCGCCGCCAGCAAAATCGCGCGGGCCTCGGACAGGCTGTCTTGCGGCACATCATCGGCGGCCAGCAAATGCGGTATGGCGCGGCCCTCAAAATTGCCCCGCGGCGAGACATCATAGGTGGCACAAAAAGCATCACTCGCCCCGCCCAAAAGCCTTTCTATTTCGTGCTTGTCCCAGACATAAAAGCGGCCTTCTTCGCCCTCGCTATCGGCGTCGAGGCTGGCCGCAAACGCGCCTTCTGCGGTCACCATGTCGGTCTCGAGCCAACCAATGGTTTCTTCAATACGGGCGGCAAAAAGCGGCTCTTTTGTGTCGCGATAAAGCAAGCATAAAAGCTCAATCAGCAGGGCATTGTCATAGAGCATTTTTTCAAAATGCGGCACCAGCCAATCGGCATCGACGCTATAGCGCGAAAAGCCCCCGCCCAAATGGTCGTAAATACCACCCTGACAGATTTTACGCGCTGTTACCAGCACCGCCGCGCGCATGGCCGTGTCGCCGCTGAGCTGGGCTTGCTGCCAGATAAATTTATACAAGAATGGCTGCGGGAATTTAGGCGCGCCTGCGAGCCCGCCCTTGTCCAAATCAATATGTGCGCTGAGGTTTTGTGCAGCACGCTGCGGCAGATCGGCGGGCATGGCCCCGCGTGCATCGGCCTCTGCCTTGGCGCGCAAGCCTTGCGTCAGGGCTTTGCTATTGGTCTGTATTTTATCTGGCGTCTCACGCCAGGCGCGGCTGATTTCAGTCAATATTTGCAGAAAGCCCGGGCGCCCATATTGCGGATTTTTGGGAAAATATGTGCCGCCCCAAAACGGCGCGCCATCGCCATTAAGACAAACGGTCAAGGGCCAGCCACCCTGCTCGCCCATCATGGCCAGCGCGCTCATATATATTTCGTCCAAATCGGGCCGCTCTTCGCGGTCGAGCTTGATGCAGACGAAATTGGCGTTCATCAGCGCCGCCACTTCTTCGTCTTCAAAGCTTTCATGCGCCATCACATGACACCAATGGCACGCTGCATAGCCAATGGACAAAAGCACCGGCACATTGCGCCGCCGCGCCTCGGTAAACACCGCCGCCTCCCAGGGCTGCCAATGCACCGGATTGTCTTTATGTTGCAGCAAATAAGGGCTGGTCGCCTCGGCCAGCCGATTGCGTGCAAATGCGCCATTGCCTTTGTCGGACATGTCGGGCAGGTTACCCGAAATTTGCTTCTGCACAAGACGGTTTAAAAGGCGATTAAAGACGTGTCTGACGAGACCATTTTTGCCCTTTCGACGGCATCGGCGCGCGCCGCATTGGCGGTTGTGCGCTTGTCGGGCCCGGCCTGCGACAGCGCTTTGGTGGCGTTGGGCGTCACCCGATTGCCGCCGCCGCGCATGGCTGGCCTGCGGACGCTGGCCGCGCCCCAAAACGGCGCGCTGCTCGACGAGGCTTTGGTGCTGCGCTTTCAGGCGCCGCACAGCTTTACCGGCGAGGCTATGGCGGAACTGCATTTGCATGGCGGGCTTGCCATTGTGGAAAGCGTGCTTGCCGCTTTATCGGCCTTGCCGGGATTGCGCGCGGCAGAGGCCGGAGAATTTACCCGCCGTGCCGTGCTCAATGGCAAAATGGATTTGACCGCGGCTGAAGCCATTGCCGATTTGATTGATGCGGAAGGCGGGGCACAACAAAAACAGGCTTTGGCGCAATTGCGCGGCGGCTTGCGGCGACGCGCCGAAGGCTGGCGCGAGGGCCTGAAAACCCTATTGGCGCATTTGGAAGCCGATTTGGAATTTGCCGATGAAGACCTGCCCGGCGGCATCGGGCAAAAAGCGCTGGATGGCCTGCCCGCTCTCCAGGCCGAGCTGTCCGGGGCGCTGTCCGATGATACCGGCATGCGCCTGCGCGACGGCTTACGGGTTGCGCTTGTCGGCCCGCCCAATGCCGGAAAGTCTAGCATTCTCAATATGTTAGCCGGTCGCGCTGCTGCCATTGTCTCGGCCCGTGCCGGCACCACGCGCGACGCCATTGAGGTTGCCATGCTGCTCGAGGGCGTGCCACTCACCTTGATTGACACGGCCGGCCTGCGCGCCGCCGGTGATGATATTGAGCGTGAGGGTGTGAGGCGCGCCCTCGCCTCGGCTGAAGAGGCCGATATTGTCATTTGGGTAGATGCGCCGGATGTTGCCGATGACGCGGCCGATGATATGGCGCGTGATTGGCGCAGCGCGGCAGATATGCGCCTCGCCAATAAAAGCGATGTGGCGCGGCCTGACGATGACGGCGCGCTCCGCTTGTCGGCCAAAACCGGTGACGGCGCTGAGGCTTTACTGGCGGCATTGGGTCGGCTGGTCTTGCAAAAAACCGGCAGCGGCGAAAGCGCGCCGGTGACGCGGGCGCGCCATGTTGCCATTTTGCGCGAGGTGCTGGCGCATATTGAGGCGGCGCAGCAAGCTGATGCGCTGGAGTTGGCGGCGGAAGATTTGCGCTTGGCGCAGCGTGCGCTGGGCCGTATGACCGGCACGGTTGATGTCGAGCAATTGCTCGATGTGGTGTTTGCCGATTTTTGCATTGGCAAATAGGCGCGCGCGATAACGGGCTCCTGTTTCACGTGAAACAATATGGCCCCATCCCCATCAGATGAAATAGCTTGTCGGCATTGGCGCTTATGCGCTATCACGCCAGCATGAAGGCGCAAACAACAGATTATGATGTCATTGTCATTGGTGGCGGCCATGCCGGATGCGAAGCTGCGGCGGCGGCGGCGCGCTATGGCGCGGCCACGCTTTTGGTCACCCATAGGCTGGAGACGATTGGTGAAATGTCGTGCAATCCGGCCATTGGCGGTGTCGGTAAGGGCCATTTGGTGCGCGAAATCGATGCGTTGGATGGGCTGATGGGCCGTGTCGCCGATGCGGCAGGCATTCAGTTTCGCTTGCTAAACCGCCGCAAAGGCCCGGCCGTGCACGGGCCGCGCACGCAAGCCGATCGCAAGCTTTATCGCAAGGCCATGCAGGCGGCGATTGCGGCAACCGATAATCTCGATGTTTTGGCGCAGCCGGTCGATGATGTGCTGATTGAAGATGGCCGCTGCGTCGGTATTGTGACGGCGGATGGCGCCGCTCTTCGCGCCGCCGCCGTGGTGCTGACCACCGGCACATTTCTCGACGGCCTTGTGCATATCGGCACACAGCGCATTCCCGCAGGTCGGCACGGCGAAGCCCCGGCCGTGACCCTGTCGAAACGGCTTTATGCGCTCGCCGAAGAAAGCGGCGCGCTGACATTGGGGCGGATGAAAACCGGCACACCGGCGCGGCTTGATGGGCGCACCATTAATACCGATATTTTGGAAGCGCAGCCGGCCGATGCGCAGCCGGTGCCGTTTTCCTTTATGAGCGATAAGATAACCGTGCCGCAAACCGTGTGTCACATCACCCATACCAATCAGGCGACGTTTGATATTATCGAGAAAAACGTCAAATTATCGCCGGTCTATTCGGGACAAATTGATGGCGTCGGGCCGCGCTATTGCCCGGCCATTGAAGATAAGGTGGTGCGCTTTCCCGACCGCGTCGCGCATCAAATATTTCTGGAACCGGAGGGGCTGGATGATCCGACGGTTTACCCCAATGGTATTTCCACCTCATTGCCCGAAGCCATTCAAGACGCTTTTATCCGCACCATTCCGGGCTTGGAAAATGTCCATATTCTGCGGCCCGGCTATGCCATTGAATATGATTATGTTGACCCGCGCGCCCTGCTGCCGAGCCTTGAATTAAAGGCCATGCCGGGGCTCTATTTGGCGGGTCAAATTAACGGCACGACGGGCTATGAAGAAGCCGCCGGTCAAGGCCTGGTCGCAGGCATGAACGCGGCGCGCGCCGCGGCCGGCAAGGATGCGGTCATCTTCGACCGCGCCGAAGCCTATATTGGCGTGATGATAGATGATTTGGTGACCAAAGGGGTCAGCGAGCCCTATCGCATGTTCACCGCGCGGGCTGAATATCGCCTCACCTTGCGCGCCGATAATGCCGACCAGCGCTTGACCGCCAAAGGCCGGGCGGCGGGTATTGTCGGCGCGGCGCGGGGCAAGCATTTTGAAGCCAAAATGGACAAGCTCAATGCGGCGCGGGCGCAGGCCGCTCAATGGCAAATGACCCCCAATGAGGCAGGCCAAAAGGGCTTGCATATTCGCGCCGATGGGGTGCGCCGCAATATGGTCGAGCTCTTGGCCTACCCGTCCATCGATTGGGATGATTTGGCGGCCATTTGGCCTGGCATGGCCGGCTGGGATGCGGATATTCGCTTTCAGATTGAAACCGATGCGCGCTATGCCGGTTATCTCGATCGCCAGCGTGCTGATATTGACGCGTTTCGCCGTGATGAAGCGCTGGCCTTGCCGGTCGATATGGATTATTTGGCGCTGGAGGGCATGGCCACAGAAGTGCGGCAGAAATTGGCGGCGGCGCGGCCCATCACATTGGGGCAAGCGGCGCGGCTGGACGGCATGACACCGGCGGCATTGACCCTGTTGCTGCACCATGCGCGCAAAGCCCATGCTGAGGCGGCCGAATAGCCCCGATGAACGCAGAAGAGTTCGCCCAAACCTATCATGTTTCACGTGAAACATTGACCAAGCTGATGGCCTACCAGGCCTTGCTTGGCAAATGGCAGCAATCGGTCAATCTGGTCGGCCCGACCAGCCTCGCCGCATTTTGGCAGCGCCACGCCGCCGATTCGGCACAAATTTTGCGTTATGCGCCGCCAGTTGCCAAAACATGGCTCGATTTGGGCAGTGGCGGCGGCCTGCCGGGGCTGGTCTTGGCGATTATGTTGGCCGAAAAAACCCCCNATGCGCGCGTGCATATGGTCGAAAGCGACCGAAAAAAGGCCAGCTTTCTGCGTGCNGTGCTTGCCGATACCGGTGTGTCGGCGCATGTCCATCACAGCCGCATTGAGGCTTTGGCCGAAGCGCCACCGGCGGCGCTTGCTCAAATTGACGTCGTTACCGCGCGCGCTTTGGCGCCNTTGAATGATTTATTGNGACTTTTGCAGCCGTTTTGCAATTCATCCACAGTTGCNCTCTTGCATAAGGGNCGCAATTGGCACGAAGAATTGACCTTGAGCGAACAATATTGGAAAATGTCGCATAAGGCGCATNTCAGCGATACCGATGCCGATGCGCGCCTTATGGAAATCACCGCCCTNAGCCCGCTCGGCGTTTAAAAGCNGCTGCTACAGNTTTGGGCGCGACACATAAGGAACGCCGTGTGAGCGCATATTCGCCCGCNCCGTCATCATTATCGCAAGCNCCGTTTGNGCCGCGCATTATGTGCTTGGCCAATCAAAAAGGCGGGGTCGGCAAAACCACCACGGCAATCAATCTCGGCACGGCGCTGGCCGCCATTGGCGAGACGGTTTTGCTGATTGACCTTGANCCGCAGGGCAATGCCTCGACCGGCTTGGGNATTGACCGCGCCGCGCGCACCACGACCAGCTTTGATGTTTTGCTTGGCGAGGCAAGCTTGGCNGAGGCGATTTGCGAAACCGCCGNGCCGGGCTTTCATCTGGNCCCTGCCAGCATGGATTTGCTCGGTGTCGAGGTCGAATTATCTGANCATGAAAGGCGCATTCACCGCTTGGCCGATGCGTTGGCCGANTATGGCCAAGACGATACGACNAGCCGCTTTTCCTATGTTTTTATCGACTGCCCGCCCAGCCTTAACATGTTGACCNTAAACGCNATGGTGGCGGCGCAATCGGTTTTGGTGCCGCTGCAATGCGAATTTTTTGCGCTGGAAGGGCTGAGCCAATTATTGAGCACGATTGAGCANGTCAAGGGCAGCCTCAATCCGGCGCTTGATATTCAAGGCATTGTTCTGACCATGTATGATGCGCGCAATAATCTGTCGGCGCAGGTCGATGCCGATGTGCGCAGCCATTTTGACGGGCTNGTTTACGACACGGTCATCCCAAGAAATGTAAGGGTGTCGGAAGCGCCGAGCTTTGGCAAGCCGGCTTTGCTTTACGACCATAAATGCAGNGGCTCATTGGCTTATATGCAATTGGCCGGCGAATTGGTGCGCCGCGAACGCGCGCGGCAAGCAGCTTAACGGGAAATCATATGAGTGATAATAANCCACAAGTACAAAAGCCGGGCGGCAAGAAAANCCCAATGAGTGATGCGGGGCGCAAGCCGGNGCGCGGTTTGGGACGCGGCCTNTCGGCCCTGATTGGCGATGCCGCGCCGACCCCTGTGGCGGTGGTGCCGCCGATCGAAAAGACCGAAACGGCGGCGGCGGAAAAACAGGGNGGCCTGCGTTATGTCGGCATTGACCAGCTCAGCGCCGGTGCGTTTCAGCCGCGCAAAAATTTTGCCCAAGAAGAGTTGGACGCGCTCGCCGCCTCGGTTGAAAAATCGGGCGTGCTGCAGCCCTTGCTGGTGCGCCCGGCAGGTGACGGTTTTGAAATCATTGCCGGTGAAAGACGCTGGCGGGCAGCGCAGCAAGCGCGACTGCATCAAGTGCCGGTGATTGTGCAACCGGTCAATGATGTCACCGCTTTGGAGATTGGGCTGGTCGAAAATGTCCAGCGCGCTGACCTCAATCCGATGGAAGAAGCNGAAGGATATCAACGGCTTATCGATGAATTTGCTTATACGCAGGCAGAGCTGGCCGAGACCATTGGCAAGAGCCGCAGTCATATTGCCAATTTGCTGCGTTTGACCGGCGCCCCGCTTGTCATCAAGCANGCGCTGATAGAGGGCGGGCTGTCNATGGGCCATGCGCGCGCCCTATTGGGCTTGGCCAATCCNGAAAAGCAAGCCGCCGCGCTCATTCGGCAAATTGTCAAAACCGGCATGAGTGTGCGCGCGGTTGAAAAGCTGGTCGCGGCGCAGGGCGCGTCGGCNCCGGCAAAAGCGCCGTCCGCAAAAAGCGGNGCACAAGACAAATCAGCCGATACGCGCCAGCTGGAAAAACAGCTGGCCGACGCTTTGGGGCTGGCCGTCAGCCTTGACGATAAGGGCCAAAAAGGCGGCGTGCTCAANATTTCTTATAAGACGCTGGAGCAATTGGACGGGCTGATTGCCCGCTTGCTGCGCGGCTGATTCTTTATAATGCGCTCACCGCTGCGCGGCGCGCGCGATGCGCAATAGCGCGTTTCCGGCTTGAGCCTGCGCCAAGCCACCGNCGCTGCCGCGGCAGGCTTTTTCCGCCGCATTGAGAATTTCCAAAGCGCGCGCGCATTTGCCGCTCGACCAGAGCCGCATTTGTTGCTCGACCAATGGCTTGCGCCGAAAATGCAGNGGNGGGCGAAAAGCCCCNAGCGCTNTNGCTTGCGCCGTGCCGCCCTCCATTTGCCCGAGTGCCAAATGCAAGGTTTGGAAATGCATGCGCGCAACGGCCAGGGCACTGGCGGCATTTGTCCCCGCCGCCTCAAGCCGCGCCAATGCACGGTCGGCCTCGTCGAGACGACCTAGCGCGACATTGTCTATNAAGCGGTCAAAATCGCCCTGCGTNTGGTCGCCCAAAGCGGCTTCGACATCATCGCCGGTTACCACACCGGGCTCGGCTTTGGCGTCGCGCACGCCCTTATAAAGCACCAGCCGCTCCAATTCGCGCTGAATGACACCGCGATCCGTGGCCAGCCGCGCCGTCAATAAATCCATCGCCTGCGCTTCAATGCGGTAATTTTCCTGCTCCAAAAACTGGCGGATGAGGCGACCAATATCGCGCGCCTCCAGCGCATAACAAGGCAGGGCCATACCCGCCCTATGGTTCTCGGCCGCTTTGCGCAANGGCGCGGTCGGGCGCAAATTATCNGCCTCGATAATGACCAGCGCCGCCCCTNGTGGNGCGTTGCCCTCATCTGTTTTGGCGAGATAAAATGTAACCGCCGCCTGCACCGCCGCATTGGCGCCACTGACNTGAACCAGCTTATGTGTGCCGAACATCGGCATGGCCGCCGCCTCATCGGCCAGCAAACCGGNCTGCCCGGCCAGCGCGCCTTCTTCCAAAGCGACATATTGCAANGGGTCATAATCGCGGCCCAAATAAGCTTGGCGCAGCGCTTTTGNGGTTTCATGCACCCCGCCGCGATCGGGGCCATAGACCAGCACCAATGCCGGCGCCTTATCGGGCTTCAGCCCCTTCACCCAGCCGTCAACTTCATGCGCCTTCAGTTTCACCGCNTGACCTCCTGCGACAGGCGCAAGATGAGCCGCTCGGCCAGATTTTGCATGGCGAGGCGCGCCAAATTGCGCTGCTGTGTCAAATCGGCAGCACCGCTATCGCTGCGCGCCATGCTTTCGCTGTGGCGCAAGACAAAGCTCTTGCTTTGCCCGACGGATGCTGCGCTCTCATCNGGCGTGGCGCGCATGCGCAGNGTNACGCGCAAAACATAATCCANNTCNATNCGNGCGGCGACACCGCGCGCATCAAGCTGGGTGTTGCGCGCGGTTTCTTCCAGCACCACGCTGACATCGAAAGCGGCATCGGCACGCGCTTGCCANCGTCCGCGCAAGGCGGTGGCCAAAAGCNGNCCGTTTTGNGTATCGGGCACGGCCAGGGCGACCAAAGCGATCGGCCCNTCCGCTGCCAAAGTCACTTTGTGAATCGGGCGAAAGCCGCAGGCTGACAGCNTTAATGCGCTGACCAGCAGGGCNNAAACGATAACCCTATTTGACCACCAGATTGACAATCCGTCCGGGGACAATGATGACTTTTTGAAGTTCTTTGCCATCAATAAATTTTTTCACTCCCGCATCGCTCAGCGCCATTTCTTCAATTATAGCCGCGTCGGCGGTTTTCGACACGGAAATTTCACCGCGCTTTTTGCCATTGACCTGCACCGGCAAAACAAGATCATCGCTGACCAAAACCGACATATCGGCCTCAGGCCAAGCGGCATTGGCCACCAACCCTACCCCGCCCAATTCGGCCCAGCCGGTTTCNGCCAAATGNGGCATCATTGGTGATAATAGCTTCATCAATTGCGCCAGCCCATAAGCGCGGCATTTTTCGTCTTCCGCGCTAGCGGGTTTGAAAGCGGCCAGCGCATTNACCAATTCATAAAGCCGCGCCACGGCGCGGTTAAAACCGAGCGCCTCCAATTCGCGGGTCACGGCATCAATGGTGGTTTGNACTTGCGCATAAAGNGCCCGCGCCGAGGCCCCCTCAGGCGCGGCCAGCGTATCGGTAAAGGTCATGTTTTTATCGAATAAGCGCCAGACTTTTTGCACAAAGCGCCANGCGCCTTCAATNCCGTCTTGTGTCCATTGCACATCGCGCTCGGGCGGGCTGTCTGACAGCATGAACCAGCGCGCCGTATCGGCACCATAGCGCGCAATAATATCGTCGGGATCGACAATATTCTTTTTCGACTTNGACATTTTTTCAACCGCCCCGACCGTCACCGGCGTCGTGCCGTCAGCCGCCAATACCGCCCCGTCCGCAATGCGGGTAATTTCATCAGGCGCCAGCCANCCNGTNTCGTCGCGATANGTTTCGTGGCACACCATGCCTTGCGTGAACAGGCCGGCNAACGGCTCGTCNACCGCNAAATGGCCCGTCTTGTGCATGGCGCGGGTGNANAANCGCGCATAAAGCAAATGCAAAATGGCGTGTTCAATGCCGCCAATATATTGGTCGACCGGCAGCCAGTGATTGACNGCAGCGNCCCGCGTCGGGGCNTCATCGGCAAGCTCGGTAAAGCGCGCAAAATACCANCTGGANTCGACAAATGTGTCAAATGTGTCGGTTTCNCGCTGCGCCGCGCCGCCGCATTTTGGGCAGGNGANATGNTTCCANGTNGGGTGATGGGCCAGCGGNTTGCCGGGCTTGTCAAAGCTNACATCANCGGGCAGCGTCACCGGNAAATCTGCGCGCGGCACCGGCACACAGCCGCATGTNTCGCATAAAATAATCGGTATCGGGCAGCCCCAATAGCGNTGCCGCGAAATGCCCCAATCGCGGAGGCGGAAATTNACGCGTCTTTGNCCGCGCNCTTGNGCTTCAAATTGCGCAATGANTTTTTCCCGCGCCGCNTNNGGGGTNAGGCCGTCAAGCNCGCCCGAATTGACCATCACCCCGTCGCCNGTATAGGCNGNGTCGGTGACGGAAAAACNGGCTTCATCTTTCGGGCGCACCACTGTGGTCACCGGCAATTGATATTTTAAAGCAAAATCCANATCGCGNTGGTCATGCGCCGGACAGGCAAATATNGCCCCNGTGCCATAACCCATAAGCACAAAATTGGCGACATAGACCGGCAAATGCCATTCGGGGTCNAGCGGGTGGCGTGCCGTCAGCCCGGTGTCAAAGCCNAATTTTTCNCCCGCNTCAATATCNGCTTCAGACGTGCCGCGCTGCGCGCATTCGGTGCGNAACGCGGCCAAAGCCGCATNGTTTTCNGCCAGNNGAACGGCGAGCGGGTGGTCGGGCGAAATNGCACAAAAACTGGCNCCGTAAAGCGTGTCGGGCCGCGTTGTATANATNTCCAATGCCGCNATTTCNCCGACCGCTTGGCTCAGCTCGAAGCGACANTCCAGCCCCTCCGAACGGCCGATCCAATTGGCCTGCATCAGGCGCACTTTTTCCGGCCANCGCGCCANCGTGTCCAGCGCCGCCAGCAAATCCTCGGCATAATCGGAAATGCGCAAAAACCATTGCGTCAAATTTTTCTGCTCGACNGGCGCCCCCGAACGCCAGCCCTTGCCGTCAATCACTTGTTCATTGGCCAAAACGGTTTGGTCGACCGGGTCCCANTTGACAATGCTTTCGCGCCGGTCAACAAGACCGGCCTCCANAAAGTCCAGAAACATGGCNTGTTCATGGCCGTAATATTCCGGGTNGCAAGTGGCGAANTCGCGCGCCCAATCAATCGANAANCCNAGNTTTTTCAGCTGCGCGCGCATGGCGTCAATATTGCNATAGGTCCANTTTGCCGGATGGGTGTTTTTCTCCATNGCGGCATTTTCCGCCGGCATNCCAAACGCATCCCAGCCCATAGGGTGCAGCACATTATGGCCNTGCGCTTTTTTNAAGCGNGCCANCACATCGCCCATAGCATAATTGCGCACATGGCCCATATGAATGCGCCCCGANGGATAGGGAAACATTTCCAAGACGTAATATTTCGGGCGCNCATCATCGGGNGCGCCGGCGCTNAAGCAGTCTTCTTGTTGCCANGCTTTTTGCCAATGCGCCTCATGCTNGGCGGGGTCATAGGGCCGCGAANTATCGCTCATAATGGCCTATTGGCTGNCNCGGCGCGCNGTNGCNAAATCGCGGGCGCGNGTCAAAATAATGTTTTCCAATTGCCGCGCCGCTTTTGATGAGGCGGCGGTCGANACCCATTGGCCNCGGCGATTGGTTTCGCGAAANACNCTGACGCGNAGNGCATCGGCGCGCAATTCGCGCCCGGNAATAACGAGGTTAATCTTGACCCGCTCATCTGTNGCGCNTGGGTCATTNTACCATTCGGTAATNATCACCCCGCCGNCCGNATCGGCGGCGGCAAGNGGCATAAAAGANAAAGTATCAAGGCTTGATTGCCACAGCANNGCATTNACGCCNAGCCCGCCCGCGCNGACCGGCGCGGCGGTTTGCANGGCCGCCTTATCNGCCTCATCGCGGCGGAAAAAATCAAAGATTGAGCCGCTTTCTTCGCTGGCCNNATTATCNTTNTGCGGATAATCGGCTTCNACATTAAGTGAGCCGCAAGCGGCCAAAANGGAGACCAGCAACANAGNAAAAAATGAGCGGCGNAGAGCCGAAAAAGAAGANNGCATNGCAGTTTCCAAATTCATCAAATCAGCCCCATGACTATTATGGCCGCGCGCAAAAGTAAAGNCCGTTCCTCAGCCATTTTCAGCCATGTTCANTNNCCCCATCGACNCNCNNCGCAGGCCCAAACGCACCGATTGCGCCATAGCCATCGGCNGCCGCAAANCCGCCCAAGCGCCGCCACTGNNCCGCATTCATNCCGCCCAGNGCATAGGCCGTCATGCCGCCCCGGCGNGCTGCGCGCAAAAGCGGCAANGCNCGCCAAAGGGCCAATGGCCGCGCGCCAATATGGCTTTGCGTGGCAAAGACCGGCGCAACGAAGACGCGCCTGAAACCGGCCTGTTTGGCGGCCAAAAGCTCGGCCATATTGTGCACGGCAGCGCTGTCACCGGGGCGACCTTTGCCGCCGCGCAGGGCGGCGCGACGCAGCATGAAAGACGGGCAATGAAAACCGGCACCATGTTTGCGTGCCAAGCGGCGGTCGCCGGCAATGGCAAAGGCGCGGCCCTGGCGGCGACAAAGCGCCGCCATTTCCGCCGCCAAGCAGGCGCGCGCATCATGTTGGTAATCGCGCAAAATAAGGCCGATATGCCGCGGCTGTGCGGTCAATGCGGTGCGCCAATCGGGCTGGCGTTGCGCGTCGCTGAGCATATAAATTATCGGCGCGTGCATCATGAGTGAGCGCTTGCCTCCGATATTTTGCCTTGTGCGACCATTAATTTCAGCTTGGCTGTTTCGCCGCGCTCTGGCAAGACAGAGTTATGAGTCCTGTTCCGCCCGAAATAAATGTGCCGCCGCGCCTCGCGGAAACCCGACAGCGCATGGCCCAAGCCCTGCAAGAAAACGGTCGGCCTGCCACAGCGGCACAGCTTATTGCCATTTCCAAAACCAAATCGGCTACAGAGATTAGGCCGCTTTTACGGGCCGGCCATCGTCTGTTCGGTGAAAACCGCGTTCAAGAGGCGAAAACCAAATGGCCCCCACTCAAGGCGCAATATGGCGATGTCGAGTTGCATCTGGTCGGCCCGCTGCAGACCAATAAGGTGAAAGAAGCGGTGGCGCTGTTCGATGTCATCCAAACGCTGGATCGCGAAAAACTGGCGCGCAAGCTCGCCGAGCTGAAAGGTGAAAGCAGCTTTCCGCGCTTATTGATACAGGTTAATACTGGAGACGAGCCGCAAAAATCCGGCGTCTCACCCTCTGAATTAGCCGCTTTTTATGAGTTGTGCAGGGATGAGCTGGCTTTACGCATTGACGGGCTTATGTGTCTGCCGCCGCAAGGTGAACCGGCCGGGGCGCATTTTGTCTTGCTCGGCAAATTGGCGGCGCAATTGGGGCTGGACACGCTGTCAATGGGCATGTCGGGGGATTTTGAGACGGCGCTGGCTTTGGGCGCAACGCATATTCGAGTCGGCACCGCCCTTTTTGGCGCAAGAGATTGATTTTTCTGGCCCTTTAACTTTCGGCAATGGCAATATGTGTGGTCCGATTGGCGTGGTGCAGCAAAAACCGCATGGTCGCATGATTGACCGCAATGCAGCCTAAAGTGGGGCGGAAATTGTTTTTCTCCAAATGCAGAAAAACCGCACTGCCCGCACCCTTTTCGGGTGGTGCATCATTCATGCCCAATTCGAAAAACACGTCATATAGCCGATCGTGACGCCATAAGCGCTCGTGACGGGCCGCGCTGGGGCGCTCTATCGGGACATTATACAGGTTGCTACGCACATCATCGCACCAGCCGCTTTTCTGATGAATTTTGGCAATAGGGAGTGGGCTTTGCGGGCGCATAATGCGATCTGGCCGATACCAAATGCGGCGCAGCCGATAGCGCCCTATGGGCGTTTTGCCGTCGCCTTCTTTTTTGATCTTTGTGACCCCGCCCTTGCCCAGCGCGCATCGGCTGCGATGCGTCCCAAACCGCAGCAGACCATGATGCGGGGCAGAAGCACAGGGTCTGACACAAATATCTTTCATGACTCTAAATTCGGCCAAATTTCGGTCTGTCGCAAGGGCTTGTTTTGCGCGCGCATATTGGGCAAATTCAACGCAGCGACGAAGGGTGTGGGCAATGGCGGTAAGGCAAAAAATATTGCTGGTGGGAGATGACGAGGCTTTGGTTGAGGTATTGGCCGAGCAATTTGCTCTGCATGAAGAGTTTGAGCTAAGCCGGGTCGAAACCGCCGCTGCGGCCCTTTCGGCCGGGGGCAAGGGCTATGATTTAATTTTGCTTGATTTGGGCCTGCCTGACCAAGAGGGCCGCGCAGCCTGTGAAATGATCCGCGAAAACAATATTGCCACTCCAATCATTATGCTGACCGGCGTGGCGAATGAGGCCGATGCGATTTCGGCGCTTGATGCGGGGGCCAATGATTATGTCACCAAGCCTTTCCGCTTCGGGATTTTATTGGCCCGCATGCGCGCGCAATTGCGCAGCTACGAACAGGCGGAAACGGCGGAGCTACAAATAGGGGCTTATATTTTTCGCCCCAGTTTGAAAACATTGGAGCCGCAAGACGGCGCGGCGAAAATTCGCTTGACCGAAAAAGAAACTAATATTTTGAAATTTTTACACCGCGCCGGGGGTGCCGCGGTGGCGCGGGACACACTGCTGCATGAAGTGTGGGGTTATAATGCGCAAGTTTCGACGCATACGCTGGAAACCCATATTTATCGGCTGCGCCGCAAGATTGAAGCCGACCCGTCAGAAGCCACTTTGCTGCTGACATTGGAGGGTGGCTATGCATTGGCGCAATAGTTGGGCGCGATGAAACCTTAAGCCTGCAAAAATAGATTTTCCGAGCCGACGGCAACCGGATAGCCGATTACATAATCTTTATGCATGCGCGTGGCGCGCCCAGTCGAGATTTTCATGGCGGCAAAATCGCTGAGGCCTTGTGCCAGTTCGCGCCCGTCCCCGGCCAGCATTTGAAAGCGCCGCCGCAGCCGCAAGCGGCCATCATTAACGGTCACCCAGGTGCCAACATGCACATGCTCGCCAGCCTGTGCCGCCGCCTTATAGTCAATTTCGTGACGGGTCACGACAAAGCCGCAATCGCGTTGGCGATAGGCGGCAAAATCAAACCCTAATTGCTTCGAATGGGCCCAGGCGGTGCGCGCCATCCAGCCAAGATAAACGACATTATTGACGTGATTGAAATCATCAATATCGTCCTCTTGCACGGCGAGGGTAAGGGTGAATTGCGGCGGCAATAAAAACGCCTCCTGTGGGGCGGCGGGGTCACTCACAAGCTCATTCATAAGACGACATTAGCAGCCTGCATAGAGGCTTGCCAAGATGGGCGGCGCAGGCTTAGTCTCTGGGCAGTTTAGGGAGATATGCATGAGTGCCACCGCGATTAAAGTCGCTCGCCTTGGCACGGCGCGCGATGATTTTGATATTAATGTTGAAAATTGGCCGCCCAATGTCAAAGCGGCGCATGAAAAACCGTCGCCAACCTCGGCTCATTTGGGACTTGAATTATTGGCCGTTGACAAAGCCGGCGGCACGGTTGAGATGGCTTTCAACGCGGGCGATAAATTATGCAATAAATGGGGCGGCATTCAGGGCGGCAATGTTGCCGCCATGCTGGACGATGCAATGGCTTTCGCCATCGGCCTAAATCTGGATTGGGGACAAATCAGCCCGACTTTGGAATTGAAAGTATCGATGCTGGCACCGGCCCGCCCGGGGCGGCTTTACGCGGTTGGGCAAGTGGTGCGACGCGGGCGTTCCGTCGGTTTTGTTGAGGGCATGTTATATGATGCGGAAGGGCAATTGTTGGCCACCGGCTCATCGACCGCCAATTTTGTTACGCTGAAAAAGCGCGACAGTTAACCCGTCAGAGGAGGCCTGTATGGCGCATTTGAAAAATGCTGAAACGGCGCAATTGGAAGTGGTGGCGGAAGAGCTGGCACTGGCCGCCGCAGTGATGGGGTTTGAGCCCAATAGTTTGAAAATCATGGCACATCGGCCCGAGATTTTGCGCGGCTTTCTTGCGTTGAGCGCGGCGGTTTTGGGCCCCGACGCCAAGCTTCCGTCGGACTTGCGGCAAATGATAGCCCATATTGCAAGCGCCGCAGCAGGCTGCCATTATTGCCAAGCGCATACCGCGCATGGCGCGCGTGAGCGCGGCGTAGCCGATGAAAAAATTGCTAATCTTTGGTCTTTTGAGACCGATGAGCAATTTTCCGAGGCTGAGCGGGCCGCTCTGGCGTTGGCGCAGGCCGGTGCGCGCCAGCCTAATGGCGCGACGCAAGCCCATTTTGAAGCGCTGAAGGCGCACTATTCCGATGCTGAAATCTGCGAAATTGTCGCCGTGATAGCGACATTTGGCTTCCTTAATCGCTGGAATGATACGCTGGCCACCGAATTGGAAGACAGCCCGTTGGCTTATGCCGAGAGCCATCTTTTGAGCAATGGATGGAAACCGGATCGGCATAAATAGCGTATTGAAAGCATGAGTGAAAACGACAACCGAAGCCAAATGCATAAATCGCAATGGCGGTTACGGCAGGTAACTGACGAGCTAAACGCGCGGCCTTTCCCGCGATTTGCCCTACCGACGGCGATTTTTCGCCTGTGCCTGTCTGGCGAAGGGGCGTTTGATGGGCTTCGCGATGCGCTGCATGACACGCTGAGTGATATTGATTGGCAAGGCGAGGCGCAAAGCCGCCTGATCCGCGCGCGCCGCGATGGCGTGCAGTTTAATATTGAACGGCACACGGAATTCGTTTCACTGACCATCATTGATGAAAAGGCTGAAAATGGTTCGGCGGCGCAGCACTTGCCTGCCGACTGGTTAGATAAAAACCGCGGTGAAGTTGTCGTAGCAGTGGATTGTCAATGCAGCGTGCGCGGCGCCGTGCGAGATGGCTGGACCTGCGCCAGCCGCCTCGAAAACGGCTTGGCTGATGGGGTTTTTGATTTTAAAGTGGCGGAAGATGGGCACACCAAGATCGCCCTTGATTTCGCACCCGATTGCGATGTGCGCGATATTGGGCGCCTTGCTTTGCAGGTGGTCGAGATCGAGACCTATCGTTCATTTGCCGCTATTGGGCTTGACCGTGCCCGTTCGGCGCAAGCGCAATTATCCGATATCGCTGCGCGCGTGCCAACCAGCATTTCAGCCGCTGGCAGCGCAGATAGCGAGCGCTTTGATCTGCTTAGCCAATTGACCGGCGAGCTGGAAGAGGTGTGGCGCCGCACTTCATTTCGTTTTGCCGCTTGCACCGCCTATTGGGATTTGGTGACGGCTCGTTTGGCCTCATTGCAAGAGCAGGCCTTCGACAGCCGTATAACCATTGGCGGCTTTTTGGAGCGTCGCTTGCAACCGGCCATTGCCACCTATCAATCTACCGAACGCCGCCGCCATGATTTGGCTGAGCAAATAACTGCTATGACGGGTCTTTTGCAAACCCGCATTGAGCTTGATATGCAGCAGCAAAACGCCGATTTGTTGGCCTCGCTAAACCATGCCGCCGAGCGGCAATTGCGCCTGCAACATACCGTTGAAGGAGTTTCGACCGTCGCGATTTCCTATTATCTAGTTAATTTATTACGCGCGCCTGCCGATTGGGTTTTGGCACGCCAGCCAACGCTCGACCCTCTTGCACTCAATCTCGGCTTGGTTGCCATCACCGTGCCGCTTGTCTGGCTCAGCATCAGGCGTCTTTTAAGAGCCACGGTCGGCAATAAATGAATCTATAAGGTGCGAGCGATAAGCCCCCTGTTTTTTATCCCATTCTACGGTAACATGTCTTGCTGCCAGACTCCTGGGCAGCGTTGTTCATGGGGAGCGATAAAATGAGAATTGCGATTTTTATTCTAACGGCCTTGGCGTTTGTGCAGCCAAGTTTCGCGGATTCGTGCAAAACATCGAAATGGGGGTCGAAAGATGAAATTGGCGCTGCCAATCTGATCACTGACAGCAGCGTGCTAGCTTCCGCTAAACTTATTAAACAGGGCAAGCGCCACGGTTTGGGCATTGTTATTAAGCCTGATATGCCAGCTTTCCCGCCGCGCTTCACCAAGCTGCAAGTTGTTCAGCCTGGTCAGCACTTTCGGGAAACACAAGAAGATTTGTATGGTTGGCCGATATCAGCCAATGACGACATGGTGCAAATGTGGCTTGGTACCGGCCCGCAAATCGACTCTTTAGGCCATCTGGGCGAACACGGCATGTTTTATAACTGCAATAAGGGCAAAGATTTCGCTGCCATGACCGGTATGACCAAATTGGGTGTTGAGAAAATTCCACCCCTGGTGGGGCGCGGCGTATTGGTAGACATGGCCGCTTATTTGGGGGTTAAAACATTGGCGCCAGGGCAGGTCATTGAGGCTGCGCAAATCAAGGCAGCTGCGCGCCAGCAGAAGGTCACCTTCAAGAAAGGTGATATAATTTTGCTACACACAGGCTATACCGATGCCACGCTTGAGAGTAATCCCAAGCAATGGGGCTCCAGCATTCCAGGAATTTCCAATGCAGCGGCGGTGTTTCTCGCCTCGCTGGAGCCGGTGGCGGTCGGGGCTGACACTTGGGGTCTTGAGGCCGTGCCGCCGAAAAAAGGCGATAAAGTGTTCTACGGCCATGCCACTTTGTTAAAAGAAAACGGCATCTACATTCTCGAAACAATGAACACTGGCCGCCTCGCGGAAGAAAAAGTCAGAGAGTTTATGTTCGTGCTGGGGCAGGCTAAGTTGCAAGGCGCAGTGCAAATGATCATTAACCCAATTGCCCTGTGGTAAGGTGGTGTTCCGCTCGAGCGCTAGGCACCGCAGCGCGAAATACGGGCATAAAACCCCAAGAATGGAAAGGTTCTGGAGCGGGCGATGAGATTCGAACTCACGACCCCAACCTTGGCAAGGTTGTGCTCTACCCCTGAGCTACGCCCGCTTTGACAGAACGGGTTGCGTTATGCACCATCATTGGGGGTTTGACAAGTGGCCATTTGACAAGCCTTCGAGAGGTGCAGATAGTGCGCCGCGATTTGATAAATTTATGCGTCTCAACGCGCGCCCCTTGGCAAATGGACAAAGACCCCCCATTTAAGGGTCAGGAGATAGAAATCATGCCAACAGCTTTTGAACCGCCGCAGATTGACTCGGCCGCTGTAGTAGCGGAGTGCAACGATGTCGATGTGACTGCGGAAAACTTTATGGCTGAGGTGATTGAGGCCTCCCACGCACAGCTTGTGTTGCTCGATTTATGGGCCCCCTGGTGCGGCCCTTGCAAGCAATTGACCCCGGTCCTGGAAAAGCTGGCAAGGCAATCCGATGGCGCTGTGCGACTCGCTAAAATGAATATTGATGATCATCCAGAGGTAGCTCAGCAATTGCAGGTGCAGTCCATTCCCGCCGTCTTTGCTTTTAAGGGCGGGCAACCGGTGGATGGGTTTATGGGCGCACTGCCTGAAAGCGAGGTCAAAAAATTCCTAGACAAGCATTTAGAAGAAGGCTTGGGTGTCTCTCCCGCAGAAGCGCTAATAGAAAGCGCTTCTGAGGCATTGGCTGCTGACCAACTTGACGATGCACTAGAATGCTATTCTGCCGCCCTGGCTCAAGAGGCTGATAATGTTCGGGCCATAGCAGGCTTGGCGCAATGTCACCTGGCAAAAGGCGATAGCGCGGCTGCCGCGGTCATTTTGGATGCGGCGCCGCCGCATGATAATGACCCTTCACTAGCCTCGGCGCGTGCCGCGTTGGCGTTGGCGCAAAAAATTGCTGAAAAAAACACTGATGATGGTTTAAGGGATGAGGGTACATTGAACGCTGCGATTGCGGCGGATGGAAACAATCATCAGGCGCGCTTTGATTTAGCGCTGGCCCATCATGGTGCTGGGCGTCGTGAGGCGGCGCTGGACGCCCTGTTGGAAATCGTCGCGCGCCATCGCGATTGGCAAGAAGAAGCGGCGCGAAAGCAATTGATCGAATTTTTCGATGCTTATGGCGCACAAGATGAATTGGTAATAGCGGCGCGGAAGCGTTTGTCGTCACTTTTGTTTAGCTGATAGGCGATTATTATATGTCCTTTGCTCCTGAAACGATTAATGAGTTGCCGCAAATCGTGCCGGTGTTTCCGCTTGAGGGCGTTCTGCTCTTGCCGCGAGGGCACCTGCCCCTGAATATCTTCGAGCCTCGTTATTTGCAAATGTTTGAAGATGCATTGGCCAAGGGGCGCCTTCTAGGCGTGGTTCAACCCTATGGCGATGAGGACGGGGCCGAGGGTTTGCAAAAAGTCGGCTGCCTGGGTCGCGTATCATCGTTCAGCGAAACTGATGACGGTCGCATGATCGTTTCCCTGACGGGTGTGGCTCGTTTTACCGTTGCAGAAGAACTGAATGTGTTAACTCCCTACCGACAAATTCGCCCTGATTACCGGCCTTTCGAAAGCGATTTGATCGCGGATGTCGGAAGTATAGATGTTAACCGTAATGGCGTACTTGATGTGCTAAGGCGCTATCTTGATGCCAATGGCATGGAGGCCGATTGGTCCGCTATTGAAAGTTCGAATAATGAAGCTTTGGTCAATTCGCTGTGCATTATTAGCCCCTATGGGCCGCAGGAGAAACAGGCTATGCTCGAGGCTGTTACACTAGCTGAGCGGGCGGAAATTCTCATTGCACTGACCGAGATGGTGCTAGCGCAATTGGCGCAATCCGGCGGTGCCAATGATAATGCGGTGCAGTAAGGAGCCTCATGGGCAACATAAAAAAACTCGATCCTGCGCTGCTGGAACTTTTGGTCTGTCCGGTTAGCCACGGGCCATTATCTTATGATGAAAAAGCTGGTGAACTAATTTCCAAAGAGGCCGGCCTTGCGTTTCCGGTGCGCGACGGCATCCCAATTATGCTGGCCGAAGAGGCGCGCAAGCTATCCGAGTAGGCTCAATCAAAAACGGATTTCCCAAAACCATGCCCGCGCATTAGTCTCGGCAAATCATCATTGCTAATCCCCCCGTTGGCCTGTGCCAGAAATCTCTTATAGAGGATATTTCCGGCTCTTTTTCTTGCTATTATTCCCGCGATAGCTAGTCCCAAGCGCGCCATAGGGCGGGTAAGTGTTTTGGCTTGGCCTGAAAATATTTCGGCCAGCATATGTGTGGTCGCGGCCATCACGCCGCCATCGGCGCGGCGCAGCATTCGATAGCTGTCGAGCGCGCCTGGTGCGTCGAAAGCCAAACCCAATCGGCGCGCCTCATAGAGCGCTTCGGCCAGCTGTGCTCCATCGCGCAAGGCTAAGTTAAAGCCCTGACCGGCCAGCGGGTGGATGATGTGCGCCGCCTCTCCGAGCAGGCATAATTTTTCATCGACATACGTTTCGGCCAATGCAAGCGTTAAGGGTTGCACGCCACGCGAGGTCATTGGCCGCAGCGCCCCGGCTTGTCCGCCGGTTGCTCTGGCCAGTTCGTAAACAAATAGCGCCGGTTCAATGGTGGCCAATGCGGTAGCGCGTTTATGCGGCAGGCTCCAAACCAAGGCGCGTTGATGCGCGTCCGGCAAGGGTAAAAGTGCAAGCGGACCGTCAGGGGTAAAAATCTGTATCGCTTGATTGCCGTGCGGCACTTCGCTTTCTAGCGCACATACCACCGCGCCAGCCTGATAATCATGCGTCAAAGGGCGGCGGCTTGAATCGCGCCGCCAGCTTCCGGGGCGGCGCTCGCAGTCAACCAATAGAGCAAGCTGCCGCGTTGTACCATCGCTAAAATGGGCCCGCCCGCTGCTTTTGTTGAAGGCGGTCAGTGGTGGAGTGGGGCTTATTTGGTTTTTTGCCAGCGCATCATCACAGGCGCTTTTAACGGCGCGGGCCAAAATAGGGCGCGCAACAATATATGCCAAAACCGAAAGCGTTTTGGCATTGCTGTCTTTCGCTGGCGCGGGCGCAGTATTGCCGAAATTTAGCCCTAGTTTAGCTGCATAGGCCGCCTCGTTCCCAAATACCGCCATATCGCATATCGGCGAGCTAGGACCATCAAGCCTCTCCCAAATGCCCAAAGTTTCGAGCATGGTCTTGGCGGCCGGGCTCAAGGCCAAGACGCTTTGCCAATCCTCTGCTGCTGCGTCAGGGGCTTCCAATGGCGATTGGTCACCCAGCATGACTGGCAAGCGCGCTTGCGCCAATGCCAAGGCGGCGACCCGGGCGGCGGTGTTGCCGCCATGAATCAAAATGCCGTTTTTTTTAGTTTCGTTCATGCTGTGACTGCAGGACTCCTTTGCTCTTGCATTCCGTTCGCGTGCTCTTTCTTTGCCATACCGCGTCACTTTCGGCCGCAGGCTTGACCCGCGCAACCTGCCGCAAAATGAGAGGCGCGTCCAGCCCCAAACGCGGCAGCGCCGATCCGCGGCCAAAGACGCACAATTATTAATCAAGACATGGCGCTCTGCTTAATATTTAAGCAGTTTTTTAAGGTTGTGGGATGTACGAGAGAGTTGGCGGGCCTGGCAGTTTGGCACGAAACTTGCATAAACCTAAGGATTTACTCTGGGGGTATCAATGGAAAACAGTACAATAGGCGGGGACGTCTTTTTTATTCTTATGGGCGCCATTTTGGTGTTCGCCATGCATGCTGGCTTTGCTTTTCTGGAAGTGGGCACGGTGCGCAAGAAAAACCAAGTCAATGCTATGGTAAAAATTCTTTCCGATTTCGGTATGTCGACGTTGGCCTATTTCTTTATCGGCTATTCGGTCGCCTATGGCGTCGACTTTTTGTCCTCTGCCGCCACTATTAGTGGCGATGGCAGCGACGAAGCTTATGGCCCGCAAGGCCTGTCGCTGATTAAATTCTTCTTTTTGCTGACCTTTGCGGCGGCCATTCCGGCGATTATCTCGGGTGGAATTGCCGAGCGGGCTAAATTCGGGACGCAGCTTTTGGCTTCGGGAGTCATTGTAGCTTTGGTCTACCCGTTTTTTGAAGGCATGATTTGGAACGGTAATTACGGCTTCCAAGCTTGGCTCGAAGCCAGCTTCGGGGCCAGCTTCCATGACTTTGCGGGTTCCGTTGTGGTGCATGGGGTTGGCGGCTGGATTGCCTTCTCGGCGGTCATTCTTTTGGGCGCGCGGCTTGGCCGTTATGGCCCCAAAGGCAGCGCCTTTCCGCCCAGCTCTATCCCCTGGTTAGCGCTCGGTAGTTGGCTTTTGTGCATTGGCTGGTTCGGTTTTAACGTGGTAAGCGCGCAATCGCTGGAGGGTGTGTCCGGTCTCGTGGCGGTCAACTCTCTCATGGCAATGGTTGGCGGCATTTTGGCGGCTTTATTTGTCGGCAAAAACGATCCGGGCTTTGTCCATAATGGCGCCTTGGCCGGACTGGTGGCTGTTTGCGCCGGCTCCGATGTAATGCACCCGGGCGGCTCATTGGTTACCGGCGCGATTGCAGGCGTGCTATTTGTTAAAATGTTTGTCTATTGCCAGGAAAAACTGCACATAGATGACGTATTGGGTGTCTGGCCGCTGCATGGTCTGGCCGGCGCTTGGGGCGGCATTGCTTGTGGCATTTTCGGCATGGAAGCGCTCGGCGGCCTTGGCGGCGTCAGTCTGATGTCACAAATTATTGGCACTTTTGTTGGCTGCGGTTTCGCGGCTATTGCCGGTGCCCTTGTCTATGGCGCGCTGAAGCAAACTTTGGGCATTCGTTTGAGTGAGGAAGAAGAGCAGCAAGGTGCTGACCTATCCATCCACAAAATCGCAGCAAATCCAGAAACAGGTATCGGCTAGTCCTTCACAATCCGAACCTCGCGTCGCGCCGCTTTAGCCTTTGCTAAAAGCGGCGCGGCTGAGCTAGTCTGCTACAGGCTGATTCGTGAACGACCCGAGCGGGCCCATCGGCTACGCTCGGGTCTTTCGTTTGGAGACCGATATGCAAAAAAGGGTTTTTGACACCCTGCCCGCTTCGCCCTTTGCGCGCCTGCGCGCCCTGTTGGATGGTGTAACGCCGCGCCTCGCGCCGACCTCTCTGGCCTTAGGCGAGCCGCAGCATGCGCCGCCCGCTCTGGCGTTGCAACCATTGAAAGAAAAGCTCAATGATTATGGTCGCTATCCGCCAATTGGCGGCACACCAGATTGGAAAGCGGCGGTGCGCTCTTGGCTTTTGCGCCGTTTTGAGGTGGAGGACGTGCTGGCCGAGGACGTGCAAATTTTACCGCTCAATGGCACGCGCGAAGGGCTGTTTCTGGCCGCGCAAATCGCGCCGCAAAAGGCGAATGGCCTTATGGCCATGCCTGATCCGTTTTATCAAATTTACGCCAGCGCCGCAGTGGCAGCGGGGGCGCAGCCGCATTATCTCGCGGCGACCCAAGAAAACGGTTTTGTGCCTGCGCTTGAAGATATAAGCGCGGATGTTTTGAACCGCTTGCGCGCGCTTTATTTGTGCAATCCGGCCAATCCACAAGGGGCGGTGGCCGATAAGGCTTATCTCGAGAAGGCGCTTGAACTGGCGCAGCATTATGGCTTCATCTTGATGGTCGATGAATGTTATGCCGAAATCTATGACCCTGACGGCGCGCCGCCGCCATCGATTTTACAAATCATGCAGGATAAAAACCTCGCCGATGCGCCGGTGCTGGCTTTCCACTCTTTGTCCAAGCGCTCCAATTTGCCGGGGCTGAGAAGCGGTTTTGTTGCCGGCGGTATAAGCGCCATGTGCGCGCTTTCTGATCTGCGCCAAATTGCCGGACCGCAATGCCCGCTGCCGGCGCAAGCCGCCGCCGCTTTGGCGTGGGATGATGACGCGCATGTTGCCGACAACCGCCGCCTCTATGCCGAAAAATTTGACCTTGCCGAGACCGTATTTGCCGATGCCTATGATTTCCAGCGCCCGGCCGCCGGTTTTTTTCTTTGGCTCAATGTCGGCCATGGCGAAGCGGCAGCATTGCATTTATGGCGCGAACAGGGAGTGCGGGTCTTGCCCGGCGCGTATCTTGCTGCCGATGAACATGCGGCCCATGCCGCGCCCTATATTCGTATCGCCTTGGTCGCCAATATGACGGTCATGCAAGCGGCATTACAAAACCTCAAAACCGGCCTTGATGATTTTTCCAGCGCCCGCAAAGGACCAGCGGCATGAAGATGCAGGATATTATGCCGCGCTTACGCGCTTTGGGTGTCTATCTCTGGTTGCGCTTATCTGCCGCCATCAGCCTGCTCCTGGTGTTCGCTTTGGCGCTGGCCGTGCTCAGCTATGCGCCGCAAGACAGCAGCCTTAACAGCAGCGGTGGAGCGGAAGTCGGTAATTGGCTGGGCATGCCCGGGGCGATTGCTGCTGATATGGTGCTTCAACTTTTCGGTCTTGCCGTTTGGTTTATGCTGTTGCCGCTCGGCGCGCGTGCCGCACGGCAATTGACCGGCAGTGTTTTGAGCCACCCCAATTGGCGCTTTCTCGCCGCCATTATTGCACCGCTGCTTATGGCGCTGGCGCTCGCTTTGGGCGGACGCCAAGTTGACCCGCTGGCACCGATACCCGGCGGCGCACTGGGCGACTTGCTGGCCGATGGGGTTGAAACGGCATTGGCGGCCTTTTCATTGTTTATGTCACCCCAGGTTGAGTTGACCGCTGCTTATGGTTTGGGCGGCTTAGCAGTCTTGGCTGCCTTGTTCGGCAGCGGCTTGTTGCGCTTATCGGGGCAAGCGGCATGGCGCCTTTTGCGCGGAGCTCGGCATTTGCGACAAGGGCCGCGCGCCTATACGGCCGTGCGCGGCATGATCGCGGTGCTCCACCCGGGCGCGCTCAAAAACAGGCTGCTCTTGCGTACAACCCAACAGGGCGATGCATCTGCCGCATTTGAGGTGGGCGATGATATTGATGTGGGCTTCATCGATAATGACGCATCAAGCGCCAGCCAAGTGCATGTGGCCGATAAAAGGCCGGCCCCGAAAACAGGTCGCCGCGCGGCGCGCGAAGCCCAAACCAAGCTCGCCTTTGACAAATCAACATATGAATTGCCGCCCTTGCGGCTTTTGACTGAGCATAAAAAACCGCGCCAGACGAGCAATCTCAGCAAAGACGCGCTGGAGGCCAATGCACGCATGTTGGAAGCCGTCTTGGCCGATTTCGGCATTAAGGGTACAATCGGGCAAGTGCGCCCGGGGCCGGTGGTGACACTTTATGAATTGGAGCCGGCGGCCGGTGTGCGCTCGTCGCGCGTGGTCGGTTTGGCCGATGATATTGCGCGCTCTATGAGCGCTGTCTCAGCGCGCGTTGCGCCGGTGCCGGGCTCCAATGTCATCGGCATTGAGCTGCCCAATCAGACGCGCGAATTGGTTTCTTTGCGCGAACTTTTATCATCCAGCGATTTTGAAAGCGGCAAGTCAAAATTGACAATGGCGCTGGGTAAAGATATCGGCGGCGCGCCGGTCATGTCCGACCTTGTCAAAATGCCCCATTTGCTGGTAGCCGGCACGACCGGTTCGGGAAAATCGGTCGGCATCAACACGATGATATTGTCTTTGCTCTATCGTCTGACCCCCGACCAGTGCCGGCTTATTCTGGTTGACCCGAAAATGCTCGAATTATCGGTCTACGATGATATTCCGCATTTGCTCGCGCCGGTGGTTACTGAGCCGAAAAAAGCCGTGGTTGCGCTGAAATGGGTGGTGCAGGAAATGGAAAACCGCTACCGCAAAATGGCCAAAATCGGCGTGCGTAATATTGACGGCTTTAATGAGCGCATGCGCGACGCTCAAAGCACCGGCGAAACCTTGTCGCGCCGCGTGCAAACCGGCTTTGACCCGGAAAGCGGCGAGGCGATTTACGAAGATGAGATAATCGAAACGGAAATTTTACCCTTTATTGTTGTGGTGATCGACGAAATGGCCGATTTGATGATGGTGGCGGGGAAAGAAATTGAAGCCGCCGTGCAGCGCTTGGCACAAATGGCGCGCGCTGCCGGCGTGCACCTTATTACGGCGACGCAGCGCCCGTCGGTCGATGTCATTACCGGCACCATTAAGGCCAATTTCCCGAGCCGCATTTCCTTTCAAGTGACGTCAAAAATTGATAGCCGCACGGTTTTGGGCGAGCAGGGGGCAGAGCAATTATTGGGCCAGGGTGACATGCTTTATATGGGCGGCGGCGGGCGCGTGCAACGTGTGCACGGGCCGTTTGTCTCCGATGAAGAAGTCGAAAAAGTCGTCAGCTTTTTAAAAAAACAAGGAGTGCCGGAATATATTGAGCAAGTGACGCAAGAGCCTGAAGAAGCGCCCGATATGGAAGTCTCGAGCGGAGACGATCTTTATGACCAAGCGGTCGCCATTGTGACGCGCGACGGGCGCGCTTCGACCAGCTATGTGCAAAGGCGGCTTTCCATCGGCTATAATCGTGCCGCCCGCCTGATCGAACAAATGGAAGAACAGGGCGTCATCTCACCGCCCAATCATGCCGGCAAGCGCGAAATTTTGGCGGGGAAACATTAATGATTGCGCAAAGACAAAATTTCAAAGCCCTGGCTTTGGCGGTGCTTTTCAGCGCTTTATTGGCCTCCCCCTTGGCGGCCGCTCCGCTTGGCGCGCAAGAAGGCATTTGGCTGGCGCGCATCAATCAAACGCTGAAAGCCATGCCGCCGATGAGTGGGCGCTTTGAGCAAAAACTGCCCAATGGCGGCCATGCGGCGGGCAGCTATGCAATCGATTGGCCGAGCCGATTGCGCTTTGCTTATGATGGCGGCGGCGGCATTGTCACGGTGAAGGGCAAATTCGTTGCCGTGCAAGAACAACCGGGCGGTGAGCCAAATTGGTTTCCCGTCGCGCTGACACCCTTATCGGTTTTACGCCAAGCCATCGCGCAGGGCATTGCGCCCGCTATGGTGACGGATTTCACCCTGCGTGAGGATAATTATTCCATCACCTTACAAGACCCGAGTGGTGAATTGCCGGGCACGGCGCAATTGTTTTTCACCCGCACAGGCGGCGCGCGCGACGGCGACAGGCTTTATGCTTGGCGGCTGACCGATGTACAAAATCTCGTGACCATGGTGCGCTTGTCGGAAATCATCACCCATGACAAATTGGCGGCCAGCCATTTCGAGATTATCGAAATTGAAGAGGATGATTATTAAGTCATGCGTGAGCCCCCCCCAAATGGCGATGAGTGGCAGGCCAGCGCCGAAAGCCTATTGGCGCTGGAGGCGGAAATTCCGCTTTTATCGGCCTTGCGCGAATTTACCGAACGCGCCGCGCGCGCGCGTTGGTTTGCCGAATTGGGTGAGCCGATTGACGGCGAGACGGCGCGTTTGGCGCGCCTTTATTTGGACGCTCTGGGCTTCCCCGATGCCGAACCGCTGCCGGTTTTGAGCTGGGATGATGCGCTCGATGCCGCCGAAAGCGGCGATTTGAACAGTGAGGGCTGGGAGGCTGAAGAACAATTACGCGCCGCCCTAACCGATCGCGTACTGGCCGGCGTGTCAGAAGACGGGCTTGGCGTGATGCTGGCGCATTTATCGGCCGCCTTGGCAGAGCCCTTGGCGGAAATGGCCGATGAAGCGCTGATGATGGCCGATGAGCCGCCCGACGCCATTCGCGATTTGGCTGTCGGGGCGGCACAGCAGGCGGCTTTTGGCGGTGCTTTGGCGCTGGCGGCGGCGGCCCTTGAAATGGCCGAAACGGATGACCGGCAAGCCGGCGAAGAAGCGCTGGAGCACCCGCTTTTGCTACGTTACAGGCTTTTCGAACTGGGCCGCTGGCCATTGGCCTTAAGCGGGCGCAGCCTCAATTTATTCTAAATTTATCGAGCGGGAGAAGCGGTGATGCGGATTGTCTCATGGAACATTAATTCAGTGCGCTTGCGCGAAAATCTGGTGCTCAAGCTGATGAAAGAACTCGACCCGGACATTATCTGCCTGCAGGAAACCAAATGCCCGAATAATCAGTTTCCTGAAAAAGCCTTTGCCAAAGCGGGCTTCAGCCATATCGCCAAAAACGGCATTAAGGGCTATCACGGCGTTGCCACCTTGTCGAAACATGCGATTATTGAGAGTGACATTGTCGATTATTGCGGCAAGGGCGATGGCCGCCATATTGCCGTCACCGTAAAAAGCGGCAAAACAGCCAAGCCGGTCACCGTGCATAATTTCTATGTGCCGGCCGGCGGCGATGAGCCCGACCCCGATATCAATGAGAAATTTGCCCATAAGCTGGCTTTTCTGGGTGAAATGCAGAACCGCTTTAAAAAACTGAAAAAGCTTGGAAAAGCGGCTGGTCAAGTGCTGTTGGGCGACCTTAATATCGCCCCCGGTGAGCATGATGTATGGTCGTCAAAACAGCTTAAAAATGTGGTCAGCCATACGGCAGTGGAAATTGCCGAATTGGCGAAAGTGCAGGCGGCGGCGCAATGGGATGATGTGGCGCGCCGCTTTGTGCCGCCTGAAGAGAAACTTTATAGCTGGTGGAGCTATCGGGCGCGCGATTGGGCCGCCTCCGATCGCGGCCGTCGTCTCGACCATATTTGGGTGACGCCGGATTTATCGCCTGCCGTGTCGGATTATGGCGTGCTACGCGCGGCGCGCGGCTGGGAGCGCCCCTCCGACCATGCGCCGCTATGGATTGATTTAAAGACCTAATTCCCCCACACTGAGATGAGGGAGGCGCATTATGAATATGCATGCAGCAATGACCGGTGACATTAAGGCGGTGTGCGCGCAAGCTGCGGCTGAGAGCGAGGCGACGGAAACGGCGCGGCAATTATCGCCGGAGCTGGCGCGCGCTTTGGCGCGGGCGGGCTATTTCAACATGTTTGTGCCGAACGCTTTGGGCGGTCAGCAATTATCGCCGCCTGACGCCATGGCCCGTTTTCATTATTTGGCACGTCATGATGCGGCGAGCGCTTGGGTTACCATGATCGGCGCAACGACGGCGCTTGGCGCGGCCTATCTTGATAACGCCATTGGCGGCGAGATATTTGCCGCCAGCGAACGCATTACATGCGGCATATTTGCCCCCAATGGACGCGCGATGCGCGATGGCGATGATTACATTGTTTCCGGCCGTTGGGCCTGGGCGTCAGGCTCGGCCAATGCCGATTATATCGGTTTGGGCTGCATGACTTTCGAACATGAAGATGATGAACCATCGGGCAAAAATGTGCGTTTATTGATGGTGCCGCGCGATAAAATCATTTTTCACGACACATGGCACACAATGGGGCTGTGCGGCTCATCTTCCGGCGACGTCGAATTGCAAGAGGCGCGCATCCCGATGGCGCATAGCTATTCGCTGGCGACCGATACGCCTTGGGCCGAGGGCGCGCTTTACCAAATGCCGTATTTTGCACTTTTGGCGGCCGGCGTGGCGGCGGTCGCTTTGGGCAATGCGCGCGCCGCGCTGGATGAGGTAATCGAGCTGGTCACCGCCAAAACGGCGCAAGGCCATAGCCGCAGCTTGGCCGAACGCAGCGGCGTGCAGGCGGCTCTGGCGCAAGGCGAAGCGGAATGGCGCGCCGCCCAAGCCCTCTATGAAACGACATTGGCCGATTGTTGGCAAGCGGCGCAAGACAAAGTCATCGCGGCGGAAACAAAGGCCGATTTGCGCCTCGCCTCGACCCATGCGGTGCGCAGCTGCGCAGAGGTGGTGCGCCGTGTGCATGACATTGCCGGCGGCACATCGGTCTATAAAGCCAGTGCCATTCAGCGCCGCTTGCGCGATGCGCAGACCATGACGCAACATATGATTACCAATGCCACAACCTATGAAATGACCGGCCGCGTCTTGCTCGGCGGTTATCATCCGGGCATGCAGCTCTAGCCGAACCAGCCAGTTTGTCGCAAGCGCACCGCTTGCGCGCCGCATGCGAGCCGATTAACCTTAGGGTGAAACTTTTGGGAGGTTGCCATGCTTGGTAATTACACATCACCTTGGATGACCGAGGATTTGACGATTTTCAAAGATGCGGCCAGCAAATTCATGCAAGCCGAATTTGTGCCGCTGGCCGATAAATGGCACGACCAGGGCATGGTCGATCGCGAAGCTTGGAACAAAGCCGGTGAGGCGGGCCTGCTTTTGACCTCAATACCGGAAGAATATGGCGGCGGTGGCGGCGACTATCGCCACGAGGCCATTATGACCGAAGAGCAGACCCGTCTGGGCATTGGCGGCTGGGGGCAATCCGTGCATTCGCTGATTTGTTCACATTATTTCCTTGCCTATGGCACGGAGGAGCAGAAGAAAAAATATCTGCCGAAAATGGCCAGCGGCGAAATGGTTTGCGCCATTGCCATGACCGAACCCGGCACCGGCTCTGATTTGCAATCGGTCAAAACCACAGCGCTCAAAGACGGCAATGAATATGTCGTCAATGGCTCGAAAACCTTCATCACCAATGGCCAGCATTGTGACGTCGTTTTGGTGGTTGCCAAAACCGATCCCGGCCAAGGCGCCAAAGGCATTTCATTAATGGTGGTCGAGACCGAAACGGACGGTTTCGCGCGCGGGCGCAATCTTGACAAAATGGGGCAGCATGCTGCCGATACGTCAGAATTGTTTTTCGACGATGTGCGTGTGCCGGCCGATAGTGTTTTGGGCGGCGAAGAGGGGCAAGGCTTTTATCAGCTTATGCAGCAATTACCTGCCGAGCGTTTGGTCATTGCCAATGGTGCTGTGGCTGCGATGGAGCGTGCCATTCAATTGACGCTGGATTATACACGCGAGCGCGAAACCTTCGGCAATGCGATTTTCGATTATCAAAACACCCAGTTCAAACTGGCCGAGTGCAAGGCCGATTGGATGGCGGCGCGCGCCATGGTCGACCAGTTGACGCAGCAACTCATGGACGGCACGCTTGATGCCAATACGGCGGCGGCGGCGAAATTTTGGTGCACCGAGCGCGAAAATCAGGTGATTGATACCTGCCTGCAATTTTTCGGCGGTTGGGGCTATATGGATGAATATCCGATCAGCCGCATGTATACTGACAGCCGCGTGCAGCGTATTTATGGCGGCTCCAATGAAATCATGCGTATGTTGGTGGCGCGCGCGCTCTAGCAAAACCCGCTTTTTTGCCGGTTTTCGCTGGCAGTGCTTTTGCTTTTCGGTAAGCTGAAAGAAATGGAGGCTCCGCTAATGATTCTGCTGAAAAACCGCTTTTTATTGCCTGTCTTCGTGGGCCTATTGATTTTGTTGCCGACGGTTTCAATGGCGCAAACCGTTGAGGTGGCGGCTGATGCGGCTGCCGAAACAGCGCCCGGCTTTTGGGCGCTCTTGTTTTCCAAGGGCGGTGTGGTGACATGGGTTATTGCCCTTTTATCGGCCGTCGGCCTACCGATTGCTGCCATTAAGCTCTATGAATTTTACCGGATGGATATTTTTCGCCCAAGCGCCCTCGAGGAGGCGCTTGGCGACATGCGGCGCGGCAAAACCGCCGGTTTGGGTGCGCGCTTGGATGCGCTCGCCCATCCTGCAGCGCCACTTATTGCTTTTGCCTTGAGCCAAAGCAGCGCTGCGCGTTTGGCCCCGGCCGTGCTGCGCGAAGAATTGACGCGCCGCGCGCAATTTTTGGTGCGTCATCTGTCGCGCAATATTTGGGTGCTCGAATTGATTGCCGCCTCGGCCCCTTTGTTCGGCCTATTGGGCACGGTGCTCGGCATGATCATCGCTTTTCAAGGCGTTGGCCAGGGGGTTGGCGGGACTGATACGGCGTTATTGGCGGCGGGTATTTGGGAAGCCTTATTGACCACCGCTTTCGGGCTGGGCGTGGCCTTGCCGTTTTCAATTCTCGCCGCCGTTTTCAATAATGCGGTTGATGGTGTGCGCGATATGGTGGAAGACGCATTGACCGAGATTTTGGTGCGCGCCGACAGCCGAAGTGCCAAATCAAGCGAGGGCTAGCCCGTGCGATTGGCCATCCGCCCACGCCGCGCTGCCTTTATGGGGCTGACCCCTCTTATAGATATGATTTTTTTGCTGCTGCTGTTTTTCCTGCTCGGCTCCGATTTCGTGACCTATGGACAAAGCCGTTTAGCCCCGCCGCGTGGCACTGGCGGGGAGAGCAGCGCTGCCCCGCCCGTGCTTATCACCCTGTCTGAAACTGGCGCGTTGAGCTGGAACGGCGCGCCTGCCAATGCGGCTTTTTTAAGCCGCGAAACGACGCGCTTGGTGGCGCTCAATGAAGAGCAGACAATGGTTCTCATGCCTGCCGGCGCGGCTAATATTCAACAAGTCAGTGATATTATGGATGTGCTGCACCATGCTGGTGCACGCTCCATCACGCTGGAGCGTGACGTGTTTGAAATTGATTTGGCAGA
The DNA here is from genome assembly GCA_002721725.1 of Rhodobiaceae bacterium. GTDB lineage: Bacteria > Pseudomonadota > Alphaproteobacteria > RS24 > RS24 > UBA8337. The sequence continues at coordinate 226,578 of PBLK01000008.1, forward strand.
TTTTTGACATGCAACTGAAAGAGACACGCCGCGAGATAAAATCTATTGATTTGCTGCCACTTATCAATGTGGTGTTTCTGCTGATTTTATTCGTTTTGATTGCCGGTCGCCCCTCAACTAATCATCCGTCCAACCTCGAAGTGGCGCGCAGCACGATCGAAACCGCGCATCAAGGCGCGGCCTTGTCGGTTTGGCTGAAGCAGGATGACACTTTTTATCTGTCGGAAACGAAGCCGGTAACGCTTGGTGAATTGACCATGCTAGTCACCGAGAAAGACCTGGCGGCGCAGGGCCTGCCTTTGGAGCTGATTGCTGACCGCCGCGCCCATGCTAGGCAATTATTGGCTTTTCGCCGCGCAATGGCGCGCGCCGGTGTCGGTGAGATCCGCTTGAAAACTGAGGTCAGAGCGCCTTCGGCGACAAATACGCAGTGAGGCATAGTGAGGCTTGGTGAGGCATAGGATGGACGATATATTGCAGAAAAGCGGCTGGTTTAGCCGGATGCGTGCGCGTCTGGTTGCGGTGCCGCGGCGCGTCTGGTTAAGCCTTTTGGCGGCCTCTTTAGCGGCGCATATTTTGGCCGTCGGCTTGGTGTTGGTTCTGCTGTTTGGCGGCGAACGGGGCGGTGGCGATGCCGAGGACAGCCTTGTCATCTCATCGGGAGAAGCCGCCCCCGAAGATATTGATCTTAAGCTGCCGCAACATATGCCGGTTGAGGCACCGCGCTTGGCTAAGGACGAACTCGATTTATCGGAACTTTTGGAAGTGCCGCTGGAGGCGGATTTTAATGATTTGATGATGGATAATGCGCAAATGGCGGCAATTGCCCCGGCCATGCCATTGCCTAGCGCCGCCGTAACCCAGCGCGCCATGTCGGGCGGAGGTCTTATCTCCGGTGTGCCGCGAAGCTTTGCCGATTATATCCAGCATTTGCAAAAAACCGGCATTGACGTGGTGTTTGCCATTGATGCCACCGGCTCGATGGTATGGGTGCATCGCACGGTGCGCCAGCGCATGGCACAATTGGCGGCCTATGTGCGCGGGCTCGTGCCTTTGGCGCGCTTCGGCATTATCGCCTATCGCGATTATAATGATATTGATTTTGTAACGCGCATTTCGCAACCCAGTTTCGATATAGAAAAAGCACGGCTTTTTATGAGCGGCATTGATGCTTTGGGTGGCGGTGACCACCCCGAAGCGGTGACGCAAGCTTTGCGCGATAGCGAGACCATTATTGGTTGGCGCAGCGGCGCCCAGCGCGTCGTCATTATTATCGGAGATGCGCCGCCGCATGCGCGCGAAACGAACGAGGCGGCAGAAATTGCCGAGCGCTTTAAATCTCGCGGCGGGCGCTTGTCTTTATTGGACAGTCGGGTTGAGGCCAATCGCGCGCTTTTGGGGCGCGGTAAGCCTACCGGTTCAGGGGTTGATTTGGTCAAACAGGGGGTGATGCCGGTGTTTCGTAGGCTCGCCCGTTTGGGCGGCGGCACGGCGGCGACATTGGCAGCCGAGCGGGAATTGATGAAAACCCTCGCCCTATTGATTTTTGACGACCGTTTTCACGATGAGCTGGCGCCGTTTTTGGCCAATTTGGAGTAGCTGATGGTGCGCTTGATGAGCCTTTTTGTTTTTCTGCTGACGCCGCTGACGGCGGTGGCATGCGGAGCGCCGCCGTCGCTTTTGATGACCACGCCGCCGCAGCTCTTGCGCGGCTTAGAAAAAGATAAAGCAGCGTTTCTTGACGCTATGGACAATTATTCGATTGCGATGGAGGCGTGTTATGACGGCCCACAAGGGCCACTGGAATTGGCTCCACATATCAAAGCGGCAAATTTGTTGCATGCCAATATCACCGCCATGCGCCGTTTGGCCGAAGATAAGGTGCGCGATAATGAGTTTGATTATGAGGCGCTGTTATCATCCCCGCTTTGGGGCGATATTGAAGCCATGCGGGTGGCCGCCACCTATGCCACCGCATGGGGCGCTTTGGCGGCAGCAGTGCGCCATATTTCAGCCGAAGACAAAAAGCAAGCGCTCGACCTAGCCGGTGAGGCGATGCAGCAATTGACCTTCGAATTCAAGCATCCGGTCTTGGTGCAGCGCGCCATGTATGGTTTGGCGACGTCCCAGATTGAAGGCGGCCGCCTAGCGGCAGCAGTCGCAACCTTGACGCGGCTAAGGCAATCTTTGGCGCGCGGCGGCGATGCTGATTTTAAAATATCGGTTGACGGTTTTTATGCCCGCATCACCGCCCCGGGCTACCAGCCGCCGGCGCCCCTATTTGAGACGGCGGAAACGCCGGCCAATGAAAGCGGCGCGCGCTTGGCCTTGACTGGCAAGGCCGGCGATGATGCGGTTAAACTGGCGCGTATTGCCTTGGCGGAGGCGCGTCCGGCCTCAGAGATAATCGGCATTTTGGAACCGGCTTTGCGCGGCACGCGTACCAGCGCGCGAGCCGCACTTGCCTTGATTGCCCGCGACCAGCTTTTATTGAAGGCGATGGATTATGCGCCTGGGCCATCTCTGCGGGTCATGCGCCGCGCTTTTGCAGACGGTCAATATGGTCAATTGGTTGCGAGCTGGCCCGATTTGAAACCCTATTATCCGCTTTTGCCCGACGGTTTGAAGCGGCAAGTGGATTACCATATGGGAGTGGCGCGCCTCAATTTGGGCGAATTGGTTTTGGCGCTCGACCATTTGCGCGCGGCGCGCCGAGCGACACCGAGCGGCGCGGAGGCGTCGCGCCTCGATAAGCTGATCATTTTGGCGCGCCTGTCGGTCGATAAGCCGCCTAAGGCGCCGCTGATTGCGTTGGCCAAAAAAAACGTGCGCCCGCCGCAGAAAATAGAAAAACAAAGAGCCATTGATGACCCGCCGCCGACGCCGGAAGAGGCGCTTGATGACATGCTCGATTTGCGCGCCCGCATCGTGTTGGCCCGCCATGCGGCGGCGCAAGCCGATTGGGCGACGGCGGACGGTTATTTGACTGGCATCGGACCCCAGCAATCAGCCTATCAATTATTTCTCGGTATGCGGGTGCGGCTCTTGGCCGAGGCGGTGCGCGGGCGTTTAAAGAAAGGCGAAAGCGTCAAGGCGGTGCGCAGCATTGCGCGCGGTGGGCATATTCTTTATCGCCTTTGGCGCGACAGCGATTGCTTGCCCGGCTGCCCGAGGAGTAATCGCCTCGCAGTGCACCGCGCGGCTTTTGAAACCGCGCTGATGGCCCGACTTAATAGCACCGCTTTCGGCCTTGCTTGGGGTGGCTTTGTTGATGAGGGCGGCGACATCAAACCTTTTGTTGGCCAGGCCCTCCCCTATTTGATCGATCAAGCCGATGGTGAAAGGCTGATGGCGATGCTGGAAAACGATAACGAAGATTTGGCAGCCTTTACACTGGGTCAATGGAAAAGACATTTGAGTGCGCGCCTCAAAAAACCTGATTTCGACGGGCGCTATCAATTTTTGAGCGCATTGGCCGACATGCAAGGTCGCCCGCATGCGGTTTTGCTGGAGGCATTGGTCGAACATGATTTAACGCGCGAGCGACCGGCAGAGGCGCTTATCCATGCTGAAACATTGGCCGTCAATTTCCCACGCCGACCGTCGGCTTGGTTTTGGCGCGCTGCCGCTTTGCAAGCCAATCAGCGTGGGCTGGAAGCGGCGCGCACTTTATCCTCATTGGCGCAGCGCACCCCGTCCGATGATCCGGTCGGCATGGGTGCGCGGCTCGGCCTGGCAGCCCTGTTCGTCGATTTGCAGCGCGGTAACCAGGCCTGCGCCATGCGCGAGAAAATATTTTCACGCCCGCAAGCCGAATCACGCTGGCGCAATGCGGCGCAAGCTTTTCCGCCCTTAAAGGATTGGCAAAAAACCACAGACCGCTATTGTGGCTGATGGGTCGCGCCTAATGGCGAAAATGGCGCATGCCGGTGAACAGCATGGCGAGCCCGGCCGCATCGGCGGCGGCGATCACTTCGTCGTCACGAATGGAACCGCCCGGCTGGATAATCGCCGATGCACCGGCTTCCGCCGCGCTCAACAGGCCGTCGGCAAATGGGAAAAACGCATCTGAAGCGACCACTGAGCCTGTCGCCAATGGCGCTGATGCGCCGCAGGCTTCGGCTGCATCGGCACTTTTGCGCGCGGCAATGCGTGAGCTGTCGAGGCGGCTCATTTGTCCCGCTCCAATCCCGACCGTTGCTTGATCTTTAACATAGACAATGGCGTTGGATTTGACATGCTTGGCGACCCGCCACGCAAATAGTAAATCGGCCATTTCGGCGGAGCTGGGCCGTCTTTTGGTGACGCAGGTCACATCGCCGACATCAATATGACCATTATCGCGATTTTGCACCAAATAGCCACCTGCTACATTACGCACGCAGAGGCCGTCATCATGCGGTGCTGGCAGGCCGTCGCTCAGCAATAGGCGCAGATTTTTTTTACCGGCAATAATCTCGCACGCCGTCTCATCGGCATCAGGCGCGATAATCACTTCGGTGAAAATATCGGTAATGGCGGTGGCGGTTGCGGCATCGAGTTTTTGATTCATGGCGATAATGCCGCCAAAAGCCGAAACCGGGTCGCAGCGCAACGCTTTGGCAAAAGCATCGGCCGCCGTTTCGCCAAGCGCGACCCCACATGGATTTGCGTGTTTGATAATGGCGCAGGCAAAAGCCTCACGGTCGAGCTCACTGACCAGTTCAAAAGCCGCATCCGTGTCATTAATATTATTGAAAGACAGCGCTTTTCCTTGGATTTGCCGCGCGGTCGCCACCCCTTTACGGGCCCTGTCACCGGCATAAAAACCGGCCTGTTGGTGCGGGTTTTCGCCATAGCGCAAAGCTTGGTTGAGCTTGCCGCCAAAAGCCCGATAGGACGGCATGTCAATATCTAGCTCAGCCGCCATCCAATTGGAAATGGCAGCATCGTAGGCGGCGGTGCGGGCATAGGCTTTTTGCGCCAAGCGACGGCGCAGGACTTGTGTCGTGCCGCCTTCTTCCAGCGCCGCCAGCACGGCATCATAATCATCGCCATCGACCAGCACGGCGACATCTTCATGATTTTTCGCCGCTGCGCGGATCATTGCTGGTCCGCCAATATCGATGTTTTCGACGCAAGCGGCATAATCACCGCCGCCGGCAACGGTTGCCGCAAACGGGTAAAGATTGACGACCAGCAAATCAATCGGGGCAATGCCATGCGTCTGCATGGCCGCTTGATGGTCTTGATTATCGCGTATCGCCAACAGCCCGCCATGGACCATCGGGTGCAATGTCTTGACGCGACCATCCATCATCTCGGGAAAGCCGGTCAAGTCGGACACGTCTTTGACCGATAGGCCGTTTTCCGCCAAAAGTGATGCCGTACCGCCGGTCGATATCAGCTCGACCCCGAGGGCCGATAATTTTTCGGCAAAGGCGACAATGCCGTCCTTATCGGAAACCGATATGAGGGCGCGGTGAACGGGTTTTACATCAGACATTTGCTTTCCTTTGCTCTGTCAAAAAATTTCATCATTATGTTAGCGCCGCCGCCGCACATTTTGGCGACCAGCATAGCGCAAGGCCCAGCGCATTAGCGTATCGCCATGCGCAAGGCGGCCCTGCGCCACCATTTGTTGGCAGCGTTGCGGAATGCCGCTTTGTCCCATATAGACGCTTTCTTCAATTCTCAGCGCCGCCGTGGCTTCGCTGGCCAATCGAAACTGCCACCCATGCCCGCCGGGCGTCAGCAGCAAAACTGCATCGCCGCCGCTTTGCAGGCTGGCTTTGACGTGCGGGTGAAGATGAAAACGCAAATGAAACGCCGCCCCCTCGAGCGGGCGGTGGTTCATATCTGCCAGAAGTAAATCTTCACCGCGAATATCCTCGCCCGCCGCATCTATGAAAAAACGTCGATTATGGCGCACTCCATGTGTTTCTAGAAAAATCGCGTGGCTGGTTTCCAGCCAAATGCCGCTTTTGTCCTCCACGCGTCGACCGGTCACTTGCCATGCTTCGCCCTTAACGCGCGGCCCCAGCCTTTTGGCAGCTAGTCCTTGGCGTAAAAACGGGTCGGTCACACCGGCATCAAAAGCCAATGTCGAATGCGCGGCCAGCCCGCGTGCGGCTAGCCGCCAATCGGCACCATGCACCAGATTGGGCCCACAATTGACAATCAGCCGGTCGCCGCCATGACTCATTTCAAACGCTAAAGGGGCGGCATGAGCGGCAATAGAATGAGCTCCGCGCGGCGCATCGCCGACATCGACCAGCACGCAACTGTCGCCCGCATCGAGGCGCTGGTATCCACTTTTCTGAGCGAAACTGATTGGTTTGGCGGCATTTTCAATGACCGCGTTAAGCGCCGCCGCATCGCCTTCCAGCCCGCCGTGAAAGACGCCGAGGCGGCCATCCTTATGGCGCAGCATGGCCAATAGGGTTTGCATATTTTGCCGTGCCGAAATAATCGCTGTGGGCAAGGCGACTTGCCGCGCCTGCAGCACCCCTTCCAGCGCCAAGAGATCGGCCAAAAGATCCGCCAAAAGTGCCGGATTGCGCGAGGCATGGCCGCCATCGGGGAGAATTTGGCGGCGCATTTCGCGGCCTAATAAATCTATGGCGCGGCGTAAAATTTGACCTTGTTGCGGCAGAGCGCATGCCGCCAACGCTAGGCCCAAAGCGCATTGCAAACGCCCAATGCCGTCATCACCCTGTCCGGCCAATTTTTCAAGCCATCGTGTCTGGGCCGAAAAACTTGTATGAATGCTCGTCAAAGCCTGCCCGTCAAAGCCGCTTTTGACTTGCGATAGTGCTTGCGCCCAGCGCATGAGCCGTCGCCCGACCAAAGCCGGTCGCATCGGCGCGCGCTGGTAATGATAGGGGCCGATGGCCCAATGTAATATGGCCTCACGCACCGCCTTATGGCCGCCGCCATCGGCCACGGCCAACACATCGGGCAACCAGTTAAAATCATGCAGGCTGTCGCGCCAAGTGGGGCTTGGCGGGGCCATGTCAAACGGCGAATGACCCAGGCCGCGTAACACGCCGCCGGGCAGGGAATAATCACCAGCTAGCCAGCTTTCGCCGCGCAGCGGATTGCCCGGGCGCAAATTGGCCGGATAATCAAACAAGGTCGGTTCATTGGTCCCGCGCCACAGGCCACGCCCCAAAGGTGAGCGGTAAAAGGCAAATGTCAGGTTTTGGTGCAGCCGAACAATGCTGGCGGAAAGTGTTTCAAAGCGCGAGGCGAGCCGCGCCGCCCGCGCCATTAAGCCCCCGCGCTGCGCAAGGCGGCAATATTATCGGCATATTTTTCGGGCCCGCCCTGAAAGGTTGCCGTGCCGGCCACCAGCATGGAAGCGCCGGCGGCAATCACTTTGGCTGCTGTCTCGCGATTGACGCCGCCATCAACCTCCAGCTCAATGTCGCGGCCTGATGCATCAATCATGGCGCGTAATGTCTTGATTTTCTCTAGCTGGCTTTCAATGAAACTCTGGCCGCCAAAACCCGGATTGACCGACATGACAAGAATAAGGTCAATATTATCCATCAGATTGTCGAGCACCGATACTGGCGTGGCCGGATTAAGCGAAATGCCGACTCTGCAACCGGCGGCACGAATGGCTTGCGCCGTGCGATGAGGATGCGGTCCGGCTTCAGGGTGGAAAGTAATGATTTCGGCGCCAGCCTCGGCAAAGGCGGTGATGTAGGGGTCAACCGGCGCGATCATCAAATGCACGTCTAGAGGTTTGCTGGCATGCGGGCGAATGGCTTTTACAACATCAGGGCCGATTGTAAGATTGGGAACAAAATGCCCGTCCATCACATCGACATGGACATAGTCGCAACCCGCTTCGCAAATCGCGGCCACTTCTTCGCCGAGCCGCGCAAAATCGGCAGAAAGAATGGAAGGAGATATTTTGATGTTGGTCATCTGTCTCTCGCCCGTCTCAAAAAGCCGCTTTCAGCGCGCCATCTGTCTTATTTTTCTGTAAAGGGTTTTGGTTCAAACGACAAGCTTATGCATGGCTTAAACGGCCAAAACGGCGCGCTTATTCAGAGGTTTTTTCCATTTCATCCTTCACCGCCTTTGCGCATTAGCGCCAGATAAAACCCGTCCATATTGTTATCGGGGGTGAAGCGTTTGGTCGGGGCCGCGGCATCAAGGGTGAAATCATCACGGGCCTCCAGAAAGCTGTCAATTTGCGCTTCGCCTTCCTGCGGCTGCAAAGAACACACACCATAGGCCAGGACCCCGCCCGGCTTGACCCAATCGGCGGCGCGCGCCAAAAGCTCGGCTTGCAGCTTCATCAGCTTGGCCATAGCGGCGGCACTGCGGTGGCGCAATAAATCGGGGTGGCGGCGCAGCGTACCGGTGGCGGTGCATGGCGCGTCCAACAGCACGGCGTCATATGCGGCGGGCGCGACCCATTCAAGCGCATCGGCGCTAACCCATTCGGCCGATAAATTTGTTCGCTTGAGATTATTAGCAAGACGCTGAAGCCGCGTTTTGGATATATCGAGCGCGGTTACTCTGTGACCGGCAGCCGCTAATTGCAGCGTTTTGCCGCCCGGCGCGGCGCATAAATCCAACACCTCAGCCGGACCGTCCAAAAGAGCGGTCAAAGCCAGCGCCATGTCACCGGCGGCAGCGTTTTGCACCCAGAAATCACCTTCGGTAAATCCAGCGAGTTTGGTTATATTTGTGCCTTCAGCAAGGCGGATATGGGTCGGGCTGACGCTTTGTCCCTCATATTGCGCGCCATGTTGCGCTAGCCAGTCTCTGGCGGCGCTGGTATTTTTGAAACATAAATCAAGCGGCGGTGGGTTCGCCAATGTTGCGGCGATGGCGGCGGTTTTCTCGGCCCCGTAAAATGCCTGCCAATTGGTGCGCAGCCAATCGGGAATATTGGCCAGCGGGTCGAGCGCCGGCACAGTGCCGATTTCTTGCGCGCGCGCAATATTGCGCAGCACAGCGTTAATCAATCCGCGATAGGGCTGTTCGCGCCGCCCTGTGGCGGCCACGGTTTCGTGCAAAGCGGCGTGGGCGGGTACATTCATATAGAGAAGCTGTGCTGCTCCGATGAATAAAAGCGGCTTCGCCAGACTCTGTTTGGGCGGCATTTTTTTGATATAGGATTTCAAGAGATCTTCAATCTCGCCATAGTGCCTGAGCGCCGCCTGCCCTATTGCATCGGCCAGATTGCGCTCGCTATCGTTTAAATCGCTCAGTTTGTCGCGCGCTTCATCAAGTGTTTTGCCGCGCATAATGGCCCCCAATAGGGCGGCCGCGGCGCGCCGCGTGTTGGTTTTGCCTCGCCCTTTATGGTGGTGTTTGCCGGTTTTGCGCGGCTCTTGTGCTTGCGAACTCATGTCGCGGTTACACCATCTTGGCAAGCCGCCCGCAAGCCCCCATCTTTTGGTTATGGAAAAGTCCGATAAGACAGAGTCAGAAAAACGCCAAGCGGCGCAACAAGCTGCTTTGAAAGAAGCCGAACAGCGCCGCGCCGCCTTGACCCCTGGCCCGCGCCCCAAAGAACAGGGCGGGCAAGAAGGCCCGGAGCCGACGCGCTATGGCGATTGGGAAAAAGCCGGCATTGTCTCTGATTTTTGACTTACTGTTTACGATTTTAGCTCTCAACGACGCCCCGCCCGTGCCTTGCGCCTCCGTCTGGATGAAAGACCGCTTTGGGTCTTGAGCTTTAGGGTGAGGTTCGCCTAGAATTTCTTTGGGCATCACTTGGGGGAGGATGTCATGGTCGAAATTTCAGGTCAGTGCGAAGCGCGCTTCAACGCGGTTAAGGACCGGATGGCCCAATCAATTGCCGCGGGCGATGACATTGGTGCGTCATTTGCCGTTTCGCTTGACGGCGAGATGGTGGTCGATCTTTGGGGTGGCACTCTGGATGCGGAAGGCACGCAAGCTTGGCAGCAAGACACCATCGTCAATGTTTATTCAACCACCAAGCCTATGTCTTTTCTATGCGTGCTGGTTTTGGCAAGCCGCGGGCTTCTGGATTTTGATGAAAATGTCGCGCATTACTGGCCCGAATTTGCCGAAAACGGCAAAGAAGAGGTTAAAGTCTGGCATGTGATGGATCATGCCGCCGGCCTGTCGGGCATGGATGTCATGGTCACGCCAGAAGAAATGTATGATTGGGATAAGGTGACCGGTCTGTTGGCGGCACAAGCGCCGTGGTGGGAGCCGGGCAGCGCGGTCGGCTATCATGCCATTACGCAAGGCTATTTAATCGGTGAAATTACCCGCCGCATTAGCGGCAAAACATTGGGACAGTTTTTCCGCGATGAGATTGCCACGCCGCTTGGCGCCGATTTCCATATCGGCGTGCCAGATAGTGAATTTTCGCGCATCGGCAATCTGACACCTTTTGGCGATGGTGAAGCCGAAGCGATTGCTGACAGCGCGTCGATCGCCGCGCGCACATTTCGTAGCCCTTTCTCACCTGCCCGATACAGTTGGACTGATGATTTCCGCCGCGCCGAATTACCCGCTTTGAACGGGCATGGCAATGCCCGTTCAGTGGTGCGCACCCACACACCTTTGGCCTGTGGCGGTAGCGCTTTCGGGGTTGATTTAGTTTCTCCTCAAATGGCCAAAGCGGTCATGACACCGCGCATTTCGGGCCATGATATGGTGCTGCAAATCCCTGTCCAATTCGGGCTAGGCTACGGCATTGTGTCTGATGATGTGCCGTTGGCACCGAATAAAAACACCTGTTTTTGGGGCGGCTGGGGCGGCTCGCTGTTAGTGGTTGACCAAGATGCGCGCCTGTGCGCGTCATTCGTTATGAATAAAATGGGCCAAGGCACGACCGGCGATATGCGCGCCATCAGCCTGTTGCGCACCGTGTTTGCCGTGCTCGCCGATTAGCGCGTCAATTTTCAATTCAACCACAGGGTGCTGGCGGGGCATCAGTAATCGCGTTAACTTATTTTAGCCTACATTTTTATGGAACCGGAGAATAGGCCGTAGTTCGGGTCTCAGCCCATTGCAAAACCCGCGAGGGAAATAGGCAGGACATCTCTGGACTCAAAGAATGTGGCCCGACCCGACACGCATGTAGGGTTGAGGCCGAAAGCTGAGGGGGTTTGAAAATGCGCGTTTTGAGTGTGATTTGTGTTTTAAGTTTGTTGCCGCTGATAAGCGTCGCGCAGGCCAAACAGGTTCTGCCCGGCCCGTTTCCCTTTGAGCTTGTCGAGGTGATTGACGGCGATACATTTCGCGCCCGTGTCGATATTTGGCTCGGCCAAAGCGTTACGGTGAGAGTGCGGCTGAAGGGTGTTGATACGCCTGAGATGGAAGGCAAATGCGCGGCGGAGAAAAAACTGGCGCGGCAAGCGAAAGCCTTTGCCGAAAACTGGTTCAAAAAAAACCAAGCGCAATTGGTCAATGTCCATTATGGCACATATGCGGGGCGCGTGCTGGCCACGGCGCAAATCAAAAACGGCGAAAGCCTGTCGGCCGCACTTTTGGCTGAAAATCTCGCCAAGCCTTATCGCGGGCGGCGCGCCCAATGGTGCGACTGATTAACTGGCGCGGTTCTGCCTGTTGTCGATAAGGTCATCGACTACGGCCGGGTCGGCCAATGTCGAGGTATCGCCCATATTGGAAAAATCGTCTTCGGCAATTTTTCTGAGAATGCGGCGCATGATTTTGCCCGAGCGTGTTTTCGGGAGCCCGGGAGCAAATTGAATAAGGTCGGGCGATGCGATCGGGCCAATCTCTTTTCTAACCCAGTTGATCAGCTCGGCTTTCAAAGCCTCATCACCCGTGAGGCCGGCATTCAAGGTGACATAGCAATAAATGCCCTGCCCTTTAATATCGTGTGGATAGCCGACCACAGCCGCTTCGGCCACTTGCGCGTGCGCTACCAAAGCGCTTTCGACCTCTGCTGTGCCGAGGCGGTGGCCGGAGATATTCAGCACATCATCGACGCGGCCGGTAATCCAATAATAGCCGTCTTCGTCGCGGCGACAGCCATCGCCGGTGAAATAAGTGCCAGGATATTGAGAGAAATAAGTTTCGATAAAGCGCTTATGATCGCCATAGACGGTGCGCATTTGCCCGGGCCAGCTATCGGTAAGGCATAAATTGCCCGAAGCCGCCCCCGTTAGTTCCTTGCCATCTGCATCGACCAGCATCGGTTTGACGCCAAAGAAAGGCCGTGTTGCGGAGCCGGGCTTCAGCTTGGTGGCGCCTGGCAAGGGGGTGATGAGAATGCCTCCAGTTTCGGTTTGCCACCATGTGTCGACAATTGGGCTCTTGCCTTCGCCGACGACATTATAATACCACAGCCAAGCTTCGGGATTAATCGGTTCACCGACCGACCCGAGCAGGCGTAAGCTGTCGCGCTTGGTCGCTTTAACTGGCCCGTCGCCTTCACGCATCAGCGCGCGCAAAGCGGTCGGTGCAGTGTAAAAAATATTGACTTGGTGATTGTCGCACCCCCGCCAAAAGCGCGAATTGTCAGGGTAATTCGGCACGCCTTCAAACATTAAGGTGGTCGCGCCATTGGCCAGCGGCCCATAGACAATATAAGAGTGTCCGGTCACCCAGCCGACATCCGCGGTGCACCAATAAATATCGCCGTCTTTATAATCAAACACGTACTGATGCGTCATGGAGGCATAGACCATATAGCCGCCGGTCGTGTGCAGCACGCCTTTCGGCTTGCCGGTCGAGCCGGAGGTATAGAGAATGAAAAGCGGGTCTTCGGCACTCATTTCTTCAGCCGGACAATCATTGTCGGCTTTTTCTTTTTCTTGGTGATACCAGACATCGCGCCCGTCTTGCATGGCCACGCCAGCGCCGGTGCGCTCAACAACAATTACGCTGGTGACATCGGGGCATTGGGCCAGCGCTGCATCGGTATTGGCTTTCAATGGAATCTTTTTGCCGCCGCGCACCCCTTCATCGGCGGTAATGACGCAGCTGCTGTCGCAATCGAGAATGCGCCCCGCCAAAGCGTCGGGCGAGAAGCCGCCAAACACCACGGAGTGCACCGCGCCAATGCGCGCGCAAGCCAGCATGGCATAAGTGGCCTCGGGTATCATCGGCATATAAATGGTGACGCGGTCGCCTTTGGCGACGCCCTGCGCCTTCAGCACATTGGCAAATTTGCAAACGTCTTCATGCAATTGACGATAGGTGATTTTGGCGTCTTGGTCGGGTTCATCACCCTCCCAAATAATCGCCACTTGGTCGCCGCGCGCCTCGACATGACGGTCAACGCAATTGACGCAGGCGTTTAATGTGCCGTCCTCATACCATTTAATGGAGACATCGTCGTTGCCGTAATGGGTGTTTTTGATTTTTGTGTAGGGTTTTATCCAATCAATGCGGCGGCCGTGCTCGGCCCAAAAGCCTTCCGCATCGCCAATACTGCGTGCATACATGTCTTGATATTGCGCGTCATCCACCAGCGCCTTATCGGCGACCGCCTGCGGCACTTCAAAAACCTGCTCGTCTGACATGACAAACTCCCTCATTTTTACAGCTGGAGAGTAGAATAGGAGTGGCGCGTCTTGCAAGCCCGCGTCAGACCCTCACTCGGTTTCGGGCGACAGATAAATACGGCCGTCGCGCAGCTTAAGCGTGATGGCTTGCAGGCTTTGGCCCTTGCAGGGCCCGGTGAAACACGCGCCGTCAAAGCTAAAGCGCGCGCCATGTGCCGAGCAAATCAGCGCCGTGCCATCGGCGCTTAAAAAACGATCGGGAAAAGTTTCCAACGGCAGCCCCATATGCGGGCATTGATTAACAAACCCCGTGAGCGCGTCGCCGCGCCGCCATATGATGACCTCAAGTTTTTCGTCATCATCGCCACCGTAAAGGGTAAAGCCGCGAGCTGCATTGTGCGGCATTTCGGCCAGCCTACAAATTTCCTGGGCCGCATCGGGCCGCCAAGCGGGCGCGGTTTTAGGCATAAGGGTTCTCGGCGTTTGGATTGAGCCCGGCCATTTTGCAAACATATTTCCATTCCTTGGCCGTCACTGGTTGCACGGAAAGCCTTGAATTATTGACCAGGACCATATTTTCCAATTTGGGGTCGTCTTTAATTTCAGCCAAGGTGACGTGATGAGCGGCGGTCTCAACGGCAACGATATCGACCATGCCGAAGCGGCCTTTTGGGTCCGTGTGGTCGGGATAATGCTCTTTAATCACTTCGACTGAGCCCATAATGCGCTTTTCATTGACGGAATGATAAAAGAACCCCTTATCGCCAAGCTTCATCGCCTTCATATGTTTATTGGCTAAGAAATTGCGCACCCCATCCCAATGTTCGCCCTTGCCCTTGCGGTCGAGCTGGTCTTGCCAGCCCCAAGTATTGGGTTCAGATTTGAAAAGCCAATAAGCCATTGCACGCTTCCTTACGAATTGGGGTCGGAAAGACCACCGATTAAATGATTCCAGCGGCGAATTTCTACCGCTTCAAATAGGCCGGCTTTGTTATAAGGGTCATTATCGGCAAAAGCTTGGGCCTCTTGGCGCGTTGCGACGTCGAGTACCAATAAAGTGCCGATCATGGTGTCGCCATCATCGCTGATAAACGGGCCGGCAGTTTTCACCCCGTCTTGCCCCAGCACATAGGCAACGTGCTCATTGCGGTTTTCCAGCCGCAAAGCTTCGCTATCGGGTTTGTCAAAGGCCATAATCACATACATTTTTTTACTCCTTAATTCTCGCGGGTAATCGGTCGCGCCAACAATTCGGCAATCGCATCATCAACGCCTACCGTGCCGCTGACAATGGCATTGACGGCGCGGCAAATCGGCATGTCGAGCTTAAGTTTATCGGCTAATTGGACGACCGCGGCGGCGCTCATCGCCCCTTCCGAGATAGAATTACGCTCGCCCAAGACGCTGTCCGCATCCGCTCCCTGTCCTAGCTCGTGGCCTAGGGAAAAATTGCGCGACTGGGTGCTTGAGCAAGTCAAAATCAAATCGCCGAGGCCCGACAAGCCGCTCAGCGTTTCGACTTGTGCCCCCAATGCGGCCCCCAAGCGGCTCATTTCGGCAAAGCCGCGGGCCGTTACGGCAGCACGCGCGCTTTCACCCAGCCCTTTGCCAGCCACAATGCCGCAGGCAATGGCTAGCACGTTTTTAATCGCTCCGCCAATTTCAGCCCCTATAATATCATCGCTCAAATAGGGGCGAAAATGCGCCGTGCCGATTTGGCGGGCCAAATAATCGCCAAGCGCATCATCCGGGACCGCCAAAGTGACGGCGGTCGGAAGGCCTCGCGCCACATCAGCAGCAAAACTGGGACCGGACAAGACCGCGATTTGCGGCCGCGGCCAAGTTTCGGCTGCGAGATCCGACATCAACTTGAGGCTGTCGCGCTCAATGCCTTTGGCGCATAAAACCAGCACCGCATTTTTATTGTGCTGCGCCAGCTGAGCCAGAACCGGGCGGGCAAATTGCGCCGGTACTACCATGAGGATAATATCGGCCTTTGCCAAATCGGCGAGATTATTGGTCGCGCGAATGGCGGCAGGCAGCGGTATTTCCGGAAGAAACTGATGGTTTTCATGGCTTTGATTAATGTCGCTGACGGTCTCAACCTCATTGGCCCAAAGGGTGACAGACGCATGCTGGTGCGCCAATACGCAAGCCAGTGCTGTGCCCCAAGCACCGCCGCCAAGCACCGCCACTTGCGGTTGGTGTTTTAAATCCGCCATGCCATACTCCCCCTTTCACGCATAACCGTCCCCTCCATAACTTGCAAGCTTTTAGCGTTAAGGCGCATGCGGTGATAGGGCACCTTATCCAAGGCTGTGGAAAGCTTTTCTAAAAATAGTGAATAATTTATTGATTGTTCAATTTTTCCAAGTTAAATTAAGGGTTATGTCGGAATCAGACCTCAAACGCGAAAAGATAATTGACGCGGCGCGCGAGCGTTTCAGCCATTATGGCTATCCCAAAACCACCATTGCCGAACTGGCCGATGATTGCGCCATGTCGCCGGGCAATATTTATCGCTTTTTTAAGGGTAAGATTGATATTGCCGTCGAGATTGCACGGCGCGAGGCATTGTCTGCGGTGGAGGTGATTGAGGCGGTGCTTGAATGTCCGGTGCGCTCATCACGCCAGCGCCTTGAAGAGGTGGTGTTTGCCGATCTGCGCTATACGTTTCATTTGTTGGAAAACCGCCCAAAAACACTTGAATTGGCGCAAATTGTTGTCTCCGACCGGCCGCAATTTCAAATTGAAAGCCTGCGCCGCGAGCGCCGTGTGTTTCAGCGTATTTTGCACGAAGGTCAAGCTTCGGGAGAGTTTTACATTGATAATGTGGCGGCAACGACCATTGCGCTGCATGCGGCAACTACCAAATATCGCTATGCACAACTGTTTACCAACCAGACATTGTCCGAATTGGAGCGCGAATTGGCACATGTAATGACGGTGATTATGCGCGGGTTGATGTCGGCGCAAGATGCCAAGCCGATCGCCGAGACAATTATTCCGCCGGAAGATACAAATGCGATGGACAGCGCCTCCTGATATGTGAGGCGCTATTTTTTATCCGATTGGCGCGAAAAAATGCCAAACAACGGCAAAAAATTGCATAAAATCATGGATTTTTTAGTGCAAAAGTCAGCGCTTTTCTAAAAAACACAATATAATCAGTATGATGAGCAGATATTAGACTTTTACGAAAATATTGAATAAATTTCGATTTATTCATTGTTTTTTATTATCACTCATGCTATATAATAAGTATAGCGGGCAAGGAGGCATTGTCCTTTTTGCATCGCTATACAAGATAAACCCGAAACGCAGTGAGAGCAGATCCATGTTGAAACAAATTTTCTCCCTGACCACCAATTTGAGCGCGCCGGCTGTCGCAACAGTCCTTCTCGCTCTTTATGGTGTGGCTCTGGTCACCCATACGGTCGCTGGAATTACAATCGTCTAAGGGACCCTCCCCCCGAAAGACGATACGGCAACTATAACCCTCCCATTATGGTTGCACATGGCCTCCCTCCAGGCCAAAAAGGGCTCCGATGGTCCTCCCCCATCGGAGCCATTTTTATTTATCGAGAGGCCAACGCGCGCGCGCAATTGTAGCCATAGGTCGGGTTTTAACCAGGCCGGCGGCGAAACGTTCCGCACCGGCGCGCGCAATCATAGCAGCATTATCGGTGCACAGGGCTGGCGGCGGCACGAAGAGGGTGAAATTTTCAACCTCAGCCGCTTTTTTTAAACGTTCGCGCAAATAAAGATTGGCGGCAACCCCACCCGCCACAACTAGGCTGAGCGTGTCGCCGGGGCGGCCATTGACTTGGCGGAAGCGGCGCATGGCATGGCCGGTTTGGGCGACTAGACAATCGCCGACAGCAGCCTCAAACGAAGCGGCCAAATTGGCCACTTTGGTGTCATCAAGAGGGGCAGCCTTTTCCGCCGCTTGCCGCAGCGCTGTTTTCAAACCGGAAAAAGAAAAATCGCATGAGGGGTTTTTGTCGCTGACCAGCGGGCGGGGTAAATCATAGGCTCGTCGATCTCCGTGGCGTGCCCGCCTCTCAATTTCTGGCCCGCCAGGATAATCAAGCGACATCATTTTGGCGGCCTTGTCATAGGCCTCGCCGACCGCATCGTCCAAAGTCTGGCCTAACAGCGAATAATCATCGAGCCCGTTAACGCTTAGCAATTGGCAATGGCCACCTGAAACCAGCAATAGCAGATAAGGAAATTCAACCTGCTCAGTGAGGCGTGCCGAAAGTGCATGGCCCTCCAAATGATTGACCCCGATAAAAGGTTTTTGAGCCGCCAGAGCCAATGCCTTGCCGGTGGTCAGGCCGATCAGCAACCCGCCAATCAGCCCCGGTCCAGCGGTTGCAGCTATCGCATCCATATCATCCGGTGTGCAGTCAGCCTCCTTAAAAGCCATGGCGATGAGCCGGTCTAGATGGCTTAAATGGGCGCGGGCTGCCAATTCAGGCACGACACCGCCATAGGGCGCATGGGTTTCTATCTGGCTTAATATCTGATTAGACAATACCCGTCCGGTACCGTCGACCCGGCCTTCACGGAGTTGCATTTCGACAATGGCGGCGGCGGTTTCGTCGCAGCTGGTCTCTAGCCCCAGCACATATATCGTGTTTTGCGCCATCGCTTTCCTTGCCAAGAGTGCCAGCACATATATAAATAAGTGGCAAACGGGCGCAAGGACAAGGCCGCATAATGAGTAAAAAAAAGCCTGTGACAATAGGAACGCGCGCATCACCTTTGGCCGTGCGCCAAAGCACGATGGTGGCAGAGGCCTTGTCTGCCGCCAATCAGCTAGAGGCGACATCTATCGCGCTGACCAAAATCACTACGAAGGGCGACCAAGCGCTCGATGAGAAATTGTCCGATTTGGGCGGCAAAGGCTTGTTCACGGAAGAATTGGAAAGCGGTTTGCGCGAGGGTGCGTTGGATTTGGCAGTACATTCTTTGAAAGATTTACCAACGCAAAATGCCGATGGATTGACTTTGGGCGCTATTTTGCCCCGCGCCAATGCCGCTGACATGCTTGTTGTGCGTCACGGATTATCGCCCACGGGGCTAGCTGATTTGCCGCAGGGTGCGCATGTCGGCACTTCCTCTTTGCGCAGGCAAGCACAGATCTTGCGGGTCCGGCCCGATCTTAAAATATCCCTTTTGCGCGGTAACATCGGCACTCGGGTGGAAAGGCTCAATGCTGCTGACATGCACGCCACCCTATTGGCAGCAGCCGGTTTGCAGCGTTTGGACATGGTGCCTGCGGGGGCCGTTGAATTGGACAGCGAGATTGTCTTGCCAGCAGCCGGACAAGGCGCTTTGGCCGTCCAATGCCGTGCCGACGATGAAGCCACATTAGCGCTTTTGGCGCCGCTAAATTGCGCGGTAACACAAGCGTGTGTAACCGCCGAGCGCTCTTTTCTAAATGCTTTGGACGGTTCGTGCCGCACCCCGATCGCCGCTTTGGCAACCATTACAGATGACACCCTGTATTTGCATGGGCGTTTATTGGCCGATGATGGAAGTGACATGGCAGAAACCCGCGTGACATGTGCCCCCGATGAGGCGAAAGCGGCTGGGCGGGCGGCGGGCCAAGAATTGCGGCGCTCGGCACCGCATTTGGTCACACGCTAATGCGCCTCTTGGTAACCCGCCCATTGGTGGATGCCATGCCCCTGGCCGAACAATTGGCCGGGCAGGGGCATGATGTATTGGTATCGCCATTAATCAACATTGAACTAGACACACAAGCTCTCGTGCCGCCGGCCGCTGCCCATGGGGGGCTGGCTTTTACCAGTGCCAACGGAGTGCGCGCTTTCATGGCGCAATCGGATGCTCAGCGCGTGGCTCCTGATGAGATGGCGGCCTGGCAACAATCGCCCGTCTTCGCTGTTGGCCCGCAAACCGCAGCGGCTGCCCAAGCGGCTGGTTTTACCGCCATCCATC
Organism: Rhodobiaceae bacterium; assembly: GCA_002721725.1. Classification (GTDB taxonomy): domain Bacteria; phylum Pseudomonadota; class Alphaproteobacteria; order RS24; family RS24; genus UBA8337. Next base: position 246,008 of record PBLK01000008.1, read on the forward strand.
AAGCAGCCGGTGAGCTGGCCGCTTTGGCACATTTGATTGACGCGCATTATGATGCAGCTTTGCCAGTTTTGCATATTGCCGGCCGTCATCGCTCTGGCGATTTGGCAGCTTTGCTGGATGAAAAAGCCGTGCCCGCGCAACGCGCGGTGCTTTACCGCGCTGAAGCGGCCGAGACCTTTAGCGATGCAGCGCGTGCTGCATTGAGCGATGCCGAAGAGCCGGTTGATGGCGTGTTGCTGTATTCGCAACGATCCGCCACGATATTTTTGGCGCTTTATAACGCGCTTCCCCCGCACTCAGCTCTGCGCCCGACAGCCTACTGTCTGGCGGAGACGATTGCCGACACCGTCAGGGAGGCGGGTTTTATGGCTCATGCACCGATGACAGCTGATAGTGCAGCCTTGCTCGATCTATTGGCTGTCTGATTGCCAAATTTCCCGAATAGCCGCATAATTTTCTTATGTCGGCGAAAACCAAAGAGCAGGCGGAAATCATACCACCCGATACGGATGAGAATGCCACGGCGCGCGCGGGCGCACATTTGCGTATGCCGCCGTTGATCGATAATGCGCGAGGCTGGCGCGCTTTGCTGGCGCGCTTTGTAAAGGTTCCTATATCCAGTTTTTTTTCTGCCGCTTTTGAAGGCGGGAAAACCCTTGTCGTTGGGTTCATGTATAGATTGACGCTGCTTGTTTTGGTTGGCACCGCACTGACCGTTACTGGATACGGCATATGGCAGGCGCGCAACATGAGCGTGCCGCACTTTGACGGCTTTTGGCATTCGGAAAATAATACCATTGAAAATGCTCACTCAGCAGGCGGACAGACAAACCATGTCGGCGCGGATGATGATATGATTGGTGAGCTCGCAGAACCTTCTATGGGGCAAGGCACAGAGTTTTTGCCTAGCGGCGGCTTGAAGACATTGAATGAGCACCTTGAAACACCCGATACCGCCCCAAAAAATGCAAATCCAAATTCCACTTTAGACATTGACCAAACTAGCGGGCAAAATATTGAGGTTAGCGTTCCAAAAAATAATGCGGCACTGTCTCGCCTGCAGGCAAAATATGATGACTTACAGGAAAAATATGCAGCTCTTTTGGTCGTGCGCGATGCCGAAGAGCAAGCGCAGGCAGCACAAGCTGCGACAAATGCCGCGCAAAATGATTTATTGGCGCGCGCCGCTCTAGGCGATTTGCTGCTGCGCTTGGATAGTGGGGCGGCTTACGATGATTTGCTGGAGGCTGGAGACTTGGCACGAGTGCTGCGCCGCTCGGAATGGAACCTCCTGGCGCTTTATGCCGATAGCGGCATTCCAACTCGACCGGCTTTACTGACCCGGTTTGAGTTATGGATCGAGAACACGGGCTCGCCCAATGCAATCGGCCCGAGCGTTCTTGATGGCGGGTTTTATGGCACCATTCTGGATTGGTTGCGCGCTCACGCCGCTGGTCTGGTGACTGTACGCGTCGCACCGCTCGCCACGGCCGAGGGTGACATTGCGATGATTGCCAATGCGCTCGAGCGGGGCCGACACGATGAGGCAGCATGGCGCATGGGCGCTTTATTGCGTCGCATAGAAAGTGACCGCAGCGTTAACCATCCGGATGTGGCGAGTTTGCAATTGCTCTATGATGATACGCGCGCGTCGGCTGAACTATGGCCAGTGCTGGCCGCGTTACGCAATGATTATATGGCTGGAGCGCGGCCATGATGAGGTTTTTGCTAGCACTCGCCCTGGTGCTTTTATTCACCAGTCTAGTGGCCTTTATCGCCAACATGCCAGGCAGCGTTTCCATTGCATTGCCGGGCCATATGATCGATATGCAATTGACGGTTTTATTGGGCGCGGTTTTGGCATTGGTGTTGGGCGCGCTTGTCGCAGTGTCGGCCGGCCATTGGCTTTGGAATATGCCTAACCAGCTCCGCCGCGCAAGGCTTGAGAAGAATCGCCAAGATGGGGATGCAGCTCTAGCGGGTGGTTTAATGGCCCTGGCGCGCGGTGATGCGGCGGCAGCCGATGAGGCGACCCGTCTCGCGCGCAAGAAAATGCCGCAACAGGCACTTCCGCTTTTAATGGCAGCACAAGCCGCCCTATTAGACGGACGCCGCGATGATGCGGCGGCGAACTATCATGCCATGCTGGAAGGCACCACGCTCACTAACGACCGGCGTCAACAAGTATCTCTAGGACTGGAAGGGCTCTATTATCTGGCGCGCGCTGAACAAGATGTCGAGGCAGCCGGCACTTATGCTTTGCAGGTTCTGGAAGTAGACAGCAAAGCTTTGTGGGCGCTTGACGGGCTGATGACATTGGCAGTGCAAATCGGCGATTGGCCCGCAGCAGAAAAATGGCTACGCCGCTGGGGACGCGCCGGCAGATCGCGGGGTGAAATTAAGCAGCGGCGAGCCATTTTGGCCCTCGCCGAAGCGCAAAGCCTATTGGCCAAAGACGATCCGGCGGCGCAATTGGCAGCGGTAAAAAAGGCCGAGCAGGCGGCTATGCTCGACGTTAAACTTTTGCCGGCGACTGCACTGGCGGCGCGGCTTTTGACGCGTGGCGGACATTTGCGAAAAGCACGCAAAATACTGAAACAGGCATGGCAAAAAAACCCGCATGCCGTGCTCGCCGACGCATGGCTTGATTGTTATAGCGACCAGCCGGCTGCAGGACGCATGCGAGCGGTCGGGCGGTTTATCGGTAAACAGAGAGGACATAAAGAGGCGGCCATACTGCGTGCCCGCATTGCATTGGCGGCACGCCGCTTTCGCCAAGCGGCCAATTTACTGGCCCCGTTTGTTGATGAAGACACCCCGTCGCGCCGCATTTGCCTGCTTATGGCCGATATTGAAGACGGGCTGGAGCGCGATATTGAAGCGCATGGCTGGCGGGAAAAAGCCCGGCGTGCCTCGGTCGAAGCGGGCTGGATGGGAGGCGGCATGCGGCTTGACGAATGGCAGGCTATCTGTCCAGTAACCGGCCGGCTGGGCGGTGTTGCTTGGCAGGCACCCAACGGGGATTTGAAAGAACTCTCTGTCTGACGGGGATTTCTGTCTCTGAAGACAGACAAAAACATATCCGAACTTCCAAAAAATATTTTGCATCAGTCAAATTTCAGACCTTAAAACTTGGCGTTTGGCAAAGATTGTCGCAAACTGTCAGTAAATGAGACCTTCAACGGCGTGCCCCAAATGGAAGGTCCGAACAACACCTCTGAAAGGAAAAGAGATGAGCTTTGAGACGATTGCATACGAAAAAAGAAATAATTCTGCTTTGATTACTCTAAATCGGCCTGAAAGATTAAATGCCTGGACACCTTTTATGGCCGAGGAACTTGCACAAGCTATAACACAAGCAAATGAAGATAACTCCGTTGGCGCGATAGTTATGACCGGCGCTGGGAAGGGGTTTTGTGCTGGGGCCGACATAGAAGAGACATTTCAAACTAGAATTGACGGTAAAGACCCCGGTAACGACACCCAATCTGGCAGCGGGGGAATGCCAAAGAATGTTGACTGGGTAAAGCTAATTAGAGAATCAAAGCCAATGATTGCAGCTGTGAATGGCGCAGCCGTTGGTATTGGTATTACTATGATCTTACCCTTTGATATTATTATTGCGTCGGAAAAGGCAAAGTTCGGAATGTTTTTTATCCAGATGGGTTTAGTTCCTGAACTCGCTAGCAGCCATTTTCTTGTTCAAAGAATGGGGTTTGGTAAGGCGAGCGAAATGTGTCTGTCGGGAAGACTAATCGGAGCTAGGGAGGCAATGGCCTCCAATTTGGTCGACTTCTTAACAGCAGAAGATGAACTTTTGCCGGAAGCATTGAGCAGGGCCGATGTTATTGGCGCTAATCCGAAACCCCAACTGAAAATGGTCAAAGAACTTTTAAGCCTCAACGGCAGTGAGGTTGATCTTGAAAAAGCCCAAGAGCGCGAAAGTGAGTTACTTAGGGAGTGTTGGAAGACTGATGAACATAAGAGGGCTGTAAGAGAGTTTCTTGCAAAATCTTCTTAAACCGTCCCATCGAACCGGGCCCTACCTGTTATATTTTGTCTCGGTTATTGCCGGAATGCTAGCACCCAGTAAACTTCTATTTGCGTCTTTGGGAAAGTGGTGCCGCTTGGGTGATTTGAACACCCGACCCCATCATTACGAATGATGTGCTCTACCAACTGAGCTAAAGCGGCTCTTTTTTTGGAACTTTATCGATCTATCCGCTTTACAAAAATCAACGATATTTGTCCAGCTATTGTCTGGTTGAGAGAGGTAAGAGGCCGAGGATTAGCAGTGTTGCATTTATGCACCACAGAATTTAATCGATAAAATTTGGCTTCTTTTAGTGAATTTATTGTTGACGCAGGCAAAAATTGTTTTGCATGCTTTTAGGGTTGTGAAGCTTTTTGGGAGGCGCGTATGGGAGTACGCGCGGAAAGTTTCCAAATAGAGATCGTTTGAGGAGGGCTCTATGTTGAAAAGTAAGTCGCGTCTACTCGGGTTGAGTGCGCTTGTGGGTGCGGGGCTAATAGCCGCCGGCCCAGTCTCCGCGGCCAATGTAAAGTTGGGCAGCTGGGACGTACAAATTGATAATACCGCGTCAGTCGGCATGTCATGGTTAATGAAAGATGTCAGAGAACAGTATTTACCTATTGTAAATGGTGGCCCCGCTGACGGTTCTGTTTATGGCGCTGCTAACGCTGCCACCGCTGCTGCTGCGGCTGCTGGGGATGACACCGCTTTGGTTGGCGCTGCTGTTGCCGCAGGGTGCGATGAAGGTTATGGCGGGCTTTGCCAGGAAATTCTGGCCGTTCCAAATTTCGACGGATCAATTAACTCCGACGATGGCCGGCTAAACTTCGATAAGGGTGATGCATACTCCGCCCCAATTCGACTGACCACTGAAATCGAAGCTTCGCGTGGGCCTATTCGCGCATTTGCTCGTATTAATGCCTGGCACGATGCGATAATGATGGACGAGGACTTCAACCGAGGCGGCAATCTCGACGACGATGGCGAGAGAAACGCAGGTCAAAACATTGAGCTTCTCGACGCGTTTGTGAGCTATGATGGCGATGTCGGAAGCATGCCTTACACTCTTCGCTTGGGTAAGCAAGTGATTAACTGGGGTGAAGCTACCTTTATCCCTGGTGGCAACTCAGCATTTAACCCGATTGACGTGGCCGCTCTTCGTCGTCCAGGCGCTGAAATCAAAGAGGCTCTGCTTCCTGTTGAAGCTCTCTATGGTTCAATCGCTGTCACTCAGGACCTCTCACTCGAAGCCTATGTTGGCGGATGGGAACACTACCGCTTGGAAGCGGGTGGTACGCCAATGGGCGTTAGCGATAGCTTCACCGACGGCGTGTCAGGCGGCAACCCTAAAGACGTTTACTATATCGGTGGTGGTTTTAAGTCAGGCGATCAGTTCGCCTGTGAGGGCGCTGCCCCGCTAGCTGCTTTGGGTGGCGGTGACCCCACAAGCCCATACTCCGCAAGCGCGGCCATTATTGGGGCTGTCCTTGCTACCGGCGGCGTTAACTGCGCCACAGGTAAAGACGCAATTACCAGCTGGGACGAAGGCCAAGCCGAAGTCCAGCGGGCTGCGTCGGGTGACACAAATATCGTCACTGGCTTAGATGATAGAAATGGCGATGAACAAATCGGTCTTGCCGTTCGCTATTATTCAGAGGCTTTAAATTCAACTGAATTTGCGCTTTATTACCAGAAAGGCGATAGCCGTCTTCCCTATATTAGCTATCAGACACCTGGCGAGATTGGCATCAAGGCATCCTCAGTTTCCAGCAAGGCCTCAACTGTAGGACGTGGCGCTGGTGTAGCTGGTTGTGCTGCCATGGCGCAAGCCACTCTGCCGACCGGAACGGCCACGCTGTATAATCCAGCTTATGCTGCTGTGAGTGTCGTTGACACCCATGATTTCTTGGGCGATGCCACGATCCAAGCGGTTGCTGACGGCGCAGCCGCCGGCTTGGCAGCTCAGGGTGCTGCTGCCGCTGCGGCAGTCGCGGGTGGTGCTGACCCTGCAACCGAGCCGTTCATCCTGTTTAATAACTACGCGAGAACGGCTACTGCGGGTGACACCATTGCCTATATGCAGGAAACCAACTGTCTTTTGAATATTGCTCAGTTGAACGCGGGTATGTCGCTTGGCTCGGCTTTTGATGGCTTGGGTCAATTGCATACCGGTGCGACAAGCTTTGCGCCTATTCCTAACATCCAGTTGTTTGCTGAATTCCCTGAAGTTGAAACATATGGTTTCAGTTTCAACACAACGGCGTTCGGCTGGGGTGTGCAAGGTGACTTTGCATGGCGTCCTGAAATGCCACTGCAATTCGACACCGACTCGTTGACTATTGCGGCTCTCTTTAACAACTGCGCTTTTACAACTGTTGTTGCTTTGGAGGCTATCTACCAATCGGGGTCGACATATGCGACAGAGCATGCCGGAGACGTTGGTTGTTCTAATACTGACAAATACATGCGGGGTTACACAACGGATCACGATGTGTTGACCTGGGACATCGGAACGACCGCCACATTTACGCGATCAAACCCGGTGGTTTCAGCTCTGAGATCCGACCTCGGTATTTTCCTGACGGAATTCCAAGGCCTAGTCATTGACGACATCGAAGACGAGCGTGGCAACACCGGCGGCATTGGCGCCCTTGGTGCGGCCCAGGGCATTACGCCTCTCTCTAATACATGTGTTGGCGGATCGGATCTCCCATTGAACGGCATTTTGTCGATCGATGACCGGACNGTTGGNGATGTAAGAACCGATGCCGANAATAATCCGAAGGGCTTCTGCCGNACGACAGANGTAAGCTANGGNGTTGTTTTGATGGCTCAGCTCCAGTACAACAACGTCTTCGGNACGCCTATTGGTCTCAAGCCACAAATCATCNTTTCGCACGGNATNGAAGGCTATTCGCCAAGCCCTGCTGGTTTCTGGCGNGAGGNNACAGGCAGCACNGCGTTCAGNCTGACTGCNGACTATCTTGGTTCACTNAGTGCAAACCTNTCTTATCGNACCTATCATGGNGATGAGGANCGCACTAAAATGTTGGATCGCGATAACNTGTCAGTTAGCGTAACNTACGCGTTCTAATCAGTGTCTTCCGAGGGCAGNAGACTGCCCTCGGAAATNAAATTTTTGGATGGAGANTAAAATGAAAACCAAAATGTTAACAGCGGCATTGACACTGAGCCTTTCGGCTGGTGTTGCATATGCTGACGTACCGGCCAGTCAGGNAGCCCGCTTGGGTGNTGATCTGACNCCTACCGGNGCNGAAAAAGCTGGGTCACGTTCGGGCGTTGCAGCCTGGAGCGGTCGCGGCATTGACGGGTCAAGCCTNTTGTCAGGTTGGGATGGCGGTGCNTTGCCGAACCCAATGAGCGACAGTGCGCTNTACACAATCACAGCCTCTAATGCTTCACAGTATGATTCCCANCTTACGGTGGGTCAAAAAGCTATGTTGGCCACTTACCCCGACACTTATAAACTCAATGTTTATAAGTCNAACCGCTCTTGCGTATANCCGGACTTTGTCTACAAAGCGGCCAAGCGNAATGCCNNGGTTGGTAAAGTCGTAGATGGCGGTAACGGCATTTCAGAAGCTATTATGGCTGGACCGTTTCCGATCCCGAATTCNGCTTTGGAAATTGTGTGGAANCACACNCTGCGTTATCGTGGCGAGCGAATTGCGCGCGACTTTAATTATGCGGTTCCGACAGTNGGCGGTGACTANACGCTNACNTACACACGAGATGAAGTGGTGTTCCCNTATTCCAATGCACAAAATCAGCGTGCGGAAGACTTGAACAATATTTCGATCTACTTTGTGGCTTACACNTCNGCTCCNGCCCGTCGTGCTGGTAACGTTGTGNTGGTGCATGAGACNCTGAATATGGCTAAAGAAGGCCGTAAGGCATGGACTTANAGCCCGGGTACNCGTCGCGTGCGTCGTGCACCGAATATTGCTTANGATAACCCGATNACCAATGGTGATGGTATGGGTACNTCTGACCAGTATGACGGCTACAANGGNGCTCCAGACCGNTATGACTGGACNGTAGTTGGAAAGAAAGAAAAGCTTTCTATTCAAAATAACTATCAGGTTAATTTGACGCCNACTGAGGACATCGTNAAAGCTGGTCACGCTAATCCGGATCCNGTNCGCTATGAAATGCGNCGCCAATGGGTTATCGANGGNAACTTGAAAAACTCCGCACGTCACATCTATGCCAAGCGGGTGCTGCGCATGGATGAGGACAGCGGTCAAATGACGGCCGGTGAAATGTATGACGGTCGTGGTGAGTTATGGCGTGTCCAAGAGGTTGGACAAGCCCCAGATTACCGTCCTGAGGCTACCACCTGCTGGACCACTGGTGGGGAGTGGATTTATGATCTCCTCGCGGGTCGCTACATGGTGCTGCAACTTAAGTCAGGACGTCCAGCCAATGCTGTGACTGGTCTCGAACGCTTAACACCCGATTACTACACGCCGGCAAACGTGCGTCGTTTGGGTCGTTAATCTCGGCCATCTGAGGCAAAAAACATAAGAAGGGCGGGTTTTAAAACCCGCCCTTTTTTGTTGCGTGGCGCAGCGCTTTATGCCTTTCTAGCTGCCAATATTCGGGAGAAATAAATGTCGATAAAAAAGCTTTCTGTCATTTTAAATATGATGGTCGTCTGCGGCATTGCTTACGCCAAAGTTCCGCCAGAACAAATGGCGCGGCTAGACCAAGACTTGACTCCACTGGGGTCTGAACGAGGCGCTAATAGAGATGGCTCAATTCCTGAATGGAAGGGCGGCCTGACCGCCCCGCCAGAGGGCATAGGCTACGAAAAGGGCAAACACTTGCCTGCCCCATTTGCTTCTGACGAGCCGCTATTTCGTGTGACTGGCGGCAATGCGGATGACTACGACCAGTTCATCACGCGCGGTCAGAGAGCTCTGTTGGAGCGCCATGACAGCTATTTCTTAGATGTATATCCGACACGCCGCTCCTGCGCGCATCCGGAATTCGTTTACAAAGCTGCGCGCAATAATGCTCTTGTCGGCGAGTTGGTGTCGGATGGCAATGGCGTTGCCAAAGCAATTATGGCTTCGCCTTTTCCAATTCCTAATAATGGCCTGGAAATTGTCTGGAATCATACGCTGCGCTATCGGGGATATAAATTGCAGCGTCAATTTACGGCCATTCCGGTTAATCAATCGGGCGATTATTATCAGATTACAGTGCATGACGATGCGATCTTGCGCTGGTCCGACCCCCAAAAAAGAAATGCTGAGGAATTGGACAATATTTCTATTTATTATTTGCTCCAGACCAAGGCGCCGGCTCGTTCCGCTGGATACGTGGTTTTGGTGCAGGAAAGCCTTAATATGTCTGTGGAGGCGCGCCGCGCTTGGACGTACAGCCCAGGTACCCGCCGCGTGCGTCGCGCTCCGACGATTGCCTATGATAATCCTGGCACAAACAGTGACGGTATAACCACCTCAGACAGTTTTGGAGGATTTAACGGTGCACCCGATCGTTTTGACTGGACAATGCGAGGGCGCAGCGAAAAATTTATCGCCTATAATAACTATCGGCGAGTGCTGGCCCCCTATGAAGAATTAGTTGGCAAGAAGCACGTTAATCAGGAACTGATGCGATATGAGAAGCACCGAGTATGGGAGGTGGAAGGCAACCTAAAAGAAAGTTTCCGCCATGTTTATTCGCGCCGAGTTTTCTATATCGATGAAGATACCAAGGGGATTGTTGCAACGGAAATCTATGACGGACGTGGTCAGCTCTGGCGTGTCCAGGAATTAGGCGGTGGGGTTCAATATGAATTGCCGTTATGCGGCGGTTCGGGCGACACTGTGTATGATTTGATGGTTGGAAGATATCTTATGCTCGGACTTATTAACGAGGAAAAGCCGATTGATTTCGATGCTCAACATCTAGATGCTAGTCGCTACACTCCGAGTAACATCCGCAGGCTCGGTCGATAATGAGAGGCTCTTGATGTTTTTGGGCAAAAAGTAACAGGCAAAAGTTTCGCCTCGCGCTCTTTTGCCGCTTGCCCTATGGTGGCTTAGTTTTTAAAATGAGGTTGAGAGCAAGGATAATTTTAATTTCAAATTGCTTTCTGGGAGGAACTAATGACCTTTATGCATATGACCGCTCGCAAACTTGCGGCGTCGTTATTTATTTTTGCAATTGCTGTATCCATTGATCATGAGGCCTTCGCCGATGACCATGGCGGCAAGCCTCAGCCTTATGAATATGCTGTTGCGAGCGACATGGCGTCAGAAGCACTGTTGCTCGATGTGGATAGTGCCGGTTCAAGATTAGTTGCGGTCGGCGAGTTCGGTCATGTGTTGCTATCTGACGACAAGGGTACCAGCTGGCGGCAGGCAGCTTCGGTGCCAACTCGTAATACCTTGGTTGGCGTCACTTTTCTCGACAACCAAACCGGTTATGCCGTGGGACATGCAGCAACAATTTTGAAAACAGAAGATGGCGGTGAAAATTGGACGCTGCAGTACAACGAACGTAACGGCGAAACGCCGCTCTTTGCTGTATATTTCGCCGATGCCCAAAATGGTATTGCAGTGGGTGGTTTTTCCTACACATTTGAGACAGGAAACGGCGGCGAAACATGGACACAGCGGGCTTTGGTTGAAGACAGTTATGACGATTTCCATTTAAATGATGTCTTTGCCGATAATAAGGGCAATCTTTACATTCCCGCTGAATTCGGCACGGTTTATAAATCGCGCGATCGAGGACAGAACTGGCAAGCCATTGAAACAGGCTATGACGGCTCCTTCTGGGGCGGCCTCGGCCTTGACAATGGTGACCTATTGGTCTTTGGCATGCGTGGCAATGTTTGGCGCTCATCTAATTCTGGCGGGAGCTGGAAGCAGGTCGATACCGGCACTGATCAATCAGTATCCGGCGGCACGCAGTTAGAAGATGGCCGCATCGTGCTAGTTGGTCTGTCGGGTACAGTCTTGGTCTCCGGCGATGGAGGCAAAAGCTTCACTAACCAGCCGCGCCCCGATCGCTTGAGCTTCGCCACTGCTATTGGAAAAACTGGCGACGAGATCGTCTTATTGGGCGACCCTGGCATTAAGCCACATAATCTGGCCGAATAAGCATTTGCGCGTAAAGCGGTTGAGGTCGCAAAGCGGCGCTTGTGGGCGCCGCTTCTGTTATTGGCATTAGCTTTCTCGCTTGCAAAACCTGCACGACCTCTCCCATAATCACGNGCATCTTTGGGAGGAATNTATGGAGGCCTTGCATCTGCCGGATTGCGTCACGCTNAAGCGTGACAANGGCCGCGCNATCGTNACACTNGACCGCGGNAGNTATGGCGGTGGTATGAACCCACTNTCGGCCGAAGCGATGGAGGGTTTACGCGATGTGGCGCGGTGGTTGAAAGGTGATATTGAAACCCATTGCGTTATTGTCACCGGTGCGCGCGTGTTTTCNATAGGNGCCGATTTAAAAGATCCNNATATGCACACNCATGGTCTCANCACGCTNAAGCAAAGNCAGAAACTTCTGCTTGGCCCCGATATGTGCTCTGCCTGGGAGGCTTTGGANCAGGTGACNATTTGTGCNATGGAGCGCTATGCTATTGGCGGNGCGNTGGCACTGGCCGTGTCTTGCGATTGGCGTGTNGCCTCAGANGATTGTGATATTCGCCTGCCNGAGGTGCCGCTCGGGATTAATATGTCTTGGCAAGCAAATCCNCGNATCACNGCGCTAATCGGCCCCGCGCGGGCTAAGCAATTGGTGATTTTGGGCGAAAANATTGGCGCTGAANTAGCCGNGCAATGGGGGNTGNTCGACAAGGTNACCGCTGCCGGNGGGGCGTTGGCNGCAGCGGAAGAATTGGCCAACAAAGTCTTNGCCTTGCCNCCTGTGCCGGTGCGTATGAGCAAGCAAGCGATTAATGCNCAAGCNCACGCGCTNAGCCATCTCTCATCTTTTATGGACCGCGATCAATATGCACTTTTGACCGGCTCGGATGAGAANAAGGATGCGGTTCGTGCAGTTTTTAGCAANCAGAAAAAGGGNAGTTGAGTGCTGACGCCGGCTGACGATTANCCNTTGCACCAAACCCCCGAGCCNATNGCTTATGCGGGCAGCGATCGCAATTTTTATGACCGTTTTTTCTTNAANGGTTATAGCGCCGACGGCACCATTTTTTTCGCTGCCGCGCTGGGCGTCTATCCGCAGCTTAATATTATGGATGCNAGTTTTTCCCTATCGTATGAGGGGCGGCAATATAATTTGCGAACTTCAAAAGAAATGNTNGGNGATCGGCTCGNCNTGAGCATTGGCCCTCTCAGCCTCGNAATTGTTAATCCGATGCAAGAAACCCNNATCAAACTGGCTNATAATGAGGGCGGGCTGACGGGCAGTCTGACNGCNTCNGCGCGCCATGNAGCCATCGANGAGCCGCGATTTACACGTCGGCAAGGCACACGAATGATGATGGATTTGACNCGCGCCACGCAAAATATTGAATGGNCNGGCACCCTNNATTTGCGCGGGCATAAAATTGATGTTGGTGGNTGTCNTGGCACNCGCGACCGNAGCTGGGGCATNCGCCAAATCGGCATGNCCGANCCGCAANCNNCNGTGCCGCCAGCGCCGCAGCAGTTTTATTGGCTTTGGACGCCTAGTAATTTCGAGGGAGCGGCGTTTTTCTGNCACACTAATGATGATGGCGAAGGCNTGCCGTGGAACAGAAAAGCGGTGTTTGANGATTTTGNAAANGGNGNTCGNACGGANATGACGCAGATTGAGGTNACANCAGACTATCATGCCGGCACGCGNCGTGTGGNAAANTTNNAGATGCAAAGCGGTGGNATNAAAGCCCGTTTCACTCCAACAGGTCATATATTNTATATGCAGGGCTTAGGTTATATTCANCCNGAATGGAACCACGGCATGCATCATGGGGCNCTGCGTGTGGGCTTTGACGAGATTGATTTGACGGNAGCAGAGGCNGACCTCAAAAGTGGNAAAATGGAGAANCTNCANATTCAAAGNTTNTCGGAGATTNCGCTTGANGTGAATGGAACATCGCATCGTGGGCAGGGCGTGATTGAGCAGNTATTTATAGGCCCACATATACCGAGCGGCTTTCATGACCTTGTNGACGGCATTATGAGCTAGGGCCANGACGATGAGNTTNCGCGACCATCCNAACAAATTTGATANTGATTTTCTGGCTGCCNTNTTCGGNCACNGGGGTNANGCGNTNNACGGCTTTGANTTTGNCNCGGTCGGNACNGGCCANGTNGGGGACAGTTTTCGNATCACGCTNCAATGGGCGATCGATGATGNTGCGTTGCCCGAAACGCTGGTTGCTAAATGTCCGGCCGCTGATGCAGTGAGTCGCGACACGGCGCGCAATATGAACTTGTATGAAATTGAAACCAAATTTTACACGCATTTTAGCACCAATTGCGGCGCACGTGTGCCGGATGTCTATCTAGCTGATTATGATCCGGCAAGCGGTGATGGCATCTTATTGTTCGAGGATATGGCACCTGCAAAGCAAATCGCACAAATGGATGGCTGCGCGGTGGAGCAAGTTGAACAGGTTTTGCGAGAAGCGGCTCTGTTGCATAAAAGTCATTGGAATGATGACGGGCTGTCGGCGCATAAATTTTTGACCTATAGCCAAAAAGAAGAGCGCCGCGCCTTTGTCAGTGGCTTAATGGGAGCAGTTTATCCTGAATGGCGGGCGCGTTATAAGGGGCGCATTGATGCCAGCATTCTCGATATGGGGGAGGAATTGGTGGCCAAATTCGACACTTACGTAGCTCCCCGTGATGGCCCCTTAGTTTTGGCGCACGGCGATCTGCGGCTTGATAATATGCTGTTTTATGATGCCGACGAGCGAGTGATTTTACTAGATTGGCAGACGGCCTCAGTGGCTTCGCCAATGGGCGATATTGCCTATTGTATTTCGACAAGCCTAAAAGATCCCGATGTGAGGGCCGCTCATGAAGAAAATTTAGTTGCGACTTACCACGCGCAATTGGGCGCTTGTGTTGGCAATTATGATATTGCTGCCGCTTGGGCCGATTATCGGCGAGCCAGTTTCGCTGGTTTCATCATGGCGGTTATTTCTGCGATGATAGTCGAACGTACAGAGCGTGGCGATGAAATGTTTGCCACCATGGCGGAGCGTTCGGGCTGGCAGTCCTTGCATCTTGACGCATTGGCATTAATTTAGCGGCTGGTCACAGCCTGGGGGTATTCGCGCTATGACGATTTTCAACACACCTATTTTAAGCCCGTTTTTTAAAATTATTGCTTGGGGTGTCTTGCTGATTATCGGTTGGCGGCCGGGGCAAACTATTCCCAAGGAGATAAAAAAATGTGTGGTGGTGGCAGCGCCTCACACCTCGAATTGGGATTTTGCTCTATTTTTACCGTTGGTTTTCGCCCTTAACTTGTATGTCCGAGTGCTTATTAAACATACAGTTTTCATCGGCCCGGTTGGATGGTTTTTGCGATATTGCGGTGGCATTCCGATAGATCGTCGCGCCGCTCGCGATTATGTTGGCATGATGGCCGAGCAATTTGAAAAAAACGATGTTTTCCATCTTGTGGTTACACCGGAAGGCACGCGAAGCCCCCGCACCCAATGGAAGACTGGGTTTTATCATATTGCACTTGCTGCGAATGTGCCAATTATTCTTGCTGGAATTAACGCTGGAAAAAAGAGCGTCGGGGTTGATCACATCATTTACCCGTCCGGTAATATTGATGCCGATATGGCTGAAATTTATGCGTTCTTCGACAATGTGCGCGGAGTGAAGCCCAAAAATTATGCCTCGCCCAATAAGCCCGCGGCAGAAGATCGCTAACGGTGCTTCAAACAACAGATTTCTCTAGAAAACAGGTGATTTTGTTGCCGCATTTTCATTTAAATGCCGAGTGTTACCCACCCATTTTATAAAAGCACAGCTTATTGCCGTCCAGATCCCGCACATAGGCGCCATAAAACATGCCCGGCACACGCTCGCCAGGCGCGCCGTCATCAGTTGCGCCCAGCTCCAGAGCTTTGGCATGCATCGCGTCAATTTTATCGTTATCATGGCAATTAAGGGCGACCATCATACCATTTCCAACGGTTGCAGCTTGTTCATCATAAGGGCCTCCCACAACAACATATGGCCCTTGCGGTGCGCTGCCGTAAAAATACAGCCTTTCATTGTCAAACAGTTCGGACATGCCGAGTTCGCTCAATAGAGCTCCGTAGAAAGCCCTTGCTTTAGAAATATTATTGGTTCCAATAGTTACGTAGCCCAGCATTTTCTTCTCCCGATGTTGACTGCGTAAAGCTTAGGCTGTCGCAATTTAAAAACAACCCCAGAAACGCGCTATTGGGTTAGGTTCAAGTGATTGAGGTTTGCCTTTTGCGAGCGTATTTGGCATCATCAATTGAGGACATGGAGGTTCTTATGCTTGAAGATACAGAACGCGCGCAATTCTCAGCCATGATCGATGGCACGGAAGAAGATTACCAAAAAATTTCCGCCGCTTTCGGTGACTTTTCAAAAACTCTGCCTGATCGCGTGTTGGCACACTTGCAAATGCTGAAAGGAGATTTCGGCGGTTTTGCAGTTGACCGTCTGGAACACAGTTTGCAGACAGCAACGCGCGCCCATAAGGATGGGCGCGATGAAGAATATGTCGTTTGCGCCTTGCTGCATGATATTGGCGATCTGTTGGGAACGTTTAACCATGCCGAATTGGGTGCAGCTATTTTGAAGCCGTTTGTCTCCGAGCAAAATTATTTCATGCTGCAAAATCACGGCGTGTTTCAGGGTTATTATTTCTTCCATCATATCGGGCTCGACCGCGATGCGCGTGAGGCGTTCCGCGATAGCGAGCATTTTGAATATACCGCTCAGTTCTGTCATCTTTATGACCAGTCGAGCTTTGATCCGGAATATGAATCCTATCCGCTTGAGTTTTTCGAGCCGATGGTGCGCCGTGTTATGGAACGTCCGCGCGACTCGATTTATATGAAAGATGATGGCGAAGCAGTCATTTAAGCGTTTCGCCTAGCCACCTTAAGGGTAAGAGGGTTTTATGGGCGCCTTACTGACGCTGATTTCGCAGCTGATTGAATTTTACATTTGGATTGTCATTGCCTCGGCCGTGCTCAGCTGGCTGGTTGCTTTTGACGTCATCAATATGCGCAATCGCTTTGTGTTTATGCTTGGCGATGCGCTTAATCGCCTGACCGAGCCAGTCTATGCTCGCATTCGACGCTTTTTGCCCGATATGGGTGGTCTTGATTTGTCGCCACTAGTGGTGATTTTCGGCCTTATTTTCTTGCGCAATTTAATGTGGGAAGTGCTCGGCCCTTCGGTTTATGGCGGATAAATGACGGCACAAAAAATTGACGGGAAGGCAATTGCCGCCGCTTTGCGCGGGCGCATTGGCGCGGCTGTTCAAGATTTGCAAAACCGACATCGCAAAATGCCGGGGCTGGCAGTGGTGCTGGTCGGAGAAGATGCAGCAAGTCAAGTCTATGTAAAAAATAAGGGCGTTGCGACTAAAGAGGCGGGCATGACCTCATTAGAGTTTCGCCTGCCCGCAGACACGCCGGAAGAGGTGCTGCTCGGCAAACTGCGTGAATTAAATGCCGACCCTGCGGTCAATGGCATATTGGTGCAATTCCCCGTGCCTGCGCAAATTTCGCAACAAGTGGTGATTGATACAATTGATGCGGCGAAAGATGTCGATGGCCTCAATCCGGCCAATGCCGGTAGGCTGGTTTCAGGGCTGGATGCGCTGACCCCATGCACGCCTTTGGGCAGCGTCATTCTCGCCAAAGAAACATTAGGCGACTTAACGGGCAAACATGCCGTGGTCATTGGCCGTTCCAATCTGGTCGGCAAGCCGGTGGCGCAGCTTTTATTGCGCGAAAATTGCACCGTCACCACGGCCCATTCGCGCACGAGTGACTTACCGGCCGTCTGTCGCCAAGCCGATATTTTGGTCGCCGCGGTCGGCATTCCTGAAATGGTCAAGGCCGATTGGGTCAAGCCCGGCGCCTGTGTCATTGATGTCGGTATTAACCGCATTGACGCGCCCGAAAAAGGCCGAGGTAAGACCCGTCTAGTTGGTGACGTTGCTTATGATGACGCGGCAGAAGTTGCCGCCCATATCACGCCGGTGCCCGGCGGTGTCGGCCCAATGACCATTGCCTGCTTGTTGCGCAACACGCTGACTGCCTTTTGCCGCCAAAACGGCTTTGAGGAGCCGGAGGTTTAATTACTTTTGCCGGCCGAGCAATTTCAGCCGCAGTGCGTTTAATTTGATAAAGCCTTCCGCGTCGAACTGGTCATAGACGGCATCTTCTTCAAACGTCACATGCGCTTCTGAATAGAGCGAATGGGGGCTTTGGCGCGACACCACGGCGACACCGCCCTTATAAAGTTTGAGTACCACCTCGCCGGTTACGTGAGACTGGCTGGCATCAATCGCCGCTTGCAGCATGACGCGCTCAGGCGCGAACCAAAAGCCATTATAGATTAGCTCGGCATAGCGCGGCATCAACTCATCTTTCAAATGCATGGCACCGCGGTCGAGTGTGATGCTTTCAATGCCGCGATGGGCGGCGAGCAAAATCGTGCCGCCCGGGGTTTCATACACGCCGCGCGATTTCATACCGACAAAACGGTTTTCCACCAAATCGAGCCGCCCAATGCCATTGGCCCCGCCCAATTGATTAAGCTTGGTCAATAGTGCGGCGGGCGAGAGTTTTTCGCCGTCAATCGATACGGCGTCCCCGGCTTCAAAACCGATGGTGATTTCTGTCGGTTTGTCGGGCGCGTCTTCCGGCGCTACCGTGCGCTGATAAACAAATTCGGGGCAGGGCTCGGCCGGGTCTTCCAGCACTTTGCCTTCGCTCGATGTGTGCAGCAAATTGGCATCGACCGAGAACGGCGCTTCGCCGCGCTTGTCTTTCGGCACCGGAATTTGGTTTTGCTCGGCATAGGCGATGAGTTTTTCGCGGCTTTGCAAATCCCATTCGCGCCAGGGGGCAATGACTTTAATATCGGGATTGCAGGCATAATAGCCAAGTTCAAAGCGCACTTGGTCATTGCCCTTGCCGGTAGCCCCGTGGCACACGGCATCGGCGCCGGTTTCGGCGGCAATTTCTACCTGCCGTTTGGCAATCAAAGGCCGTGCGATTGAGGTGCCCAGCAAATAAACACCTTCATAAAGCGCATTGGCGCGAAACATCGGGAAGACATAATCGCGAACAAATTCTTCGCGCAAATCTTCAATATAAATCTCTTTAATGCCCAGCATTTCAGCTTTCGCCCGCGCCGGCGCCAACTCTTCGCCTTGCCCGAGATCGGCGGTAAAAGTGACAACCTCGCAAGCATAGGTCTCCTGCAACCATTTCAAAATGATTGAGGTATCCAGACCGCCCGAATAGGCTAGCACAACTTTCTTGATGTCGCTTTTATCGATCATCGATTTCTCCATATCTCGCGCCTTTATAAGCACAATAGCGAAAAAGAAAAGTATTTGGCGTCATGAAAATATTTGCGCATTTCAACCTACGCGTTTGGAGAAACGAAGGAAACACGCTTAACTATGTATCCGAGAGGCAATTTCCGCCTTTCGGGGGCAATCGGGACGCTAGGCCGTTTGTTGTGTCCATGAGGTCGTAAATTGGCCGTAATTGTTGTTTGGATTTATTGTTGCCCGATTGTCAATATTGTTTTGGCCCCTCACATTCTTTAGGCGCGGCCCAGATTGCGTTGCGCTAATTCGGCTTTTTTCTTTTCCGCCGCCGATTGTTTGACACTGGCCGATTTAAGCTGGCCGCACGCCGCCATAATATCGCGCCCGCGCGGACGGCGCACCGGGCTCGCATAGCCCGCTTTATTGACGATATCGGCAAAAGCTTGCATGCGTTTGTTATCGGAGCATTGATAGGGCGCGCCGGGCCAGGGGTTGAACGGAATGAGGTTAATCTTGGCGGGAATACCGGCCAGTAATTTCACCAAAGCGCGCGCATCGGCATCGCTGTCATTGACGCCCTTCAGCATCACATATTCAAAGGTAATGCGTTTGGCATTGGAGAGGCCGGGCCAATTGCGGCATGCGTCCAGCAGTTCGGCAATCGGGTATTTTTTATTGAGCGGCACAAGCTCATCGCGCAACGCGTCGGTGACTGCATGCAGTGATATGGCCAGCATGACACCGGTTTTCTCCCCCATAGCGGCAATTTCCGGTACCACGCCCGAGGTCGATAGGGTGATGCGCCGTTTTGACAGGCTAAGGCCGTCGCCATCGCTTATGACATTCAGGGCTTCGGCAACATGGTCGCTATTATAAAGTGGCTCACCCATGCCCATCATCACCACATTGGTTACTTTGCGGGAGCCGCTATTGGATGGGCCGGCTGTCCCCCAATCTTGCAAATCATCGCGCGCCGCTACCATCTGGCCGGTAATTTCAGCCGCCGTCAGATTGCGAACCAATTTTTGAGTGCCGGTGTGGCAAAAGCGGCAGGTCAAGGTGCAGCCGACTTGGCTGGAAACGCATAAAGTGCCGCGATCAAGCTCGGGTATGTAGACCGTCTCGACCAATTGCCCGTCATCAAGCCGGAACAAATATTTGCGCGTGCCGTCATTGGAATGCTGCGCTTCGGCCAGTTCGAGCCGCGCCAGTGAATAATGCGCCGCCAGTTTTTCGCGCAAATCTTTTGCGACATTGCTCATTTGGTCGAACTCGCGCACACCATGCGCATAAAGCCAACCCCATATTTGGCTAATCCGCATGCGCAACTGCTTGTCGGGGACACCGAGCGCGCTCAGAGCCGCGGCCAGTTCATGGCGCGTCATGCCGATAAGGCTGGTTTTGCGTGTCTCACTGATAGGTACCATTTGATGGTTTTACGGGGCGGGGCAGGCCGCGTCCAGCGCCTTCATGGCGGCGGTGACGCCTTTCAGGCTATAGCTGTCCGTGGTCAACGTGCCTCGCGCCGATGTGCCTTTGAAAACCAGCTCATTGCCGCGTTTCATGGCGGTGACGAGGCGGCTCTGGTCGTCCAGCGTTTCCAGCCAGGCCCATTCATCGGCCCCGTTTTCGATCTGCACTCCGGTAAAAAACGCATATTCATCGCTGCCGACACGGGCAAAAGGCTCGGATGTGGCTGAAAAAGGATAGCCGATGCGCACTGAAACCTCATTGCGCACGCCCTGTCCCGGGCGATGTGCCACAATCAGGAAAACATCGCCGCGCCGTGCATTTTTCGGCATTGAGCGCTTCGGCTCACCGGCAATATAGCAATTTTTGCTTTGTCCCGCGCCACTAACAAACATGCGCCAATCGCCATATTCGGCGACCGGCCGGGTCGCGCCAAATCCCGGCGAAACCAATGAAACGCCCAGAAACCCGGTGAAAATGGCGACTTTCAACATAAAATGCAATCTATGGTGATTTGGCGCCTCTGACCAGACCGCTTTTTCTTGCTTTTATCCGTCCAATAGCCTCTACTAGATAAGCGCACGGAATTTTGTGCGTGTTAGAGAGGTCTTAAGACCATGTCAGCGAGTGGCCAGAACACCGGCTCCGCGCGAAGCGAAGTCGAAGTAGATCAAATCGGCAAGCCAGTGAGCCCCGATTTCGCAAAAACCGGTAATAAAGCCGATTTTGCAGGTCTTATCGAAAAGATCGCCGAAACCAAAGACCGCGAGGCTTTTGCCGCGTTATTCGCGCATTTCGCACCGCGGCTAAAAGGTTATTTATTGCGTTTGGGCGCGTCGGAAGGGCAGGCAGAAGAGGTTTTGCAGGAGGCTTTGCTAACCGTATGGCGCAAAGCGCATTTGTTTGATCGCAAAAAAGCTGCAGCATCAACATGGATTTTCACCATTGCCCGCAATCGCCGCATTGATATTTTGCGAAAGCGGAAATTCCCCGAGATCGAAGCAGAAGACCCCAGTCTTGTGCCTGATGCCCCGCGGGCTCCTGATGAAGAAGTCATCGGCGCGCGCGAAGGCGAGGCGGTGCGTGCGGCGCTTGAAAAACTTCCCGAAGAACAGCGCGAACTAGTACGCCTAGCATTTTACAATGGCTGGTCGCATTCAAAAATCGCGGCCGATACCAATCTGCCTTTGGGCACTGTCAAATCACGCTTGCGGCTGGCTTTTTCGCGGCTTCGTAATGAATTGGAAGGCCGTCTTTAATCATTTTACGGGGTGAATTGCGCGCCTTTATCGCCGCCTGGCATGACCGGCCGGTCGACAAATTGGCCGAGGCTGTGCAAACGATCATACATGACAATGGCTCCGGCAATTTGCACATTGACGCAAAAGCGTGTCGGGATACGGATCATATGCGCGCATTTTTCGCGCATGGCGGGCGATAAATCACCCCGCTCGGGGCCCATCACATACGCGGCGCAGCGCGGATGGGTGAAGCTTGGCAAATCCACCGCTTCCTCGGTTAACTCAACTCCGACCAATTGGCATTTTTCGGGCAATTGCATATCGGCGGTAGTGTCCCAATCATACCACGGCACGGAGGCTTGCGTTTTCGATGTATCGGAGCGTGCCTCGCGCACTTTCAAATGCGCGTTGACGGTGAAGATAAAGGCGGCACCGAAGGCGTGCGCCGAGCGCATGAGATTGCCGGTATTCATCGGCTTCGATGCCCCTTCAATGCCAATGGCAAAATAACCCTTCATTTTCGTCGGCCCTACCTCATTTTCCACTTCTCATTAAGCCTGTCTGGCTTATTATGAGAACCTATCCAGCCGCATGGTAAAAGCTGCGGCGCAGAAAGAAAACCCCGCCTGCGACGGGTTTGCGAAAGGGAGACAAAATGAAAGCCGTTTTATGTAAAGAGTTCGGCCCGCCGGAAAGCCTGGTGGTGGAAGATATCGCTTCGCCTGAGCCGGGGCCAGGCGAAGTGGTGCTCGATGTGCATGCTGCGGCAGTCAATTTCCCCGATGTATTGATCATTCAAAACAAATATCAATTCAAGCCGCCTTTGCCGTTTTCGCCAGGTGGCGAAGTGGCCGGTNTTGTTTCNAAATTAGGCGANGGGGTNAAAAATCTNAAAATNGGNGANCGCGTTATTGGCTCATGCGGCAATGGCGGNTTTGTCGAAGAGATTGCCATTAATGAAATGGCCTGCATGCCTGTGCCNGATGAAATGGATTTGCACACCGCTTCGGCTTTGGTGCTGACCTATGGNACTTCGCATTATGGCTTGAAAGANCGCGCGCAATTAAAGGCCGGTGAAACCNTGCTNGTGATGGGNGCGGCAGGCGGTGTCGGNTTGGCCGCAGTTGAGCTTGGCAAGGCTATNGGCGCGCGCGTCATTGCCGCCGCNTCAACGCAAGACAAGCTTGATGTNTGTGTCGAGCATGGCGCCGATGANACCATTCTTTATCCNTCAGGCANGCTTGACCGNGACCAACAAAAATCCTTTTCCGATGCGATNAAGGAAAAAACCGNNGGGCTNGGTGCTGATGTGATTTATGACCCAGTCGGTGANNCTTATGCCGAACCAGCTTTACGCGCCATTAATTGGGAAGGNCGCTATTTGGTCATCGGCTTTGCGGCCGGTGAGATNCCGAAAATTCCNCTCAATTTGGCNCTNTTGAAAAGCTGTCAGATTGTTGGNGTGTTTTGGGGCGCTTTTACGGCGCGNGACCCGCAAGCNAATCAGGCCAATTTGCAGGAATTGATGGAAATGTATAAGGCGGGCACAATCCGACCGCATATTTCAGACAGTTTTCCATTGGACCANGCCGCCGATGCACTCAATAAAATGGCCAATCGTNAAGTTAAGGGTAAAGTAATTTTGACCACCGGGCGCAGCGAAGGCTAGCGCTTGNCCGGNCCNCNTCCGCAGCCGGCGCGCNNGNCGGTCAATAATCGTCAAGCCGCNTTATGGCTTTTGGCCTCAGCCGTAATGTTCACCTTTACCGGTGTGCTGGTGAAGACTTTGGGTGAGACATTNCACCCNTTTGAAATTTCTTTGTTTCGAGGGCTTGTCGCGCTNGCGGTNATTTTGCCGATATTTGCGCGCACGGGTGGCATAAGNGCGGGNATGAAAACGCAAATCCCNCTTTTGCAAATGACCCGCGGCGTNGTCGGCTCNCTGGCCATGTTTTTGGGCTTTTATGCGATNGTCGCTTTGCCGCTGGCCGANGCGCAAGCCATNAGCTTTTCNCGCAATCTNTTTNTGGTGCCTTTNGCCGCNTTTATTCTNGCCGAAGNNGTCGGGCCGCGNCGNGCNNTTGCNGCGGCGGTCGGTTTTGNCGGCGTGCTCATCATGCTNCGCCCNGGCATGGGANCGGGCATGGNGCAGGCGGGCGGGGANGCNGNGGGNATGGTTTTGAGCCTNGGTGCAGCGGCNGCTTTAGGACATGCGTTTTTGGTCGCGCTGGCTACGGTTTTGGTCAATATTGCNTCGCGNTATGACGGGCCGGTGACGCTGATGTTTTACACCAATATTGTCTCGGTCATGCTGATTGCTATTCCGACCATTTTCGTCTGGCAGACNCCCAANATCACCGAACTNGCCATGCTGGTNGCGATGGGGGTATTAGCCACGGCCTCGCATAATTGTTTTATCCGCGCCTTTGCAATGGGTGAGGCCAGCGTCATTGCGCCNGTTGATTATTCGCGACTGATTTTTGCNGCTTTGGCNGGCTGGCTGGTTTTTGCCANCGTGCCCGANATATATACCATCATCGGTGCCTNCATTATTGTGGCGTCGAGNTTTTATATTGTGCGGCGCGAAGCCGGTTTGCAAAAGGNNGAGGGNGANAAAGCACCGCCTGTGCCGTAANCTTTNTCGNCCNANANNGGGCTTGCACGCCGCCCNATGACTGAATATGGTTTGCCTCTATGCAAGGCCATTTTGTGGGAGAAAAATTATGAAATTGGATTCAAACATTACCGCCATNGTCACTGGCGGCGCGTCAGGTCTGGGTGANGCAACAGTGCGCCTGCTTGCTGAAAAAGGNGTAAAATGCGGCATTTTTGACTTGAATGAAGAAAAAGGNGAGGCGGTTGCCAAAGATGTNNGCGGNGCTTTTGCCAAGGTCAATGTGACTTCAGATGAAGAGGTNGATGCNGGTTTTGCCAAAATCCGCGAAGCCCTNGGTCANGANCGTATTCTGATAAATTGCGCNGGCACCGGCAATGCGGTTAAAACCGCTTCACGAGACAANGAAAGCGGCGANATNANTCACTTTCCGCTCGATGCGTTTAATCTCATCATTCAGATNAATCTGGTNGGCACATTTCGGTGNATCGCCAAATCGGCGGCCGGCATGATGAGNCTTGACCCNCTNTCTTGCGGNGATCGCGGCTCCATCGTCAATACCGCATCGGTGGCAGCAGANGACGGGCAAATCGGTCAGGCTTCCTATTCGGCCTCAAAGGCNGGCGTNGTTGGCATGACNTTGCCGATTGCCCGCGANNTGTCGCGCGAAGGCATNCGCGTCAACACAATTTTGCCAGGTATTTTTGATACGCCGCTGCTTGCAGGTGCGCCGGAAAATGTGCGCCAAGCTNTNGGAGCTATGGTGCCTTATCCGTCNCGTCTCGGCCTTCCAGGTGAATACGCCAAATTGGCCGCGACCATGTGCGAAGTGAATTATTTCAACGGNGAAGATGTGCGCCTNGACGGCGCCATTCGCATGGCTCCCCGCTAGNGGAGGTANAGCNCNCTGCNNGGGANAAGCGCCTCAAATATCCATTTGGTTTGAGGTGAGCAATTGGCAGCCGGCGATCTTCCAAGATCCGTCNGGCTGTTTTTGCATCATATAGCGCGCNTTAAAGCTGGNGCCGCGATCATCGANCAAATAAACATCTTGCAGCCGAATCTGCGNGGTTTGCGATATGGCACGNGCGCGGCCGGTAAAGCTGAATTGTTGCGCCGTAAAAACNGGCCGATAATGGGCCNGCACCATGGCCATAAAGCGATTNGGNGCAACAAATTGGGCNCGCAAATCGGGCGAGGCAAAGCCGAAAGCGGCGACATCATCTTNTGCGCGAAAAGCATCAATTTGGGCCTCAATCGTGGCGCGGATGTTTTGGTCATAAAGCGCCAAAGGCTGATGGCGATTTTGCAAAAATGCCGTGCCGANCGCCANTGCCGTCAGCAAAGCGAGGACGCCNATATCAGNCAAGCCGATGCGCCCGNGCCGCATTTATTTTTTGCGTCCCTTTTTTGNGCNNGGCNCTTTGCCCGCCGCNCCGGCGGTTTTGTCCATAAAACCTGCNAGCTTNACATCAAGGGCAGAGAGGCCGCCCGCATCATGGGTGGTCAACACCACATTGACGGTTTTNTAGACATTNNCCCATTCTGGGTGATGGTCNATTTTTTCNGCTTGNATGGCNACACGGCTCATCCAGCCAAAGGCCGCATTGAANTCGGCGAAGANAAANGTCTTTTTAATGGCCTCNCGACCACTNACTTTTTTCCAGCCGGATAGCTGGCCCATNGCTTTTTTCTTTTCAGCGGCAGTTAGTTTCTNAANCATANTTCTNCCTCANGGGCACAAATTGGGTGCGCGCAAATGNACTTTGTCNATATCGGCCAATATCTCNNCGGTCAATTNGACATCTATNCTGGTNACNGCCAATTTCAACTGNTCCATGCTCGTCGCACCGATAATATTGGAGGTTACGAAATCGCGTGTGGTTACGAATTGATTGGCCAANTGCGACGCATCAAGCNCNTATTTTTTGGCAATGTCNAGATAGCTGTCAATCACCTCTTCCGCGCCATCCACCTCATAGCGTTGCAAGCGGTCGAATAANTGNTTGCGGGAGCCTTGTGGCATGGCCCCTCCTTGATATTTGCCGGTCAAATAGCCTTGCGCCAATGGCGANTAAGCCAACAGGCCNACCCCTTCGCGGTGAAAAATTTCNGACGAGCCAAGCTCATAAATGCGGTTCAAAAGATTATAGGCATTTTGCACCGACACNATNCGCGGCAGGTNNTTATCCATTTCCGCATGGTGNAGAAATTTCATAATNCCCCANGGTGTTTCATTNGACAGGCCGAAATGNCGNACTTTNCCGGCTTTNTGAANATCGGCNAGCGCCCCCAAAATATCTTCAATCTTGTTAATCTCGCCGCCCATTTCCTTATGTCCCAAGCCGCCGAAAATACGGATTGGACGGTCGGGCCAATGCAGCTGATACAGGTCGATATAATCAGTCTGCAAGCGTTTCAGGCTTTTATCGACCGCTTCGTGAATTTGTTCCGGTGTTTGTTCTGTGCCGCTGCCGTCATCGCGCAGCCAGTCCATCGGCGCGCGACCGGCCACTTTGGTGGCGAGAATAATATCTTGGCGATTATTCTTTTTTTGAAACCATGTGCCGATAATTTTTTCAGTTTTGCCTTGCGTTTCAGCCATTGGCGGCACTGCATACATTTCTGCCGTATCGAAGAAATTAATCCCCATTTCGACCGCATAATCCATTTGTTCATGGCCTTCAGCTTCGGTGTTTTGCTGCCCCCATGTCATAGTGCCCAAGCAAATGGCGCTGACGTCAATGTCAGTATGTCCGAGACGACGATATTCCATAAAACCTCCCTATTTGTTTTATAATGCAATGCGTGCCAACAGCTTCTCGACTGTCGGCAAAATATTTTCGACAATGACGGCAATGCCGTCACGATTGGGGTGGATGCGGTCGCCCAGATTGAGGCGCGAGTCTCCGGCTACACCATCCAAGAAAAACGGATAAAACACCAGCCCATATTTCTTGGCAAGGCGCGGATAAAGAGTATTGAAAGCTTGCGCATAACTCGGCCCCAGATTGGGTGCCGCCAGCATGCCGGCCAGCATGACCTCAAGCCCGCGCGCCTGCAGTTTTTCAATGATTTGGCGAAGGTTTTTTTCCGTCACTTTGGGCGACAGGCCGCGCAACATATCATTGGCACCCAGCTCGACAATCACCGCTTGCGCTTGCGGCCCGACCGCCCAATCAAGCCGCGCCAAGCCGCCGGCGCTGGTATCGCCCGACACGCCGCCATTATGTACGCGCACGCGGTGGCCTTTGGCCGTCAATGCGGCCTGCAATTGTGCGGTAAAGCCGTCGCGAGGGTTCAGCCCGTAACCGGCGGTCAGGCTGTCGCCCAAAGCGACCAGATGAACGGTTTTGGTGTCGCTTTGCGCCCCTGCCATTGATGTTGCGCCCATCCATAAGGCGATAATCAGCGTAAACAAATACACAAAGCGTCGTGACGCTCCCTGCCAAAGCGGCAACGGATTTGACGCACGCGCGGCTTCTATGTAGGACAAACCAGCCATTGATTTGGAAACCATGAGAGAGATTGCTCGCAATGATTGAAACCGAAAATTTGACCGTTACCCTGCCCAGTCGCGCGGGAGACGTCAATATACTTCGCGGTATTGACTTATCGATTGCTGCCGGTGAGACGGTCGGGCTTATCGGCCCGTCAGGTTCGGGCAAAACCACTCTGCTTATGGTATTGGCCGGATTGGAGCCGCCGACCGGCGGTTCTGTCACTGTCGCAGGCAGCGATTATGGCACCATGAGCGAAGATGATTTGGCGCGCTTTCGGCGCACCCATATCGGTATTGTCTTTCAAAGCTTCCACCTTGTGCCGACCATGACGGCATTGGAAAACACGGCCCTACCTTTGGAATTGGCCGGTGAAAAAGACTGCCGCGCCCGAGCCGCAGCGATTTTGGATGAGGTCGGCCTCGCCGACAGATATGACCATTATCCGGCGCAAATGTCTGGCGGTGAACAACAGCGCGTCGCTTTGGCGCGTGCCATGGTTGCTGACCCGCCGGTTTTATTTGCCGATGAGCCGACTGGCAATCTTGACCAAGCGACCGGCGAAAACATTATGCAACTGATTTTGAACCTCGCCAAAAACCGCCAATCGACCCTCTTCCTTATCACCCATGACCGCGTTTTGGCTGAAAAATGCGACCGCACATTGACCATGCGCGACGGGTTATTGGCCTGATGCGCGACCGACCGAATACGATGAAACGATTGGGTTGGGGGCTGGCCGCGCGGCTGGCGCAGCGCGAAATGCGTGGCGATGGCGGCGGCGGCACCAAATGGGGCTTTCTCCCCGGCTTTCGGATTTTCCTACTCTGTTTGATATTGGGTATTTTTACCATTTCCGGCGTCGGCTCACTTTCGGCCGCCTTGGTCGCCGGCATGGTGGCGCAAGGGCAAAGCATTTTGGGCGGCGATATTGATGTGCGACTCATTCACCGACCGGCCAGCGCAGAAGAAAGAGATTTTCTGTCAGGCAATGGCCGATTGTCGGAAATCGCCACGATGCGCGCTATGCTGCGCCATCAAGATGAAGCCATGTTGGTTGAAGCCAAAGCGGTCGACGCCGCCTATCCGCTTTACGGCAAAATTGCGGTTAAGGATACGAATTTGGCGGCGGCGTTGGCTAAACGCGACGGCATATATGGGGCGGCAGTCGAGCAAGGCTTGCTCGACCGGCTCGGCCTCCCAGTTGGGGCGGTGGTGCAAATGGGTGATATTCAATTGCGCTTGAATGGCATCATTGCACAAGAACCTGACCGCAATGCCGGCGGTTTTCCCTTGGCCCCGCGCTTGATGGTGCGCCATGACACGTTAAAAGCGGCCGGTCTTTTGCGCCCCGGTGCGCTCATCAATTATCACTATCGCCTGCGTCTGCCCGACAATGCCGATAATGGCGCGGTCAAGGCAGTGGTCGGCGCGACACAAAAACGGTTTCCTTTGGCCGGATGGCGGTTGCGAGACCGTAGCGATGCCTCGCCCTCCATGCGCCGTTTCATTGAACGCCTCGGCCTGTTTTTGACTCTGGTCGGCCTCACCGCTTTGGTTATCGGCGGAGTTGGCGTCCGCAATGCCATTCACGCCTATTTGCAAAGGCGGCGCGTAACCATTGCCGTGTTAAAGGCTTTGGGTGCATCAGGCCGCTTTATTTTCCGCATTTATGCTGTGCAAATCGGGTTTTTAAGCTTGGTTGCGCTGGTGGTCGGTCTGGCGCTGGGCGGGGCGACGCCGCTCATTGTGAAAAGCCTGTTCGGCGCTTTGCTACCAGTCGATTTGGTGGTCCAGCTTTACCCCGCCCCGCTATTGGCGGCCAGCGGCTTCGGCTTATTGGCCGCGGCGGCCTTTGCGCTGTGGCCTTTGGGCCAAGTTGAGCGGACACCAGTCACGGCGCTGTTCCGTGCCGATGCGGCGGAGTCATATCAGGCTCCACCTTGGCCTTATATTATCGCCATTGGATTTTGCTTTATCGCTCTGGCGGCATTGGCCATGTTGATTTCCGAGCGTCGAGATGTCGCCCTATGGTTCGCCATTGGTGTGGCCGGCGCTTATTTTGCTTTGCGCGCTGCGGCGGCGCTTTTGGTTTGGCTGGCAAAAAGGGTCGGGCGTCCCAAGCGGCCGGAATTGCGTTTGGCACTGGCCAATATGACGCGCCCGCAAGCGCCGGTGCGCGCTGTCATGCTGTCCATTGGCCTATCGGTTACACTTTTATCGGCCATTTCCATGGTTGACGGGAATATTAACGAACAAATTAGCGGCGATTTGCCGGAACGCACGCCGAGCTTTTTCCTACTCGATATCGGCCCGCAGCAAATTGATGATGTGTTGCGCTTGGCTGAGAGCCAGCCTTCGGCGGGCATGATTGAACAAGCGGCCATGTTGCGCGGGCAAGTCTTATCGCTCAAAGGCATTGCCGCGGCCAACTATAATGCCCCTCCCGAGGCCGCTTGGGTGCTCCGCGGCGATCGCGGCCTGACCTATGCGGCGCTGCCGCCCGATGGCGGCGAAATTATTACCGGTTCTTGGTGGCCGCAAGATTATGCCGGCCCGCCGCTTGTCTCTTTTGCTGCGGAAGAAGCCGGTGAGTTGGGGCTTGAGGTTGGCGATATGATTGAAGTCAATGTGTTGGGCCGACCGCTTAAAGCCGAGATTGCCAATTTGCGCCATGTCGATTGGGCCTCGGGCGGATTGAATTTCATTATGGTGTTTTCGCCCGAGCCTTTGAAAAATGCGCCGCATAGCTATCTCGCCTCATTGAGCCTGGAGGCGCAAGATGAGGTCGGGTTCTCGCGCATTATGGCGCGCGATTTTCCCAATATCACGATTATTCGCGTCAAAGAGGCTTTAGCCACTATGCGCGATATTTTGAATAACCTCGGCCTCGGCATTCGCGCCATGAGTTTACTGACCATGCTGGCCGGTATTTTGGTTTTGGCCGGTGCCATGGCCAGCGGCCATCGCGCGCGTGTTTATGATGCGGTGGTGATGAAAGTGCTGGGCGCAACGCGCGCGCGTATCATGCTGGCTTTTGCACTGGAATATGCGCTGATGGGGTTGGGTGCGGCGCTGATTGCCGCGGCTGCCGGCACGCTTGCCGCCTATGGGCTGATTGTCGGTGCCATGCAGGCCGAATTTGTCTTTTTGCCTGCCACTTTGGCTTTAACCGTGCTGGGCGCAGTGTTTTTGACCGTCACTTTGGGGCTTTTGGGGACATATCGAGCGCTCGGCGCGCCGGCTGCGCCGGTTTTACGCAGTGAATAGGCAAAATTTTATTCGAAACGTCTTGAAAATGACAAGATTTATGGTGATATATTTATTAACGCAATTTCGAAAGGATATGAGAAATGGCTGAGAACTGGTCGAATAATCAAACCACCCAAGCGACTGAAGCGCGCACGCAAGCGGTTGATGAGGGTCTGCGCATTTATATGACCAAAGTCTATAATTATATGGGGCTAGGTTTGCTGGCCACGGCGCTGACCGCCTATATTGGTGCGGCATCGGGCGCTTATGTCGCTTTGCCGCCGCTTATGAAATTTGTGGTGATGTTAGCGCCGTTGGCAATGGTGATTTTCTTATCAGTGCGCCTGCATCGAATGAGCGAGCGCACGGCGAAAACAGTGTTTTGGATTTACGCCTCTGTGATGGGTTTTTCCCTGTCTTACATATTGCTCGCCTTTACCGGCGTTTCCGTGGTCCGCACTTTCCTGATTACCGCGGCTTCTTTCGGCGCTTTGTCGCTTTACGGCTACACCACCAAGCGCGAATTGAGCGGCATGCGCTCGTTCCTGTTTATGGGGCTTATCGGCATTATTTTGGCGTCTATCGTCAATTTCTTCATGCAAAGCCCGGCCATGCATTTCGCCATTTCGGTGATTGGTGTGCTGATTTTTGCCGGACTGACGGCCTATGACACGCAAGATATTAAGCGTATTTATTTCGCTGGGGACAGCCGCGACATCGCCGAAAAGAAAGCCATTATGGGGGCGCTGCGCCTGTATTTGGATTTCATCAATATGTTCTTGTTCCTGCTACAATTCCTCGGCAATCGTGAGTAGTAGGACGGCTTTCAAAACCTAAAACCCGGCTTTCATGCCGGGTTTTATTTTGCTTTGTTGAAGCGCTCATCACTGTCGCATTTAATCGACAAGACGAAAGGCTTTGCGGTCGAAAAACCGCATCAGCGCCGCCAAATCATGGCCGCGGCGCAGGACGCGCCCATCCATGGCGTGCAGGACATATTGGCCCTGCTTGCGTTTGAACGCAGGAATTTTATCAATGCGGAAAAGTGGCACTTCACTGGCGCGGCGGAAAATCGAAAATCCTGCCGCCTCGCGCCCATCATTAATCGCATAATCGCGCCACATACCAGCGGCCACCATGCGGCCATAGACGTTTAATAAATCAGCCAGCTCATCGCGCGTCCACATAACTCGTTTGGGGGCGGCTTGCGCGGCCCGGCGTTCGCGTTCAAAGGCGTTGCCGACAATCACCAATTGCCTGGTTGATTTGCTCATTGAGACATGGTGACGCTTTGGCGCGCCGAATGCAAGTTTTACCGCTTTGCACAATGGGCAAAAATGCCTCGAAATTGCCCCATTTCGGTCTTTTTCTTGTCGCATTCACGGTGATGATGGAAACTGCTTGATAAGCCTCGCCCGACGCGCTGCCTCGTTCTCTCCTCCCATGACTGGCGCGTCGGGCTTTTTTTTGATGCATGGCTGGGAGGCCTCGAATTTTGGACATAAAAGCGCATTGCCAGCATCGCTCGCTTCACCTAAAGGTAGAAAGCTCTCATGTGGTTGAAGAATAAAGCGTATGATTGAAGTCGAACATTTGGTCAAAAAATTCGGTGACTTTACCGCCGTCAATGATTTGTCCTTTTCCGTCGCGCGCGGTCAGGTAATGGGCTTTTTGGGACCCAATGGGGCGGGCAAATCGACGACGATGAAAATGATTACC
Source organism: Rhodobiaceae bacterium (assembly GCA_002721725.1). Classification (GTDB taxonomy): domain Bacteria; phylum Pseudomonadota; class Alphaproteobacteria; order RS24; family RS24; genus UBA8337. The sequence goes on from PBLK01000008.1 coordinate 278,345, forward strand.
GGCTTTTTGCGCCCGAGCAGAGGCACGGCGCGCATTATGGGCATGGATATTTGCGACAATATGTTGGCGGCGCAGCGCCATTTCGGCTATTTGCCCGAAGGCGCGCCGGCTTGGCCCGATATGACGCCGCGCGCCTTTTTGCAATTCATCACGCAAATTCGCGGCCTCGACAAAGCGGCGGCGCGCGCCGCTGAAGCACGCGCCGTTGAGATGACCGAATTGCACGGCGTGTTGGACCAGCCGATTGATACATTGTCGAAAGGCTATCGCCGCCGCGTTGGTCTGGCGCAAGCCATTGTCCATGACCCGGATGTGTTGGTGATGGATGAGCCAACAGACGGGCTTGACCCCAATCAGAAATTTCAAGTGCGCCGCGCCATTACCGATATGGCGCGCGATAAGGCGATTATTATTTCCACCCATATTCTCGAAGAAGTCGATGCGGTTTGCGGCGCGGCAATGATTATCGATCGCGGGCAAATTGTTGCCGAAGGCACGCCCAGTGCTTTGGCTGCGCGCTCGCGCTATAGCGGCACGGTGACGCTGACTTTGGCGAAGCAAGAATTGCCCGCCGCGCGAGCCTTATTGAAAAAGGTAAATCATCAAAGCGCCGAATTGGTGACGCGCGGCGATGAAAGCACCTTGCATATATTTGCCGCTGACGGCACTGAGCCCACTACTCTTTTGGCAGATATGCGCGCCGCCATTGGAGCGGCCGGTCTGTCGCCTCGCACTCTGGCATTGGAGATTGGTCGTCTGGATGACGTGTTCGGGGCGCTGACTGGGAAGGCGCGTCCTGCGGCTGAAAGCTTTGATGCGGTGTTTGAGGCGCAAGATAACGGGGCGGGCTCATGATGCGCGCGCTCACAGCCATAACCGCGCGCGAATTTGCCGGTTATTTCGCCACTCCTTTGGCTTTTGTCTTCATCATTGTGTTTTTATTGGCCAATGGTTTGGCGACGTTTTATTTGGGTGCTTATTTCGCTATGGGGCAAGCTGATTTGACTAGCTTCTTCATGTTCCACCCCTGGCTCTATTTGTTTTTCCTGCCCGCCATATCCATGCGGCTTTGGGCGGAAGAGCGCCGCAATGGCTCGATTGAGCTTTTAT
>PBLK01000009.1 GCA_002721725.1 Rhodobiaceae bacterium
CAGGGCGCAAAGGCGCGAGCCGTCCGATAGACTGCCACAACTTTTCAGCGGCCGCTTCTGATTTGGGCGGGAAAAATTCAAAACTGATTGAGGTCATCAGACGTTTCTTTCTGTTTTTTCGGCCTGCCACATGGCCACGGTCAAAGGTGTGTTTTGCGCGGTCAGCGTGTCTCCTGCGGCGGCGAATAAACCAGCGGCGCGCAACATGTGGTTCATCTCCTCATCGGCAAATCCCAGGCGACGATGAGCATGCTGGTTCCGTAAATCTTCCATCTCATGTGGCCCGAAATCGGCGATAAGCACAAGGCCGCCGGGTCGCGTGATACGCGCTGCTTCATTTACAGCGCGTTGCGGGTCGTCAAGAAAATGAAGAACCTGATGCAAAATGACAATATCGGCAACATTGTCTTCCAATGGCACATTGGCGCAATCGCCCTGCCGCACCTGACAATTTTCTGCCGCCAATTCATCCAGCTTGGCGCGCGCAATGGTCAACATATCAGTGCTGATATCAAAACCGACAGCGCGTGTGGCGCGCGTGCCGAAAATTTCCAACATGCGGCCGGTCCCGGTGCCGAGATCGACCAGCAAATCGATGTTGCGCCGGCCAATCAACTCCCCCATGCGCTCTTCAATCGCAGTTTCAGGAATATGATTGGCGCGCAAACTGTCCCACTGAGTCGCATTGGCGGCGAAATAGGCCTGCGCTCGCTCTGCGCGTTCAGCCCGCACTTCTGCCAGTCGCTCGCGGTCGCGCTGCAATTCATGGTCGCCCAGCGGCAGGCTGCCGATAATCTCTGCCAGCAAGTCGCCCAGTTGGGCGCTTTCATCGAGGCGATAGAACACCCAGCTGCCCTCAGGATAGCGAACAATCAAACCGGCATCCGCCAACAGCTTCAAATGGCGCGAGATGCGCGGCTGGCTCTGCAGCAACACTTGTGTCAATTCCGATACGGTCAGCTCGCCCAACGACAAAATCGCTAAAATGCGAAGGCGGGTCGGCTCACCGGCGGCGCGCAAGACTGATAGTAGATGATTCATAATTTAATTTATATAAAGATATCTTTATATGTCAAACATGAAGTTTTCTGCGTTTCAAACCACACTTTGACATGGGCACGAATAGGACTAGATTGTCGGCAAATTAGGGAATAATCTTATGCTTCGCCCAAAATTTCTCTTGCTTGCTGTCGCTTTTGCGGTGACCGGCTGTGCGGCACCGTCGCAGCACAATGACCCGTTTGAGCGGGGCAATCGCTTTATGTTCAAGGTCAATGTCCAATTCGATAATTATTTATTGAAACCGGTCGCCAAAGGCTATCTCTATGTGCCCTCGCCGGTGCGCCAATCGGTGCGAAACTTCCTCGATAATCTCGCCTCGCCGGTGACTCTGGTCAATGATATTTTCCAAGTGCAAGGCCATCGCGCAAGCACCACGGCGCTGCGTTTCGGGATTAACTCCACGGTCGGGCTGTTCGGCCTATTCGATCCGGCCAAGAGCTTGGGGCTGGAAAAACATGATGAAGATTTCGGCCAAACAATGGCGGTATGGGGAGTGCCGGAAGGCCCTTATCTGTTCACGCCGATTTACGGGCCCTCCAGCCCGCGCGAGTTCAGCGGCTGGATAATGGATTGGACTTTTGACCCAATGACCCACCAAGATGACTGGCATTTGGAAAACGCCATTGGTCGGTATGCGATAGATGGCGTTGATGCGCGCGCTAGCGCACTCACCGTGCTTGACGAGATTGAGCGCTCTTCGGTAGATTTCTATGCAACGGTGAGGAGTCTGTATCAGCAAAATCGCGCCAGCGAGCTTGCCAATGGCGTCACCAATATTGACGATCTGCCGGATCTCGACGAGCTTGATGATCTGGATGATTTTTAGGAGCCGATCATGCGCGCCATAATCGTTGTTTTTACCCTTTGGGCACTTATGTCAAACCCCACAATGGCGCAGGAAACCGATTTGGCCGAAGCGAGAAGCTTCGTCACCGCGCTGGCCGATGATGCGATTACTATTCTTTCCACCGAGAAGACACGCTCTGGACGCGAAGCCAAATTCGCTGTTCTGCTAAATGAGCGCGCCAATATGCGACGCATAGCGCGTTTTACGCTGGGACAATTTGGACGTAAAATTTCAAAAGAGGATTTCGCCAAATTTGAAACCCTGCTTGGCGATTTCATTGTCAAAGTTTATGCCAATCGGCTGGGCGAATATTCCGACGAAAAAGTCATTGTCGGCAAAGCCCAAGCGAAAAAGAAAAATGTCATTGTCAATAGCAGTATTGAGTTTGCCAATGGCCGCGACCCAATTGATATTGATTGGTGGCTAAGGCTTGAAAAAGACGGCAGCTTGACGCTTTTTGATGTGCGCGTGCTGGGCGTGTGGATGGCGCAAGAACAGCGCGATGCCTTTGCCTCAGTCCTGAAAAACAACAAGGGCGACATAAACGCTCTGCTCGAGCATTTACGCAACCAAATCAACTTCAGCCCGGCTCAGGGCTAGGCGATTTTTATTCCTTTCCTTTCTTGCTTTTTACTTTGATTTTTCTTATTGCAAACGATTCTCATTTGCACTATTAGTTGCAAATGATTATTAATTTCACTTGGAGAGAGAAATGCCCTTAAAATTTAAAACTGGATTGCTTGTCGCATCCATCGCTTCCATAAATGCGATGCCAGCAGTCGCCCAAAGCACTTCGGTTGATGAAATCGTCGTTACAAGCGAATATAACAAGCCAGATACAAGCGCATTAAAAATGCCAGTACCACTGGTTGACGTTCCGCAAAGCTTGAGCATTATTGGACAGGAAGAAATCAAATTACGCGGCTATGGCGAACTGGGAGATCTCGTTCGGTATACGCCAGGTGTTAATACCTCTCAGGGTGAAGGCCACCGAGACGCGATTGTATTCCGCGGCGTTCGTTCAACGGCCGACTTTTTTATCGATGGTGTCCGAGACGACGTACAATACTATCGCCCACTCTATAATGTAGAGCAGGTTGAAATTCTGCGCGGACCAAACGCTATGCTTTTTGGCCGGGGTAGCACTGGTGGCGCACTAAACCGCGTGACGAAAAAAGCCGTTATTGGAACGGATGCTGCAAGCGCTGATTTATCCATTGATAGCTTTGGCGCATATAACGTAGCGGCAGATTTAAATATGGCAATGAGCGCCGACTCCTCACTGCGGATTAACGCGTTTGTCGAGACGCTCGAAAATGACCGCGACTATTACGATGGCGATCGTTTCGGCATTAATCCCACCTATCGTCGAGCAATTGACAATCAAACCACCCTTGATCTGTCAGTTGAACTTATGGATCATGAGCGATTCATCGACCGAGGCATTCCTACCGGACCGAACGGCGCGCCTGTTGATGGTCTTCGCGATATTGTCTTCGGGAGCGCAAGCTTGAACACTCAGACACTTGAGGCAACCATTTTCCGTGGAACGCTAACACGTGAGTTTTCAGATTCCATGACTGGCGTTTTCAACGTGCACTATGCTGATTATGAGAAAATGTATCAAAATCTGTATCCGTCAGGCTACGATGGCACTGCAGGAACCGTTACTTTAGATGGTTATCGTGACCCAACTGATCGTACACACATGATCATAAACGGCCATATTAATAGCCAATTTACAGCAGGTGGCATGAGCCATACGCTTCTGGTTGGTGGTGAGTATATAGACACCGAGAATGAAAATCATCGTTTTAACTCACAGTGGTCTACCTCCGGCGGTGACAAAGAAACTTTCGCTTTACCTGCTAGCGGATCACGGCTCGACATTACTAACAATTCAGCAAATGCTGCTACGACAGTAAATTTCGACCAAGATCTTAACAACCGAACCGAGACAGACATAACCGCTACGTCATTTTTTGTCCAAGATCAGATCGCTATAAATGACAAATTACAGGTTCTTTTGGGGGCCCGATTTGATGATTTTGAATTGACACTGAGGGACACAGAAGACCCTGCAGCTGTAACTTCAGAAGATCGGAATTGGGATGAAGTATCCCCGCGCTTTGGTCTCATTTACAAGCCTCAAGGCAATGTCTCTTTATATGCCAGTTCTAGCGAGACATTCATGCCACGTTCAGGCGAGCAGTATAAGGCGGTTAAAGCTGCAGCTCTTGATCCTGACGAATATGAGAACACTGAGTACGGCGTCAAGTGGGACGTTTCAGATGAATTAACCGTTACGGCAAGCATGTTTGAGCAAGAGGCAGAAACAGAATCGTCAGTCGCCGGTGAAGGCTTTATCCAACAACTAGAGGTTGATGGATTTGAGTTGCAGGTGAATGGCAAAATTTCTAACCGTACCTCTGTATCATTTGGATATAGCGACATGGACGGTGAAGCAGGTGATGGCGGAACAGCCTACGAAGTTCCAGAAACAATGTATTCGTTGTTTATTGATCATCAGGCGAGTGAACGACTTAGCTATGGCATTGGCCTCACTTACCAAGATGAGTCAATTATCAAACAAAAGTCGAGGCAGGCTGAACCTCAGCCGTACATGCCAGATTACACGCGAATTGACGCCTCTCTGTCCTATGTAATGTCTGATGATACGACTGTAAGGGTAATTATCGAAAACCTCGCCGATGAGGATTATTATCCGCATTCACACGCAACCCATCAGGTTTCTGTGGGTGATCCAACGAATGCAAAAATTTCCTTGAGCCGTAAATTCTAAACTCCAGAGTTACGACTTACGCAACGAACCCCGGTGCCCCTCCCTGCACCGGGGTTTTATTTATCTTGAAAATTGTTTGTATTTTATTCGTTTAGGCACCTCGGCATCTGCGCCCAGGCGGCGCTTTCGGTCTTCCTCATAATCGGCATAATTGCCTTCAAACCACTCGACATGGCTATCCCCTTCAAAGGCTAGAATATGCGTGGCGATTCGGTCGAGGAACCAGCGATCGTGGGAAATGATAACTGCGCAACCAGCGAAGTCTTCCAAGCCCTCTTCCAGCGCCCGCAGAGTTTCAACGTCCAAATCATTGGTCGGCTCATCGAGCAGTAGCAGGTTTGAGCCAGACTTCAGCATTTTGGCGAGATGCACGCGATTGCGTTCACCGCCCGAGAGCAGGCCAACTTTTTTCTGCTGGTCACCACCACGGAAGTTGAACGCGCTCACATAGGCTCGCGAATTCATTTCGCGCTTGCCAAGTTCGAGAACATCCAAGCCGCCGGAAATCTCCTCCCAGACATTTTTGTTGTCATTGAGGCTGTCGCGACTTTGGTCGACATAGCCCATCACCGCCGTATCGCCGACGCGCAGAGCGCCCTCATCAGGCGTTTCAGCCCCCGTCAACATTTTGAAAAGTGTGGTTTTACCCGCTCCATTTGGCCCGATAACCCCAACAATTCCACCCGGTGGCAGTTTGAAAGACAAATTGTCAATCAGCAGCTTATCGTCGAAGCCCTTGGTCAGGTTTTCCGCCTCCAGCACAATGCCCCCAAGGCGCGGGCCGGACGGAATGGTGATTTGCGCCCGCCCGACCTCTTCGCGGCCTTGGCTCTCCAGCAATTCCTCATAAGCATTGATGCGCGCTTTTGATTTGGCCTGACGCGCTTTGGGTGATTGGCGAATCCAGTCCAATTCACGCGCCAATGTGCGGCTCTTGCTGTCGTCTTCGCGCGCTTCTTGCTCCATGCGCTTTTGTTTTTGTTCCAGCCAATTGGAATAATTGCCCTCATAAGGCAGCCCCTGCCCCCGATCCAATTCCAGAATCCAGCCGGTAATTTGGTCGAGGAAATAGCGGTCGTGGGTGACTAGAACAACGGTGCCGGCAAAGTCAGCCAAATGGTGCTGCAACCAAGCGACGGTCTCGGCATCGAGGTGGTTGGTCGGCTCATCAAGCAGAAGCAAGTCAGGTTTTTCCAAGAGCAATTTGCACAAAGCAACGCGGCGCTTTTCACCGCCAGACAAATGCTTCACGGAGCTATCACCTGGCGGGCAGCGCAAGGCATCCATGGCCTGCTCGACCTGCGCGTCCAAATCCCATAGGTTTTGCGCGTCAATCTGGTCTTGCAGCGACGCCATTTCTTCCGCCGTTTCGTCGGAATAATTCATCGCCAACTCGTTATAACGCTCCAGCAGGGCTTGCTTTTCAGCCACCCCTTCCATGACGTTGCCGAACACGTCTTTGTCACCATTAAGCTGCGGCTCTTGCTCGAGATAGCCGACTTTCGCGCCTTCAGCCGCCCAGGCTTCGCCTTGATATTCCTTATCAACACCGGCCATGATTTTCAAAAGCGTCGATTTACCCGCGCCATTGACGCCGACAATGCCAATCTTGGCACCCGGAAAAAATGACAGTCGCACATCTTTCAAAACCTGCTTGCCGCCGGCATAGGTTTTCGACAGGCGGTCCATTACATAAACATATTGATACGAAGCCATAAGTGTCCCCTTAATCTGCGACCTTTTTAGGCGCTTTTAGGTAAGGCTGGCAAGCAGCGCGTGTGCGTCCAAACGTTCGCGCAATTGGGCACGCACATCGTGCCATTTGAAATGCATGGAATTGGTGACAATCTCGTCATCATATTTTTTCAGGGCATCGACAATCGGTGCCAATTCTATGAGCGCTTCGGCACTTTTGCGGAACGTGGCAATACCCTTATCCGGTGCGGCGCGCGCGGCCCAATCAATCAAATGGCTGCGCTCTTCAAATTCATTCTGCGCACCATGCAATTCTTCTTGAGACAGCGCCTCATCTTGCAAATCGGCAATGCCATGTGCAAATAGGCGCGCTGCCAAAGCGGCTCGGCGGTGTGCCGATAGTTCAGGCAGAATAGCAGCGGCGTAAACAACCAAATCATCGAGACAAACCAACACCAATCGCGTGCGTGCGGGTTTGAGAACGGCAGCAAATTTTTTGTCGGTGAACAGATTGAAATGCTGCAATCCGGCGCGGGTGCGCAAATAGCCGTAAAGCGTAGTTTGTGCGACATAACTGGCGCGTTGCAGGCAAAATACCGCCAGCGCATCGGCATCGGTCAATGGCCAGGGGGTGCGCCAAAACAAAAAGGGTTTGCCTATGGCAGAGAAATAATCTCGGATTTTTCCCATTTTTTCTCTTACAGTCCTTAGTATATTTTTTTAGCCATGACATGAGCTGGACAATTTGGCAATACTTCAAGCCAAAGCGCCTTGCGGGTCTCACAAAATGGCTCTGAAGTAGCGAAATCTGGGAGGGTTTTATGGCATCATCACAAAACAAAGCGGCGCATTGGCAGCGCACCCGCAATCTTACTTATGTGACTCTGGCAATTTGGTTTTTCTTTTCATTTTTTGTCCATTGGTTCGGTGCCGAGCTTAACACCATCTCCTTTATGGGGTTTCCCCTCGGATTTTATATGGCCGCGCAAGGTTCGCCCATCGCTTTTGTCATTTTGCTGTTCTGGTCAACCCGTCGGCAAGAGGCGATTGACGAAGAATGCGGCGTCGCGGAATAGGAGGCGGTGATGCAAAAGGGTTTTATCAATAATCTTCCGCGCATTTACGGCCTCTACACGGGGGGCTTTTTGGGGTTCATCGCTCTAATGGCCATTCTTGAGCAATTCGGCGTCCCGGCCGATGTGCTGGGCATTCTTTTCGTAACATTCACCATTGCCATTTATGCGACCATTGGCTGGTTATCGCGCACCATGCAGGTTGATGCTTACTATGTCGCCGGACGCGAAGTGCCACCGTTTTATAACGGCATGGCCACTGCAGCCGATTGGATGTCGGGTGCCAGCTTTGTCGCTATGGCGGGCGGTATTTATTTCGGCGGCTATGGCTATCTCGCTTTCATCGTCGGCTGGACCGGCGGCTATGTGTTGGTCAATTCACTATTGGCCCCCTATTTGCGCAAATTTGGCTGCTATACAGTGCCCGACTTTATCGGTACACGATATGGCGGCAATACGGCGCGGTTGCTCGCCGTCATTGTTTTGGTGGTTGCCAGCTTTACCTATGTGACGGCGCAAATAAACGCTACTGGGACAATCGCCGCACGGGCCCTGCAGATCTCGTTTGAGGTTGGCGTATGGTTCGGCCTTTTGGGCATTTTACTATGCTCCATGCTGGGCGGCATGCGCGCCGTGACATGGACACAAGTAGCGCAATATATTGTGCTCATCATCGCCTATCTGGTGCCGGTTTTCTGGATGTCCAATGCACAAGATTTCGGACTGATACCGCAATTTTCCTATGGCAGTGCAGTAGAACGCATAGGTGAGCTGGAAGCCGCCGCCGGCGTCGGACAGTTAATGCCGAGCGAGTCTTTTGTCGGCCTTCGCGCCCTAACAACGCCGCATGCCGCTGCTAGCGAAGGCGCCTTTGCCAGCTGGCAATTTATTACTTTGGTGATGGTATTGATGTGCGGCACGGCATCTCTGCCGCATATTCTCATGCGCTATTTCACAACGCCGAGCGTGCGCGATGCCCGTCGCTCTGTGGTTTACTCGCTGTTCTTTATTTTCCTGCTTTATTTCACTGCACCCGCTTTGGCGACATTCACTAAGCTGCAAATCATGGACCCCAATCTAGCGACCGGCATTATCGGCAAATCAATAGCGGATGTGCAATCGCTGGAATGGATTCAAAAATGGAACAATGTCGGCTTTTTGGCCATTTCTGACAGTAACGGCAATGGCCTTCTGGAGATAAATGAGTTCTTCATGCGGGGCGATATTGTGGTGCTAGCAACGCCGGAAATCGCCGGTCTGCCTTATGTCATTTCCGGCTTGGTCGCTGCGGGTGGAATGGCTGCTGCCATGTCGACAGCTGACGGGCTGTTGCTTGCCATCGCCAATGCGCTGAGCCATGACCTTTATTACAAAATCATCGACCCGGAGGCTGATACGCGCACCCGCCTCATTGTGGCGCGCATATTGCTGCTTATTATCGGCGCGGGCGGCGCATTGGTCGCTTCCTTGCAATTATCCAGCATTCTTGGGGCAGTGGCGTGGGCTTTCTCTTTCGCTTGTTCCGGCCTTTTCTTCCCGCTGGTTTTGGGAGTTTGGTGGAAACGCGCCAACCGTCAGGGTGCAGTAGCAGGCATGGCCATTGGCTTTTTAGCAGGCTCTTACTACCTCTATCATGTACGTTTTGCTGGCGGCACGCCGATTTTAGGACTTGACCATTTGCGCTTCGGCATTGTTGGTATGGCAGCCAGCCTCGTAGCTATGGTCGGCGTTTCTCTCGCAACGGAAGAACCTGATGCGGAGACCCAAGCTATGGTCGATGCCATCCGCGTACCGGGCGGCGACACGGTACTGGATCAAACCCACTAAAGCCTCGCGAGGGAACAGGGCGGGGAGATGCATTTGAGCACAGCTTTTCCAATATGGGTTTTGGTGGTGGATTATGCGCTCGGCCTTGTAATGTGGACGCTCATTGGACGCACCGCAATGAACCTGTTCCAATCGGAAAATTCTGATTTCTTCTTCATGAAAGCCTTTGTCCGATTGACCAATCCGCTTTTGCGCCTATGGAAACCGATTACCCCACAATTTCTGCTGCCCGCTTTGGTGCCGCTTTATGTGGCTTGGTTTTTCTATGTGACGCGCTTTTATGTGATACCTTGGCTTATGGGCTATTCCGTTATGGGTATGTTGTCCTTCCCGCTTGAAGGAGAAATTGCGGCCTTCATTTACCCGCTATTCAAGTAAAAACGGCACCGCGTGAGCAGTGCCGTTTCCTTTGTACATGTTTTTAACGCTTAAAAAATCACTAGCGCCTCGCGCACTATCATGGCAATCAGAACCAGCCAGCTGATCATGAAAATGGAAAAACGCAACATGACGATATTGGCGGTTGATTGCACCAGCGAATGCACAACGCGAAGGGCTACAAATGCCCAAGCCAAATTGACCGCCCAAGCATCGACATGACCAGCAACAGCAATGGCGATGGCGATAGCATAGAACAGGGTCGGCTGCTCGAACAAATGATTGTAATTATCGGCAATGCGCCGCACCTCTGATGGCAGCATTAGCATACCGGCCGGATGGCCCATTTGGTCATCAGGAATATCGGCATTACCGATGGCCGGAATACGCGTGGCATACATCCAAATCATCATCACCGCGGTCCACAAACCCAACGCCACGACAGGTTGTAATATAGCTGAAGCTTCCATTTCTCTTCCTCCCAAGAAAGTCTTGAATAGATGCCGCAAGCTTGCCTCGTTTTGCTACACTGTGACAAGCTTTTTAGGGGCGTTTTATGGGGGGGGTAAATGTCTGAGATTACGGTATTCACGGCACAAGCCATTCACACAATGGAGCCATCGCACCCGCATGCCACCGCAATTGCCGTGCGTGCTAACGGTGAAGGAAAGGGACAAATTTTGGAAGTCGGCACATTGGACACGCTGAAGCCGTGGCTCGACCGCCATCCCCACACAATCGATACACGATTTGAAGATAAAATTCTTATGCCGGGATTTATCGACCCGCATTTGCATCCGTCAATGGCGGCGGTAATTTTACCGATGCAATTCATCACTGCTTTGGAATGGGATTTGCCGTGGGAAAAAGTGCCGGCCACCAAAACCCATGACGCATATTTGGCGCGACTGAAAGAACTGGCTGATACGGGGGAGAAGGCCCCCTTCTTTACTTGGGGCTATCACCGCAATTGGCACGGCCATGTGACCCGCAAAGAACTTGACGAAGCCTGTCCCGGCCGACCCGTGATCATGTGGCATCGCTCGTTCCACGAAGTGATTATGAACAGCGCGGCGATCGAACATTTTGAGCTGAACACCAATGAGATTGGTGGGCATCCTCAAATCGACCTTGATAGCGGCGTGTTTTACGAAAACGGTCTGCGCATTGCAATTAACGCGCTCAACCCGATTATCATGTCGCCGGAAGTATTTGGCCTCGGCATGGAGCGTCTGAAACAAGTGACCCATTTTGGCGGCCATACCACAGTCGGTGATATGGGCATTGGCATTTTCAATTTCGATTTGGAATGGCAAGTAGCGCAAATGGTGTTCACGCCCGAGAGCACGCCGTTTCGCGTTCATTACACTCCCAATGCACTGGCGCTGGCGCATGATGGCGATTTCAACCGCGTGCTAGCCGAGGTGAAGGAATATCCCAAACTCAATACGGAAAATCTGTTTTTCACCGATCATGCCAAGCTGTTTACAGATGGCGCGTTTTTTTCGCAGCTGATGATGGTCGGCGAACCCGGCTATCTCGACGGCCATGAAGGCGAATGGCTCATGGTGCCCGAGCGTTTTGAAGAGGCGGCGCGGTTGTTTTGGCATGAAGGCTATAAAGTGCATGTGCATTGCACCGGCGATATGGGGCTGGAATTGGCGCTCGACACGCTGGAGAAATTGCAAGCCGAGAAGCCGCGCTTCAACCATCGCTGGACGATTGAACATTTCGGCCTGTCAACGCCTGAGCAAGTACGCCGCATGGCAGATTTAGGCGCGATTGCCTCGGTCAATGTCTATTATCTGCATGAATTGAGCGCAATTTATGCGCAAGACGGCATTGGCACGGAGCGGGCGCATAATATGGCGCGTCTCGGCACGCTGCGTCGCAACCGTATCCTCTTTGCGCTGCACTCGGATTACACAATGGCCCCCGCCCTGCCGCTCAATTCCGCTTGGGTGGCGGCGACGCGCAAAAACGAAAAAGGCGACGTGGTCGGCCCGCATGAGATTGTGCCGTTGGAAGATGCGCTCCGTGCCATCACCATTGATGCGGCCTATGTGCTGGGGCTAGAGCATGAGGTCGGTACGCTGCGTGCCGGCAAACGCGCTGACTTTACCGTGCTGGAACAAGACCCGTTTGAAGTCGGCGCGCAAGGCCTGAAAGATATTGAGATTTGGGGCACGGTGTTTGGCGGCGCGCCACATAAAATTGATAAATGACGCTGCCGCTTACCATTCTCGGTGGCTATTTGGGGGCGGGTAAAACCACCCTCATCAATCGGCTGCTAGCTGGACATCACGGCAAACGTCTGACCGTGCTGGTAAATGATTTCGGCGCCATCAATATCGATGCTGAGCTCATAACCGCGCATGAAGGCGACACCATCTCGCTGGCTAATGGCTGCGCCTGTTGCCAACTGCAGGACGATGCGCTGAAGCAATTGCAAGAGCTTGCCGCTATGCCCGACCGGCCCGACCATATTTTGGTTGAAGCGAGCGGTGCGGGCGAACCAGCACGCCTCGCCTATTTAGGTTTTGGGGTAAGCGGCTTGCAGCTTTCCGGCATTTATGTCGCCATTGATGCCGAGACCTTTGCCGCCAAACGACAAGACAAATTCACCGGTAAGCTGGTACAGCGGCAAATTGCGCAAGCCGATTTCTGCCTGCTTACCAAAGCCGACTTAACCGATGATGAAGGCGCAGCGGCGCATGTTTTGATTGGTCGCCTGACCGACGCGCCTATAACCAAACCCGATGATAAAATTCTCGCCGATATCTTGTCAGGCGTACCTTCTGCATTGCCGCAAGCTGCAGCCGAGGCACCGCTTTTCGCCGACACACTATTCGACAGCTTTACTCTCACTGCCGATGCACCATTGGATCTGGAGAAGCTGACCCCGTTGCTGAACGCGCTGCCGTTGGTGCGCGCCAAAGGCCATACCGGCACGCACAGACTGCAATTGGTCGGGGGGCGTTACACGCTGATTGAGGCCGACACACGCCCCACCGAACTGGTCTTCATCGCCGAAAAAGGTAAAGTCGATTGGAGGAAAGTTGAGGCGGCTGTTACCGAGAAATCTTAAAAACAAACACCCCATCATCGCCGCAATTGTCGATTTTACGCTCAAACACAATCCTCTTTTTGGCGTTTAAGAGCTGCGAGGCGAGGTCGCTGCCATCGGCTTGGGCAATGCTTTCAAAACTCAGCACCTCGCCATAATGGGTAGTCAAAAAGCCCTTATTGAAAATATGCCAATCGTGCAGCGTGCCCTCTATCGGGTCGGTTTCGCGCAGCAATTCACCATCGACCGTCACCTTAATCTCGCGCAGCGGCCCGCAAATATAGCTGTCGCCATAATTGAGAATAATATTGCGATAGGCGATTTCAGGGCCCGGATCCAATTGCGGCAAAACCTGCTTCGGCTCAATGAGAATGTAAACATTGTCGCCAGCCTCGGCCCCGCCGGATATTTTCTCGCCTTCAATGCGCTGCGCTATGCCTTCCTCATGCGACACGGCCTGCCAAGCAAAGGCGGGCGTCGCCAGCAAGAAAATGAGAGTAAGAAATTTCATATCTCAGTTGACCATGAAACGGGTTAGCGTCCAACAGATCTGGCCCTGATCCGAAATGGAGATAGAGACCCTAGCCGACCGAAGGTCGGACAAAGTGGGCCCGGCAGGACTTGAACCTGCGACCAATCCGTTATGAGCGGACCGCTCTAACCAGCTGAGCTACAGGCCCCACTTTGCCAATTACGCTTCCTTTTCCGGAAGAAAAATTGTTGGCTCATGCGCTTTGGCCGCTTCTTTGTCCATTTGCGCATAGGCGATAATGATAACCATATCTTCTTTCTGGGCAAGGCGCGCTGCCGCACCATTAATGCCAATGGTCTTGGAACCACGCGGGGCAGGAATGGCATAGGTGGTAAAACGCGCGCCAGTATTGATGTTCAACACATCGACTTGCTCATTCGGCAAAATACCAACGCGATCAAGCCAGTCTTCATCGACCGAAATGGAACCCTGATAATGCATGTCGCATTGAGTCACCATAGCGCGGTGAATTTTCGCCTTCATCATTGTTAGATACATGGGTCTGTTGCTCGCCCTGAACTGCAGAAATTTCGCGTTCTATGCCCTTAATGAGCCCTGATTGTCAAATTAATTATCAAGGAAACTTCTCAGCTTACGCGAACGACTTGGGTGTTTCAATTTCCGCAGAGCTTTTGCTTCAATTTGACGGATACGTTCACGCGTCACAGAAAATTGCTGGCCCACTTCTTCCAACGTGTGGTCGGTGTTCATGCCGATGCCGAATCGCATCCGCAGCACACGCTCTTCACGCGGTGTCAACGAAGCTAAAACGCGAGTTGTAGTATCGCGCAAATTGGACTGAATGGCCGAGTCAATAGGCAAAATAGCATTTTTATCTTCAATGAAGTCACCCAGCTGGCTGTCTTCTTCATCGCCTATCGGCGTTTCTAATGATATCGGTTCTTTGGCTATTTTCAGAACCTTGCGCACTTTATCAAGCGGCATTGAGAGTTTTTCAGACAGCTCTTCAGGCGTTGGCTCACGGCCAAACTCGTGCAGCATCTGACGCGACGTGCGCACGAGCTTATTAATCGTCTCAATCATATGCACTGGAATACGAATGGTACGCGCCTGATCGGCGATTGAACGAGTAATAGCTTGTCTAATCCACCATGTCGCATAGGTCGAGAATTTATAACCCCGACGATATTCAAATTTATCAACCGCTTTCATCAGGCCAATATTGCCTTCTTGAATGAGGTCGAGGAATTGCAGCCCCCGATTAGTATATTTTTTGGCAATCGAAATGACCAAACGCAAATTGGCTTCGACCATTTCTTTTTTAGCGATGCGCGCCTCGCGTTCACCTTTTTGCACGGCGCGAACGATCCGACGGAATTCAGAGATATTAAGGCCCGTCTCATTCGCCAATTCCTGAATCTCATTGCGAATATCGCGCACTTCATCTCGGTTTTTCTGCACAAAGCCCTTCCAGCCTTTACCGGTTAAACGACCGACACGGCGCGACCAATTGGCTTCATATTCATTGCCCTGATATTGTTTCAGAAAATCCTCGCGCGTCACACCGGCCTTTTGCGCCAAACGCCAAAGCTGGGTTTCTAACCCAACTAGGCGTTTGTTAATCGTGTAGAGTTGCTCAACCAGCGCCTCGATGCGATTGTTATTGAGTGAAAGCCCTTTCACTTCCTCAATAATTTCGCTGCTTAGCTTAGCCAAACGGTTCTGTTGTGCTTTACCAAGCTCTTTATTCTTAGATTGCAACTCAACGCTTTGGTCTTGCAGACGGCGCAATTTCTTATAAGTATTGGCAATAACATCGAAACTTCCCAAAACTTTTGGCTTCAGCTCCATTTCCATCGCTGAAAGCGACATATTAGCTTCCGCTTCATCGTCATCCTCATCAGGCTCGCCCTCCGCTTCGCCGGATGGCGCGCCTGATGGCGGCGGGGCTGCACCTTCAGCAGAGCGGTCAATCTTTTTAGCTTCCGGCCCTGCAAAAGTGGCATCCAGATCGATAATGTCGCGCAGCAGCACTTTGCCTTCATTTAATTCATCTCGCCAAATGATGATCGCCTGAAAAGTCAGCGGGCTTTCGCACAGGCCGGCAATCATGGTCTCACGACCAGCCTCTATACGCTTGGCAATGGCAATCTCACCTTCGCGTGAAAGCAATTCCACCGAACCCATTTCGCGCAAATACATACGCACTGGATCATCTGTACGTTCGCCTGAGCCAGAGGTTTTTGCAGCCTTAGCTACTGCCGTGGTGGTATTGTCATCATTGGCTGCTTTTGTATCGGCTCCTTCGTCGCTGTCGCTTTCGGCATCGTCATTTTCAACGACCGTAATGCCCATTTCCGACAGCATGGACATAATGTCTTCAATCTGCTCGGAGGAAAACTCTTCCGGGGGCAGAACCGCGTTCAACGCATCATAAGTCACGAAACCGCTTTCTTTGGCAGCTTTAATCATGCGTTTCACGCCGCGATTGTTCATATCGATGAGAGGGCTATCGCCGGTCTCGACCTCTTGCGTTTTGGTATTAGCTTTTTTTTTCGCCATTTATATCTCCGTGACCCCTCTCACGTTTATCTTAAACGGCGCTGCTGTCTTGGCGTTCCAGAGCCGCAATCTCGTTTTTTATCGCCATCAGGCGATCTAGCGCATCTTGGGAACTGCCCTCTTCGCGCATTAATTCACTTTCGAGTTCTGCTTCGGCCTGCTGCTGTTCAACCGCTAACGTTTCTAATTTATGGTGTAATTGTATGACTTCAAGCCATCCAGTTAGCACTTCATCTAATTCCGCATCCAAACGCGCAAAACTCAGTCGTCGCGCCTCGGCCATATTGGCCAAACGCGCACTGACTTCCTGTTTTCCAGAGATCTTCAAATGCCCTTTCAAACCGGCATTGTCAAGCCCCTCAGCCGTCGCATCTCGCGCGTCCAAGCTGTCGAAATAGTTAATAATTTCAAAGCGCAATGCATCCAGGACGGGGCTTTTTAAAATTATTCCTTCATAGGTGTCGCGATGGCTCAGCAAGACCGCTGGGTGTTGGAAAGTAATTAGAACAATCAACGCTTCCCGAGGTAACCAATCATCGGCGCCTGTTGCCAGTGCCGAGCGCCTCAACTCTGAGGTCGGTTGCGAACGATATATGGGCGGACTACGATATTGCCCGCCGCTGCCATCGCGACGCGGAAGGGGGTGATTACCGAATAGCCTGTCGAGCCGTTTTTTAATCTCTTGGCCGTAAAGTTCCTTCACATCAACATCTTGCACACGGTTGACCGCCTCGCGAAAACGTTTTTTCAAGGCTGCGGCGCGCTCCGGCGTATCCCAGGGGGCCGACTCGATTTCACGTTCCCACATTAAATCAAGCAAACTCATAGCCTTACCCAATATAACTTGCATGGCTTCAGCCCCGCCCTCGCGTACCACATCATCAGGATCTTTTCCCGGCGGCAACATTGCAAAACGCAGGGAATAGCCAGGTTTCAATAACGGTAAAGCGCGGTCAATGGCGCGATAAGCAGCCCGCAGACCAGCTTGATCGCCATCAAGGCACAAAATCGGCTCGGCCGCCATGCGCCATGCCAATTGTATTTGTTCTTCGGTCAGTGCTGTGCCCATAGGCGCAACAGCATGATGAAATCCCGCATGGGCCAATCCGACAACATCCATATAACCTTCCGCGACCAACAATTCGCCTTTGTCATAGGCCGACTGACGAGCCAAAGCGAAATTATANAGCACGCGGCTTTTGTCGAATAATGGNGTGTCGGGNGAATTGAGATATTTGGCCGGCGCATCAACTTGCATAGCNCGNCCACCAAAGGCTATGACGCGCCCGCGCGTNTCAGCAATNGGAAAAATAATGCGGTCNCGAAAGCGATCATAGGNGGCCTTNTTNTCGTCCGGCTTAATTGCCATNCCGCTTTCAATCACCTTTTCAACACTGATATTNCGAGCCGTTAGATGCTCNAACAAACCNGTGCGCGNACGCGGAGCANAACCNATGCGAAAAGCTTCAATCATTTTCTGGCTNACACCGCGGNGTTCCATATAGGCGCGTGCNTTGTCAGCTNCCGGTGTTTTCAATTGCGCCTGAAACCANTTCGCAGCCGCCTCNGTGACATCGANCAGACCGGCTTGCTTTTGNGCNCGCTGTGCCGCTCGCGGGTCNAGCTCGGGCATCGGCAATCCGGCCTCTGAAGCNAGCCGCTCAACCGCTTCNGGGAANCTCAGNCCTTCGGTNTCCATCACAAAATCAAACACCGAGCCGTGCTTNCCGNTTGAAAAACAATGATAGAACTGCTTGTCATCATTNACCGTGAAAGAAGGNGTGCGTTCTTGCTTAAANGGACTGAGGCCAACAAATTCGCGGCCNCGACGTTGCAATTTAACCTTGCGCGCCACAACATCCGACACGGCGACNCGGTTTTTNATTTCGTCAAGGAAGCCAGAAGGNAACGCCATGCGNTNACNTTAAGGCCTTATGGCTGTTNCNNCCACACNGGGCGAAAGATAAATTGTGCATGAATGGTGAGNCAGAAGAAATCAGCCTAATTGNTGTTTCACNAGANCNCCTGCTTTACCGAAATCCATCTGACCNGCATATTTGCCTTTCAGNGCACCCATCACCTTGCCCATATCTTTNAANGACTCNGCTCCNGTTTGGGCAATCGCCTCATTAACNGCANTTTGGATTTCATCATCGCTTAACTGCGCCGGCAAAAACTCTTCAATNACAAGNATNTCAGCACGTTCTTGCTCTGCCAATTCCANACGNCCCGCCTCTTCGTAAGTGGCCGCGGCCTCNTGGCGCTGCTTGACCATTTTGGCAAGGATCTCNANAACCTGNTCNTCGCTCNCGCCGTCGCCNCTATCGGCACCGCGCGCAGCAATNTCNCGNTCTTTAATNGCGGCTGTNATAAGCCGCAATGTCGAAATGCGGATTTTGTCTTGGNTTTTGACCGCTTCCTTAAGCGCTTCGGTGAAACGCTCCTGCATGGTNGCCTCCTNNATGACACTCACGTCAGANAGGCTNATATATGCTATTGCNGCNGCTTTGGCAATCACTGAGATGCGGTCTGTGAAAGAATCACCTNAAAAGCCTGNACACCGNCCAATTAGATTCGCAACTGACCTGCTGNTTTTTCCNGCNTTGANACGTATNGCTGTCCTAACNCCCTAAATTAATTGTTAAATTTTGNTCACNGGAATCTTTTTTTNACGGCTTGACCGAGGCCCNTGCTTCTAATAGTTTCCCGTGAATTTGGNACNNAAAAAAGGNTTCTTTCATGGATGTTGTCTTCATCCCCNCNGCCTCGGTCGCACNAGCGGCAGAGGCATTTTTTTTACCAGTTTTTCCATCAGNAATTTATGCATTGAAGGAGTGAAGGCGCAATGAGTGTTTGGACACCTCNCACCAAGACNGCTCTCTTATTGACNGCTTCGGGCGAGACATTTTACGGCTATGGNNTTGGCGCNACCGGNNATACCATTGGCGAAGTGTGTTTCAACACCGCCATGACCGGCTACCAGGANATTCTNACCGACCCNTCNTATGCCGGTCANATCGTGACCTTCACCTTTCCGCATATCGGCAATGTNGGCACCAATGATGAAGATATNGAAACCTCGAACAGCAAAAACCCGCAAGCCGCGCANGGGTTGATTATTCGCGAAGCGATTACNGAACCCGCCAATTACCGCAACACNAAGCATTTGAATGATTGGCTGAGNGAGAAAAACCTCATNGGCATTAGCGGCGTCGATACNCGCTCTATNACGNCTNATATTCGCGAAAACGGCATGTTCAACGCNNCATTGGCGCATNCCCCNGACGGTCAATTTGATATTGAGGCGTTGCAGGCGGAGCTGTTCGATTTTGCCGGACTNGAAGGGGCTGACTTGGCAGGCANTGTCAGCAGTACCGGNAATTANGACTGGGGTGAAGGCCGCTGGGCATGGAATGACGGCTTTAGNGACGGCGCTGAGGGNTTGCATGTNGTGGNACTTGATTATGGCGTGAAGAAAAACATTTTGCGTTGTTTGGTTGANGCGGGCTGCCGCGTCTCGGTATTGCCCGCCAACAGTAAAGCCANTGATGTGCTGGCACTCTCCCCAGATGGCATTTTNNTGTCNAACGGNCCGGGCGATCCGGCCGCAACAGGTGATTATGCGGTCGGNGAAATCGAAACCCTGATAGCCAGNGGCAAGCCNGTTTTCGGNATTTGCCTCGGCCATCAANTGCTGGCNCGCGCGCTGGGCGCGCANACNGTCAAAATGAAGCAAGGNCATCACGGGGCCAATCATCCAGTGAANGATTTGACCACCGGCAAAGTAGAAATCACTTCGATGAATCACGGCTTCACGGTNGACCGCGANAGNCTGCCCGAAACGGNAGAAGAAACCCATATCAGCCTGTTTGACGGCACAAATTGTGGCATTGCGCTGAAAGACAAGCCGGTCTTCTCGGTGCAATATCACCCCGAAGCCTCGCCNGGGCCACAGGACAGCCATTATCTTTTTGACCGCTTTGTAACNGCCATGCNGGAAGACGCCTGATGCCAAAACGNACCGACCTNTCCAGCATTATGATTATCGGNGCCGGGCCGATTGTTATCGGCCAAGCTTGCGAGTTTGACTATTCNGGCGCGCAAGCGTGTAAAGCNCTGCGCGAAGAAGGCTACAAAGTCATCTTGGTCAACTCCAATCCNGCGACCATTATGACCGACCCTGATCTNGCCGATGCTACTTATATNGAGCCGATTACCCCTGNNATTGTNGCCAAAATTATCGANAAAGAGCGCCCNGATGCGCTGCTGCCGACAATGGGCGGACAAACCGCGCTGAACACGGCNATNTCACTNGCTGAAAACGGGACGCTNGAAACATTTNACGTGCAGCTTATNGGTGCCGACTTGGAAGCCATCAATAAGGCCGANGACCGGCTTTTGTTTCGCGANGCGATGGACAAGATCGGCCTTGAAAGCCCCCGCTCNTCAATTGCCCANACCATTGANGAAGCNCTTGCAGGNTTGGAAAAAGTNGGNCTGCCGACCATTATNCGNCCGTCNTTCACGCTNGGNGGNACNGGNGGNGGNATTGCTTATAACAAGGAAGAGTTTCTCGCCATTGTTGAAAACGGCCTNGATGCNTCGCCGGTNACGGAGGTGCTGATTGAAGANAGNGTGCTCGGCTGGAAAGAATATGAGATGGAAGTCGTCCGAGATAAGGCCGATAATTGCATCATTATTTGCTCGATTGAAAATGTTGACCCNATGGGNGTGCATACAGGCGACAGCATNACTGTCGCNCCGGCNCTNACGCTGACCGATCGCGAATATCAAATCATGCGTAACGCATCGATTGCCGTCNTGCGCGAAATCGGCGTTGAGACNGGNGGCTCCAATGTNCAATTTGCCGTNAATCCNAAAGACGGGCGGCTGGTCGTCATTGAGATGAACCCGCGNGTGTCGCGNTCTTCNGCTTTGGCNTCGAAAGCGACCGGNTTNCCGATTGCCAAAATNGCCGCCAAGCTGGCCGTCGGTTATACGCTTGANGAATTGATGAATGACATTACNNGCGTTACGCCNGCNAGTTTTGAGCCGACCATTGATTATGTTGTCACCAAAATTCCACGCTTTGCNTTTGAGAAATTCCCTGGNGCCGAACCGCTTTTGACNACCGCCATGAAGTCGGTCGGCGAAGCAATGGCAATCGGCCGCAATTTCAAAGAAAGCCTGCAAAAAGCTCTGCGCTCTTTGGAAACCGGTTTAACCGGCTTGAACGCGCCGGGAGACGCTCCCGATATCAGCACTGAAGAAGGGTTGGCCGATATGCGCGCCGCGTTNACNACCGCCACCCCGTCGCGTCTGCTTATGGCNGCNCACGCNTTGCGTCAGGATATGAGCCAAGAAGATGTTTGCGGTCTNTCGCATTTCAGCCCGTGGTTCATTGANCAATTAGGCNAAATCATTGCCACAGAGGCNAANATTACCGAGNANGGCCTNCCTGANAATGAGGAAGCCATGCGCGCCGTTAAAGCAATGGGNTTTGCCGATGCNCGACTGGCNGAGTTGACAGGNAGCAATGAAGACGCCGTGCGTGCCGCNCGNCNGGGCATGAATGTGCGCCCCTATTTCCGTCAAATCGANACTTGCGCGGCTGAGTTTNCTGCCGGCACGCCCTATCTTTATTCCAGCTATGATGCGCCGTCCGCNTTTGGTNGACAGCAAGAAGCCGAACCGANNNANCGCANNAAGGCANTGATTTTNGGGGGNGGCCCAAACCGCATCGGGCAAGGTATCGAATTTGATTATTGCTGNTGCCANGCGGCCTATGCNCTAGANGATATGGGCATTGAAAGNATTATGGTCAATTGCAACCCNGAAACNGTNTCNACCGATTACGANACCTCTGACCGGCTNTATTTTGAGCCGCTNACGCAAGAAGACGTGCTNGAAATTTTGGATCGCGAGCANGAAANCGGCATCNTGGCCGGNGTCATTGTNCAATTTGGCGGGCAGACCCCACTGAAANTATCGCAAGCGCTGGAAAAAGCCGGCATTCCCATTCTNGGCACGNACCCNGATGCCATTGACCTNGCTGAAGACCGCGACCGCTTCAAAGATTTNCTGGAACGGCTTGANCTGCGNCAACCCGANAATGGNATCGCCCGTTCGGCTGANGAGGCCNGNGCCATTGCCGNCGAGATTNGTTTNCCCGTNGTCATTCGNCCATCCTATGTGTTGGGTGGCCGCGCGATGGAGATTGTTGATAATGACGCNCAGCTTGAGCGTTATATGCGCGAGGCGGTTGTTGTGTCAGGCGACAGCCCNGTGTTGATTGACGGCTATTTNCGCGATGCNACCGAGCTTGATGTCGATGTCTTNAGCGACGGTAAAGAGGTTTTTGTCGCCGGTATTCTNGANCATATNGAGGAGGCCGGTGTGCATTCGGGNGATAGCGCTTGTTCNATGCCGCCGCATTCGTTGTCGCAAGAGATTATNGAAGAATTGAGCCGNCAGGCCACCGCCATGGCTAAAGCGCTGAATGTGGTCGGCTTNATGAATGTNCAATTTGCCGTGCAGGGNGAGACNATTTTCGTCATTGAAGTCAATCCGCGNGCCAGCCGCACTGTGCCCTTTGTCGCCAAAGTGCTGGGNCAGCCGATTGCGCGCATTGCGGCNCGGCTGATGGCCGGTGCNCCGCTCAGCGAATTCAATATGAAGCANCAGAGCTATGACCATATNGCGGTNAAGGAAAGCGTGTTTCCATTTGCCCGTTTNCCTGGCGTTGATACGGTGTTGGGCCCAGAAATGCGCTCAACNGGCGAGGTGATGGGCTTAGATTTNGATTTTGCCACGGCCTTNGCCAAAAGCCAGCTTGGCGGCAACACGATTTTGCCCGATAGCGGNACNGCCTTTATCTCAGTNCGCGAAANCGACAAGCAACGCGCCATTGTGCCNGCCAAAAGACTGNAAGAANTNGGCTTCTCCTTGATTGCCACAGGCGGCACAGCNGCGTTTTTAGCGCAAAACGGTGTGCAGGTAGAGCCCATTAATAAAGTGGCGGAGGGTCGCCCGCATATTGTGGATGCCATTAAAAACGGTGAAGTGCAGCTGGTCGTCAATACAACAGAAGGCGAGAAATCGCTGGCCGATAGTAAATCCATACGCCGCACCACGNTGGAAATGAAAGTGCCCTATTACACCACTTTGGCCGGTGCCGAAGCGGCAGTGGCGGCGATTGCCGCTTTGGGAACAGAGGAANTGACNGTCACCAGCCTGCAGGACTATGCAGCNCGTCAGTAAAAATNATTATCGGTGAGCAAAAAACTTGCGAATTCTGTCAGATTTGTGAAAACTAAANTTCTGCTCATTTCTGAGCAGGGAGGATTGCATGGAAACCGTGCCAATGACATCCGGCGGTTATGACGCGCTGGACANNGAATTAAAGCGCCTAAAAGGGCCTGAGCGGCAACGCATTATTAAGGCCATTTCAGAAGCGCGTGCGCATGGTGATTTGTCGGAAAATGCCGAATATCANGCCGCCAAGGAACAACAGAGCCATAATGAAGGGCGAATTATGGAACTGGAAGACATGATCAATCGCGCCGATGTGATTGATGTCGCNAGTCTGACCGGCAAAGATGTAAAATTCGGCGCCACAGTGAAACTGGTCGATGAAGACACGGATGCTGAAGTAACCTATCAAATTGTCGGTGATTTCGAGGCCGACCTCGAGCAACGCAAAATTTCAATTTCTTCCCCGATTGCCCGCGCGCTCATCGGCAAAAGCGTTGGTGACAGTGTTGAGGTCAACACGCCGGGAGGCGGCAAATCATACGAAATTTTGGGCGTGAAGTTTAAGTAGCTTCGGCTATCGACTTTCAGGAGATNGGAAGTGCGGTGCGGCCTTTTGAGCGACGGATGGTCAGCGATGTGCGAACATTTGCGACATTAGGCGCCGGNGTCAGTTTCTTGGTCAAAAACTCCTGAAAGCTCTCCAAATCCGGTGCGATGCATTTCAAAATGAAATCAATCTCGCCGTTCAGCATATGGCATTCCAGCACTTCCNGCCAATCAGCGACGCGCTTTTCAAAGGCTTGCAGGTCAATTTCGGCTTGGCTTTCCAGCCCGACCATAGCGAANACGGTANCCCCCAACCCCAACATTTGCGCGTCCAACTCGGCAAAATAGCCGGTGATGAAACCGGCTTTTTCCAGGGCGCGCACGCGGCGCAAGCATGGCGGTGCGGAAATGCCAGCTTGGCGCGCCAATTCTACATTGGTCACGCGCCCATCAGTCTGCAAAATGCGCAGAATTTTGAGGTCGATATCGTCAAGACGCGGCTTTTTCATGGCGCAAACACCGTTTATGCTTTCTGGAATCTGATTAGCAGGTAATAATAATACTCGTTTTTGAAATAAATGGAACAAGGACCAAGCAGATTTGACCAAGATTTGGGGCATAACCGGCGGACGGCGCGGNAATGATGTTTTGGTGGAAGGCGTCGCTGCCGCGCTNAGTGATAAATTGCGNCTCATCCATACTGATTTATCGCCGCCCTATAAATGGCTCGCCCCCTATCGTTTGGCCGAGNGCGCGGCAATCAGAGACCCTCAAATAGCCCCGCCCTTCCCTGATATAGTGATTGCCAGCGGCCGCCAAGCCGTGCCCCANACGCGCTTTATCAAGCGTGCTTCGCGCGGCGCGGTGTTTACGGTTTTTCTTCAAGACCCGATTATCAACCCACGCCATTTTGATTTTGTCTGGGCACCGGCACATGACCGATGCGAGGGCGCGATGAGCACAATTNTATCCCCGCATAACATGACAAAAGAAATGTTGCATACCGCCGCCAGTAGAATGACGGCAAGGCTTCTACCCAAACCGGTGAGTGGCAAAAAAATCGCCGTGCTGATTGGTGGGCCCAATAGCGTTTATCCGTTCGGGGCTGATGAAATGCAAAACCTAGCTNATGTTTTNGCGGTGCTGGCCTCGCAAGGGCATTTTTTAGTCATCACCCTGTCGCGCCGCTCACCCGAGCTTTATGCAGCCATGCTGCGCGCTGCCTTGCCTGCGGGCAATTACTTCCTTTGGGACAATCAGGGCGACAATCCCTATCACGCTATGCTGGGGCTGGCCGAGCAGATTATTGTTACCGGCGATTCCATAAATATGGTCGGCGAGGCCTGCCTTCCCGGTGTGCCGGTGCAAGTGTTTCAGNTGCGCGGCGGCTCGGCTAAATTTAAACGTTTTCATGATGCGTTGTTGGACGCTGACATCACACGACCGTTTGACGGCATGCTGGAAAGCTGGCCGACGCAATCGCATAATCCGACGCCGGAAATTGCCGCCGCCATTANAGCAGCTCATGCGGCGCATAAAACCTCTGAATAAGATGCTCCTGTGGCAAGCTGGCCTATTGGGATTTGCGGAATCTNCCCTAAATTGGAGACNATAGGTNTTCGGAANNTACTATGAGCGACGCCAAACACTCGAAAATGTTGATTATCGGTTCCGGCCCTGCCGGCTATACCGCCGCCATTTATGCCGCCCGCGCNATGCTGGAACCTGTGCTGGTGCGCGGCATTCAACCGGGTGGTCAATTGACCATTACNACCGATGTTGAAAACTATCCGGGCTTTGCCGAAGCCGTGCAAGGGCCCTGGCTGATGGAACAAATGGAAGCNCAAGCCGCCAATGTCGGTACGGAAATTATCTCTGACATTATCACCGAGGTTGATTTGAGCGTGCGCCCCTTCACCGCCAAAGGTGATAGCGGTCAGACCTTCACTGCCGATTCAGTGGTGATTGCCACAGGCGCGCAAGCCAAATGGCTGGGCCTGCCCTCAGAAGACAAGTTTCAAGGCTTTGGTGTATCAGCCTGCGCCACATGCGACGGGTTTTTCTATCGCAATAAAAAAGTGCTGGTGGTCGGCGGCGGCAATACCGCGGTGGAAGAAGCCCTATTCCTGACCAATTTTGCCAGCGAGGTGACGTTGGTGCACCGCCGCGACGCGCTTCGTTGCGAGAAAATTCTCGAAAGGCGTTTGCTGGCGCATGAGAAAATCAATGTGCTGTGGGACAGCGCGATTGATGAAATTCTCGGTGATGAAAACCCGCTGGGCGTCACCGGCGTGCGCATTAAAAGCACCAAGACNGGCGAGACGCATGAGGTAGAAGCCGATGGCGTGTTTATCGCCATTGGCCACGCGCCCTCNACCGAATTATTCGCCGCGCANCTGNAAACCAAAGCGGGCGGTTATCTCATCACGGATGACAATTCCACCGCCACTTCCATACCTGGCGTTTATGCCGCGGGAGATGTAACCGATGATATTTACCGCCAAGCGGTCACCGCCGCCGGCATGGGCTGCATGGCGGCACTGGAAGCGGAAAAATATCTCGCGGAAATGGAAGCCGAGAAGCAGGCGGCGGAGTAATCACCCCTTCACTCCCCCCGCCATGCCATTTCACGCGGGGTTTTACGACCCGTTTGACGTTTCGGGCGCAGCACTTTCGGCAGATGGGCGGTTGAGTCCATGCCGTGCTGGGCGGTCAGTTGCAAAAGCGATGATGAGATGTCGTGCAGCCGCTCAGCCACTACATGCACCACAATGCCGCTCTTTTGCACGCGGCCTTCAATGCGCATCAGCCGCGCGCCTATGGTGATGCGGCGATAACGTTCAAAGCGGTCGGGCCAAACGACAATATTGCCGGTGCCGGTTTCATCTTCCAGCGTCAAAAACACCACACCTTTGGCGCTGCCCGGACGCTGGCGACAAATCACCAAACCGGCAATGGTGATGCGTTTGCCATTGGAGGCATTTTGCAAGTTTGAGAGCGGCTGCACATGCTGTGCCGCCAGCCCGTCGCGCAAAAACGCTATCGGGTGATTTTTCAGCGACAATCGTAAAGCGGCATAATCTTCCAGCACTTCCATGCCGGGCGGCAAAGCGGGCAGCGCAGCGTGTTCATCTTCGACCACGGCAGGCGATACGCCCTGCCCGTCAAACAGCGGCAAGGCGGGCACTTTGCTTTCCGGTGCCAGCGCGCGCACCGCCCATAAGGCTTGGCGGCGCGTCAGGCCAAGCGCGGCTAAGGCATCGGCGCGCGCCAAACGCTCCAATGTCGCCACGCCAATGGCGGCGCGTGCCGCGCAATCGGCGACGCTGTCAAACGCCCCGCCTTGATGACGCGCCGCGACCAGTGCCTCGGCATCGGCTTTCAGCAGACCGCTGATTTGGTTGAAGCCGAGCCGCAAGGCGATGGTCTCACCGGTATTTTCCAAATCAGCCTCAGCATCTGAGGCGTTAATGCACACCGGCAAAGCGGTGACGCCCTGCCGCTTGGCTTCGGCGACCAATTGCGCGGGGGCGTAAAAGCCCATGGGCTGGCTGTTGATGAGGGCAGCACAAAAAGCGGCGGGGTAATGATGTTTGAGCCAAGCCGAGACATAGACCAGTAGCGCGAAACTGGCGGCGTGGCTTTCGGGAAAACCATATTCGCCAAAACCTTCAATTTGTTTGAAGCAGCGCTCGGCAAAATCGCGCTCATAGCCACGCGCCACCATGCCATCGACAAGGCGCAACCCGAACTCATGAATAATGCCGGTTTTGCGAAAGGTCGCCATAGCGCGGCGCAAGCGGTCGGCCTCGGCGGGGGTAAAGCCTGCCGCAACAATGGCAATGCGCATGGCTTGCTCTTGAAACAATGGCACGCCCAGCGTCTTGCCCAGCACTTCTTCCAATTCCTGCGACGGAAAGGCGACCGGCTCCTCGCCATTGCGGCGGCGCAAATAGGGATGCACCATATCGCCCTGTATCGGGCCGGGGCGGACAATCGCCACTTCGACCACCAAATCGTAAAAGTCACGCGGCTTCAGGCGCGGCAGCATGTTCATTTGCGCACGGCTTTCAACCTGAAAAACACCGATGGATTCGGCGCGGCACAACATGTCATAAACCGCGCTATCCTCCGGCGGCACATCGGCCAGCTCAAAAACCTTGCCGTGATGCGCCGCGATAAGGTCAAAGCTGCGGCGTATGGCCGACAGCATGCCGAGCGCCAGCACATCGATTTTCAACATGCCGAGCACGTCCAAATCGTCTTTATCCCATTCGATGAAGGTGCGGTCATCCATCGCCGCATTGCCGATCGGCACCAGCGTGTCTAGCCGCTCATTGGTAATCACAAAACCGCCGACATGCTGCGACAAGTGACGCGGAAAGCCGATAAGCTGACCGGCCAGCGCCAAAGTGGCGGCAATACCCGGCGTGTCCGGGTCAAGCCCCGCCTCAATGACATGTTCACGCGGCGGCGGCTTGCCACCGCCACCCCAATTCAGGGCCAGCAGCGCGCTGGCAACATCGCCCGACAGCCCCATGACTTTCGCCACTTCACGCACCGCTGAGCGTGACCGATAAGTGATGACGGTGGCAGCGATACCGGCGCGTTCGCGACCGTATTTCTCGTAAATATATTGGATGATTTCCTCGCGCCGCTCGTGCTCGAAATCAATATCAATATCGGGCGGCTCATTGCGCTCGGCCGAGATGAAACGCTCAAACAATAAATCAAGACGGCTCGGGTCAACTGCAGTAATGCCGATGCAATAACACACGGCAGAATTGGCGGCACTACCGCGCCCCTGACACAAAATGCGTTTGGAGCGCGCAAAGCGCACCAAATCATGCACGGTCAGAAAATAGGGGGCGTAATTCAAATCCCTAATGAGCGCCAATTCATGGCGTATCAGCCCGTCGAGTTTATCAGGCACACCATCGGGAAACCGCGCATGCGCCCCGTCCCAGGCCAATTTTTCCAAAAGCTCCTGCGGGGTGAGCACGGGATCGAAGGCATCTTCAGGATATTGATAGGCCAACTCATCGAGCGAGAAATCACACGCCGCCAAGAGCTTTTCAATATTGGCCAGCGCTTGCGGATAATCGGCGAATAAACGCTGCGCCTCGGCCACCGGCTTCATATGCCGCTCAGCATTGCCGGCGAGGCGATAGCCTGCCGCATCAAGCCGCACATGCTGACGAATACAGGCCACCACATCTTGCAAAGGCCGCCGTTCGGGCGCGTGATAAAACGGGTCGAAACTGGCCAGTACGGATGCGCCGGCCCAATCGGCCAGCGCCGCAATATCGCGAAAACGCGCTTTGTCATCAGCGCCGTAAAGCGGCACCAAAAGCGCATAGACATGGCGCGTCGCGGCGGCTAATTGCGCCAGCTTTTCACCGAATATCGGTTCCAATCGGGGCGGCGGCACAGCCAACCAGCACAAGGCCGCATGGCGCGCCAAACCCAACACATCATCGATTGTGAGCAGGCATTCGCCCTTGCGGCCACGCCGATTGGCTTGCGTCAAACATTGCGACAGCGCGCCATAGGCGGCGCGGCTACGCGGATAGGCAATCACCTCAAAGCCGCATTGCGTGACCAGCCTTGCGCCGGGCACATAGCGCAGCCCCTCTTGCTTGGCGGCGGCGTGACCGCGTACCACACCGGCCAGCGTGTTGCGGTCGGCCAGACCGATGGCGCGATAGCCGAAAGCAGCGGCGGTTTCGACCATTTCCTGCGGATGCGATGCGCCGTGCAAAAAACTGAAATTGGAGATTGCCGCCAGCTCGGCAAACCCCGCCCCGCTCATGGAAACACCCCATGCATGAACCAGCGCGGTTTATCGCTCTCACGCTCATACAGCCCGTCGCGATAGAGCCAGAAGCGGTGGCCTTGCGTATCTTCGACGCGGTAATAATCGCGCGTGCGGCGATTATGCCCGACAGAAGCACCCTGCCCGTCACCGACTAGGCCGTCCCACCATTCAGGGGCAATACGCTCCGGCCCATAAGCGGCGGTGACCTCGTGCAAGACGCGCCGCCAGCGAAAGCGATATGGCGCGCCCTCGGGAATTTCGGCAATCACCTCAATCGGCTCCGGCGCGCACAGCATGAAAAGCGGTCGCGTGGCCGGGTCAATAATAGAAGAGACATCATCACCGCTTTGTTGCGCCTCCAGCACTGAGGCAAAACGCACGGCGCGCTCAGGAATATAAGAGGCATGCGGCACGGGGCGCACCACCACATTGGCCCCCAAGCGGCTGACCAGCCTGTCATAAAGCCCACCCAAAGCAGCCATTGGCGCAGCTTTACGCAAGCGGCCACTCAAGCTGATATGTTCTTGCGGCGTAACAATCTCTGCCGTGCGCGCCGCCGCCAAGCGCAATTGCTCAATACCGAAACCGGCGTCCAAGCCACTCGACAGTCGCGTCAATCTTTCTTCAAACAAGCGCAGCATATGCGCTGCATCGGCAGACGGATGCGCCAATGGCAAAGACAAGGCCATCACCGCATTGTCGGAACGGGTGAACGCCAAATCAAGCCGCTGCGCGCCCTGCCCGGCTTGTTGCAATTGTGCGGCCAATGCCGCGCACAACTCACCAATCAGCGCAGCCAATGCCTCAATTTGCGTGACCCCTTGCGGCAGATTTTTATGTGCCTGAAATTGCGGCGGCGGCAAATAGGGATTGAGACTTTCCCCCGCCTGCCCCAAAGCCTGCTCCAAGCGCAAAACCGGTGTCGGGCCGAAACGGCGGGTCAAATCGGCGCGCGGAAAACGCGCCAATTCGGTAACCGTATC
Source organism: Rhodobiaceae bacterium (assembly GCA_002721725.1). Lineage (GTDB taxonomy): Bacteria > Pseudomonadota > Alphaproteobacteria > RS24 > RS24 > UBA8337. The sequence continues at coordinate 30,409 of PBLK01000009.1, forward strand.
GAGGCCGAGGCGCTGACATAAATCAATATGCGGTGGGCTGAGGCGCAAGGCTGCCGGTGGCAAGGGCAATACGGCTTCCGCATCTTGCCCCTCCGGCACAATAGTCAAATCACTCGGGGCAAACCGCGCCAGCCCCCAGGCCGCGCCAATGCTGCCGGCAATGGCGGCGCGCAGGGTGATGCTGCGCCCGTCGCGATAAGTCGCCAGCCTTGCCGCCATATCTTCAAGCAACGCCCGTTCGCCGCCGAATAAATGCGCGCAGCCGCTAATATCCAGCAGCAAGCCGTAATAGGTCAGGCCATCACTTGTCTCAAGCGGCGTATCCTCACCAATCCACGGCGTATAGCGTTGCAGCCAATAGGCGCATTTTTGCAAGCGCGTCGCCGCATCTTGCGGGTCGGCCATCGCCGTTTGCATATCGGGCAATAGCGCACGCGCATCGGGCAAAGTCATGGCCGGATAAAGCCCGGCCTTACATGCCGCACCATTAAGCGCGACCAGACGTTGCGCGTTTTTGTGCATATCAATCAGCGCGAAAGGCTGGGTAACATCATAATCGGCGCGGCTGGTCTCGGCCGCCCAATGCGGAAACCACAGCGCAATAATGCGACGGCCTGTCAGCAGAGGCTCTTGTGGCTTGGGGGGGAGCGGCGCAGACATGGAAACTGCCTAAACAGCGCGCCGCATAAGCGGCATAATATGCGTGTCGTGTTTCTGTGCTTGCGCATCTATATGGTGCGAATAGACCGCCCATCCGCCGGTCGGTGGTGGCATGTCATAAGCCAATCGCAATTTTTCCAGCGTCACGTGCCAGCCATTATGCGGCAAAGCAGCAATGCGCCAGCGCGTCGTCGCGGCTGAGGCACCGGTGCTACCAAGCGCCAATATAAGCGGGCGTTCCGCATTGCGCGCGGCCAATGACAAGCGGCGGCTATGGGTAAAGTCAGGGGCGCTGTCTGAGCTGGCCAACAGACTGCAAGCGACAGAAGCACAGCTTAACGCCTGCTCACCGGCCCATAATAAATCCGGCAAGGTAACGCCATCGAGATAGACCAGCTTTTGCGAGGACAGACCATGCGCCGCCAAAGCCGGGCCATAGGGCTGACCGCCATCGCGGCAAGCGGCATGGGTTTGGCCGTAAAGCAGCACATCATCTTCTGCCGCATGGTGCAGAAAGCGCGCCGCCAAACGATGCGCAAAGCCCAAAGCCGCCGCCATATCAGCCGCGCTGCCAGCCGCTACTTCATGCAGCCCGCCGCATGGCAAACCGCCACCGGCATGGGCGCTCAGATAAGCATCAATATCGGCAAACCCCGTCGCAACACATGCCCCCGTTTGCAGCACCGGTTCATGGTGCGCCACAAGTCTGTGCAGTCGGTTCAGCTTGTGCTGCCGATTGGCCTTTTTCACCTGACTGTTTAGTGCGCGCTGCATGCTTGTTCCATTATTTGTTCTTGTTTTGTTCTAAAACGGGAACAAGCAGGAGTCAATGGTGCAACGCCCAAATATGATAATTATCTGATTTCAGCCGCGCCCCAATAAGTGTAACCAGCAATTTTCGGCGTGGACGGAACATACATTTGATCGAGATCGGTAATGTTGAACCCACCCTCTTCAATCAGTGTCGGAATTTTTCGATTGATATTGCAACCGCCGAATAATTTGCCCCACACACCGTTTAAGCGGTTCTGCCATTTTTCCACCGCAGCATCAGGCGCGCTTCCATGCTCGGAAAACAGCAATTTGCCACCCGGCTTCAGCACGCGGCGCATATTTTGCATGGCTTTCAGCGTGTCGGGAATGGTGCATAGCGTGTAAGTCAGCAGAACCGTATCGACGCTATTGTCATCGAGCGGAATTTCTTCGCCCGGCAAATCAATAAATTCAACGTCAAAAGGCGCTTTATCAGCCAGCGGCTTGGCACGTTTGACCATGTCAGGAGCCGGTTCCAGCCCAAACACCATGTCGACCTTACTGGGGTCATAATAGCCGAGATTGTGTCCTGTCCCCATGCCAATCTCGAGTACCCGCCCCTCGCAAAACGGCACAACTTTCTCGCGCTGTTTCAAAATCGGCTTAGTGCCGCACGCCACTCCGATAAGTCGCGGTAGAACATGTTTTTCGTATAAGCCCATAACGCCCTTCCTCACTATTGGGAAAGCGTGGCACAGATTGATATGGATTTGAAGCGGGTTTTACCCGCTGACCAGCGTCGAGTAATCATCCATCAGGTTTTTGGAAATATCTGACGGGATGAATTTATATGGCCCGATCTCCGAGACCGGTGTCACTTCAGCCGCCGTGCCGGTGATGAAACATTCGGAAAAATCTGCAAGCTCATCGGGCATAATGGCGCGCTCGACAATTTCATGACCGCGTGCACGGGCCAGCTCAATCACTGTGCGCCGTGTGATACCATCAAGAAAACAATCGGGCGTCGGCGTATGGATAACACCGTCTTGCACGAAAAACATATTGACACCGGTCGCTTCCGCCACTTGGCCGCGATAATCGAGCATCATGGCATCGGCATAACCTTTGCTCTCAGCTTCGTGCTTGGACAGGGTGCAAATCATGTAGAGACCGGCCGCTTTGGCGTGGCAAGGCGCGGTTTCAGGCGAGGGACGGCGATATTTTGCCATATCGAGGCGAATGCCCTTTAAACGCTCTTCAGGATCGAAGTAAGACGGCCATTCCCAAGCGGCAATGGCGACATTGATGCGGTTTTGCTGCGCCGACACGCCCATCATTTCACTCCCGCGCCAAGCGACGGGGCGAATATAGCCATCAGTCAAGCCATTTGCTTCCAGCGTCTTAATGCAGGCATCGTCAATTTCTTCCTCGCTGTAAGGCAGCTCAAAGCCAAGCTCATTGGCCGAGTAAAAAAGACGCTCCGTATGCTCACGCAATTTGAAAATTGCGCCATTATAGGCGCGTTCGCCTTCAAACACGCAAGAGCCGTAATGCAGTCCATGTGTCAGCACATGAACCTTCGTATCGGCCCACAGCCGCATGTCGCCATTCATCCAAATGAACCCGTCGCGCTGATCGAATGCAATGCTCACAAAATATCTCCCTGAAACGCCATATTGACGGCGTATAAATCGTGCTAGAATTATCAGCGAAGATAATTTAAGTCAATAACACTGACCCTTTTGAGGTAATTTATGAATTTGGGTGCATCATGAGCAAAGCGAAGAGCACTAACAATAGCGATTTCAATGATGCGATTGAGTTGATGTTCTTTGCCTATCGCGACTTTATTGCCGACCCCGACGTAATTTTGGAGGCACATGGTTTTGGCCGCGCGCATCACCGCGTTTTGCACTTTGTGGCCGGCAATCCAGGCATTTCTATTGCAGATTTGTTGGATATTTTGCGCGTTACAAAGCAAAGCCTGGCGCGCGTGCTGCGTGACCTAATTGACGACGATTATATTGAGCAACGCATTGGCGACAATGACCGCCGAAAACGGCTGCTCCACCTGACGGGCAAAGGTTTGGCTTTGCACGGCAAATTGATTGCACCTCAGGAAAAGCGCTTTGAAGAAGTTTTGACAGCTCTTGGTTCGCAGGCATTTGAACAATGGAAGAAGACAATGCGGCTTGTCATCAATCGCGAAGACCGCGAAAGTGTTGATCAGCTAATTATCAGGTCGCGGGAAGCCCGAATCGAAGATGGAAAGTAAAGGCGAATGAGCCAGCCGGACGAAACCACACCACATATTTTAATTGTCGATGACGACACGCGCATTCGTGACTTGCTGCAGAAATATCTGTCGGATAACGGCTATCGTACATCAACTGCCGGCGACGCAAGAGAAGCGCAAAGCAGAATGGATGCGCTCGAATTTGACCTGCTGGTTCTCGACATTATGATGCCCGGTCTGACCGGCCTTGAATTTACTCAGAAGCTGCGCGCAGCCGAAAACCCGGTACCGATTTTACTGCTGACCGCTTTGGCCGAAACCGAGCAGCGCATTGAAGGCTTGTCGATTGGTGCCGATGATTATTTACCCAAACCCTTCGACCCGAAAGAATTGCTGCTGCGGGTGCAAAGCATTTTGCGGCGCAGCGTATCTGATGAAGCGGCCATTGCTCCGCCCGAGGAAGTGCATTTTGGCCAGCATGTGTTCCGCTATGAGCGAGGAGAGCTAACGCACGCCGGCGCCCGCATTACACTGACGACACGCGAAATTGAAGTCTTGCGCTGTTTGACCCAAGCGCCGGGACGCATTGTAAGCCGCTCTGAATTGGCCGATGGCGAAGATATTTCAGAGCGCGCCATTGACGTGCAAATTAACCGCCTGCGCCGCAAAATTGAGAGCGATCCGCGCGACCCGATTTATTTGCAAACCGTGCGCGGTGCAGGATATGTGCTGAGGACGGATTAATCATGTGGTTCTCCCCCAGCGCATTTTTGAAAACCTATATGCCAACGGGTTTGTTCCCGCGCTCGCTACTGATTATCGTTATGCCGGTGGTGGTAACACAAATCGTTGTCGCCTTTGTGTTTATGGAGCGCCATTGGTCAACCGTAACCCAAAGGCTGTCCCGCGCTGTGGTATCGGATATTTCTATGCTGGTCGATTTGCGCATGCGCGAACAAGGCGGCGATGGCGAATTATTGAGCCAAATGGCGGGTGACGCGTTTTCTATGTCCGTCGCTTTTTTGCCGGGTGAGAGCCTGCCACCATCGGGTGAGACGCCGATTGTAGCGCTATTGCATCAATCGCTATCGCGCGAACTGAGCCAGCAAGTCGCAAGGCCTTTCTGGGTCGATACGCAGACTTATGACAATTACGTGGATATTCGCGTGCTGCTGCCAGGTGAGGTGATGCGAGTGCTGGCGCAAAGAAAGCGCGTTTATGCAACCAACACGCATATTTTCATGATTTGGATGGTTGGTACATCGGTCATATTGTTGATGGTTTCGGGGGTTTTCCTGCGCAATCAAATTCGCCCGATTCAACGGCTTGCCGAAGCCGCCGAAGAATTCGGCAAAGGGCGGGATATACCGAATTTCCGCCCTGCCGGTGCCACCGAAGTGCGCAGTGCCGCGGCTTCATTCATAGAAATGCGCGACCGCATTGAACGGCAAATTGAACAGCGCACCACTATGCTGGCGGGGGTGAGCCATGATTTGCGCACGCCGCTAACAAGGCTGAAATTGCAACTGGCTATGTTGCCCGAAGGTCCGGAAATTGAAGAATTGAACACTGATATTTCCGAAATGGAAGATATGCTGGACGACTACCTGGCCTTTGCGCGCGGCTATCAGGGCGAAACCGCCTCAGAGGCGGCGCTTACCCCCTTCCTCAATCAAATTCATCATGATGCCGAGCGGCGCTGGCCCAATGTACAAATTCGTTTGACGGATGTGTTGGAGCATTCCGTGTCGATAAAGCCTAACGCCTTTAGACGGTGCCTGAATAATTTGGTCAATAATGCGTGCAACCATGCTGGTATGGTGCATCTCGGCGCAAAAATTAGTGAGGCCGAAGAGCTGGTGACAATTTTTGTCGATGATAATGGTGTCGGTATTCCCGAAAGCAAATTGGAAGAAGTATTCCGCCCATTTTATCGCCTGGATGATGCGCGCAATGCGCAAACCGGCGGCACCGGACTTGGCCTCGCCATTGCGCGCGATGTGGCCCGCGGACATGGCGGCGATATTGTTTTATCGAAAAGTGCTTTGGGCGGTTTGCGCGCAGAAATTACGCTGCCCGTATAATCAGTCCTCGCCATCGCTTTCGAGCGGGCTTTCCTCTCCGATTTTGGCCAACTCACCGGCACGTGCTGCGGCGGCTTGCGTGGCGCGACGCATGAGGTCAACCAACCCGCCCGTGTCGCCCATCAGCACATCCAATGCCGCTTCCGTGGTGCCGCCCGGTGAGGTGACATTGACGCGCAATTGCCGCGGGTCGGCTTCATCTTCGCGTAACATGGAGGCAGATCCGATAATTGTCTGCATTGCCAATTGCTCCGCCATGTCTTGCTGAAGACCTAGATTGACGCCGGCAGCGGCCAGCGCTTCCACCATATGAAACAGATAGGCCGGGCCAGAGCCGGAGATTGCCGTCACCGCATCAAGCGCTTTTTCCGTATCAAGCCATACGGTTTGACCGACCGCCGCCAGCAAAGCTTCGGCGGCAGCTTTTTGGTCTTCTTGCGTGCCGGAAGACGCGTAAAGTGCGGTCATGCCCGCGCCAATGGCGGCAGGGGTGTTGGGCATGGTGCGCACAAAAGCCGCTTCACCGCCCAGCAAATCACTCATCGTATTGATGGACACACCGGCCATAAGTGAGATGACCAGCGTTTCAGGCGCGGCCAATAAAGCAATGGAAGGCAAAATATCGACCGCCAATTGCGGCTTAATGGCGAGAATATTGACACTCGGCGCAGCCTCTTGCAGCGCCCCAATATCAACGTTCAAATGAACCCCTAAATCAGCCAGCGCCGCATCGGGATTGGGTTCTTGCACATAAAATTGCGCCGCCTCAAGACCGGCATTCAGCCAGCCTTGCAACAATGCCGAGCCCATTTTGCCGCAACCGACAAGCAGCAGCTTTTGCCCGTCAAGCAGGTTGGGGAGCGTGCTAGGCATCACCACGGGTTTCAAAAAGGCTGCTTTCGAGCGCTTGCTGCGGCGAATGACCGGCCCAAATCAGGAATTGAAAGGCCGGGAAAAACCGTTCGCATGTCTCCAGCGCGTGATTGATAAGTTCTTCGCATTGGCCTTCGGAAAGGCCCTCGCCACTGACAAACATGGTATTGCGGAACAGTATCGCACCATCGCCTGACCAAATATCAAAATGACCGAGCCAAAGCTGCTCATTAATCAGGGCCAGTAATTCATGCACATCATTGCGTTTGCCTTTGGGCGCGCGCGTGTCAAGCACGCTGGCTAAATGCAGGCCGCCCAAATCGGGCCGCCAGCTAATCGCCAAATGATAATCGCAATGCGAGCCCGAGACACAAACATTCATATCGTCTTCCGTGCCGCGCTCAAACGGCCATTCGCGCGAAGCGGCAAGCCCTTCAATCAGGTCAATCGGGTGTTCAATATGTGCCTGTTGTGCGGCTGAACTCATGAGACTTCCCTCTCCATAACGATGCCGAGGATAACCGGCTGATAGGAACGAGACTGTCTGATTCACTGAGTCGATAAAAGGGCAAAAGGGGGGCGGTGAATTTAATCCACGAGCAATATGAGCGGCGTTTATTTTTTCTTTTTGAGCGCGTCCAATTCAGCGCGCAAAGCGGCATTTTCTTCGCGTGCAGCGACTGCCATGTCGCGCACTGCTTCGAATTCTTCGCGCGTCACCATATTGTTTTCGCTCAAAATAGCGTCAATACGCGACCGCATGGCTTGCTCAACTTCCTCGCGCACGCCCTGCGCGGCAATGCCGAGTCCTGTGGCCAAGCCGGTCAAATCATCCAGTAATTTGTTTTTCTCATCACGCATTTTGCACCTATGCGCACAAATTGGCTGCGCCCGTGCTATATTGCAAGCGATTTTAATGCGACAGAAAGACTGCCGTCCTCATGCCTTTTCCGAATATCGACCCCATTATTTTTGAAATCGGCCCCTTTGCCTTACGCTGGTATGCGCTGGCTTATATGGCCGGTCTTATTCTTGGATGGAAATATATGGTCGCGCTGACCAAGCGACCGGCCTTGTGGCCGCAAGGTGTGCCGGCCAATGAAGAGCAGATTGATGATTTGCTGCTTTGGGTCACGCTCGGTGTGATAGTTGGCGGGCGGCTGGGCTATGTGCTGTTTTACAATGCGCCCTATTATCTCGCCAATCCGGGCGCGGCTTTGGCCGTTTGGCAAGGCGGTATGGCGTTTCACGGCGGCGCGCTGGGGGTCATTTTGGCGGTGATTTATTTTGCCCGTAAAAACAAAATCCCACTTTTATCGCTCGGCGATATGGTCGCCATCACGGTTCCCTTCGGGCTGCTGTGCGGACGACTGGCCAATTTCATCAATGGCGAATTATGGGGCCGCGTCACCGATGCGCCCTGGGGCGTCATCTTTCCGGGCGCAGGGGCCCTGCCGCGCCATCCGAGCCAGCTTTACGAGGCGGCATTGGAAGGCGCGCTTTTGCTGCTGGTTTTGAATGTTTTGGCTTGGCGTTTCAAAGCGCTGGCCAAGCCCGGCCTGTTGATCGGTTTGTTTCTCATCGGCTATGGCGCGTCGCGCTTCGTGATTGAATATGTGCGCGAACCCGATGCCCATATCGGCTTTATTTTCGATATTGTGACAATGGGGCAAATTTTGTCGCTGCCGATGATGCTGGCCGGTGCCGGTTTTGTTTATTGGGCCACGACACGCAAATGACGCCGCTTAAGAAAATTCTCATTGAAGAAATTTCTACCAATGGGCCAATGCAGCTGGCCGATTATATGGCGCGCGCATTGGGCGACCCAGAGCACGGCTATTACATGCAGCGTCGCCCTTTCGGCACACGCGGCGATGATGGCGGCGACTTCATCACCGCGCCGGAAGTCAGCCAAATGTTCGGCGAATTGATCGGCGCATGGTTGGCCGATTTATGGCACCGCATGGGACAACCGCAAGATTTCTGCTTGGTCGAATTGGGGCCGGGGCGCGGCACGCTGATGGGCGATATTTTGCGCGCCGCCAATGTGCTGCCTGATTTCATAAAAGCGGCACAGGTGCATTTTGTTGAAACCAGCCCCACCTTACGCGCGGCGCAAAAACAAGCCGTGCCGCATGCAACTTGGCACGATGATGTAGCGACCCTGCCCGCCGCGCCGACCCTATTGGTCGCCAATGAGTTTTTCGACGCCCTGCCGGTGCAACAATATCGCAAACAAAGCAATGACTGGTTACCGGTGATGGTGACGGCTGATGGTGATGATTTGGTTCTGGCCGATGGCGACGCGGCCGCCGCGCCGTTTTCAGATGCGCTGGCCGCCTGCCTGCCTGACACGATAAATGATGGCGAAATTGTAGAAAGCGCCGCTGCGGTGGAAAGCGCCATGCAGCAGCTGGCGCAGCATATTGCAAAATATGGCGGCGCGGCTCTGCTAATTGACTATGGCCATGCCGAACCGGCTTGCGGTGACAGTTTTCAAGCCATGCGCGGCCACGGATTTGTTGACCCGCTGGCCGAGCCGGGGCTAGCTGACTTGACCGCGCATGTCAATTTCCCCCTGCTCGCTCATATTGCCGAAACGGCAGGGTTGACGGCCGCACCGATTAGCGCGCAAGGGCTGTTTTTGGAGGCACTGGGCTTGAGCTTGCGCAGCCAACAACTCATTCAATTAAGCCCTGAACGCGAAGCCGATATTGAGAGTGAAAGACATCGCCTCGCCGCGCCCCAAGAAATGGGAAGCCTGTTCAAAATATTGGCTGTCGCTCATGCCGATATGCCGCCATTGGCCGGTTTCTCGTCGGAGGCCCCATGATTGAGCCGCTCACTCATACTGCTTTGGACGGCACGGCGCATGGCTTTTTCACGCGACAGGGCGGCGTATCGACCGGCCTATATGAAAGCCTGAATACCGGCCTCGGCTCTGACGATGCGCGCGCGCGCGTATTGGAAAACCGCGACCGCGTGCGCCTGCATTTGGGCGCGTCGGCATTGGCCACCGCTTATCAGACGCACAGCACGGTGACCGATTTCATCGATGCACCGCAAGAAGCGATAAAAGCCGATGCGCTGGTCACCACAAGGCGCGGCCTCGCCATTGGCGCATTGGCCGCCGATTGCGCGCCGGTTTTGCTGGCTGACACACAAAACGGCATTATCGGTGCCGCGCATAGTGGCTGGCGCGGCGCGTTTGACGGCATATTGGCCAGCGTCGCCGCAACCATGCGTGAAAATGGCGGCACACATATCGCTGCCGTTATCGGCCCGTGCATTTCAAAAAAAGCCTATGAGGTTGGCCCCGAGTTTATTGCTCGCTTTGAGAGTGATTATGCCGAGGACCTCGATTTATTCAGGCCTTCCAAGAAAAGCGCGCATCATATGTTTGACCTGCCGTCTTTTGTGCAACGGCAATTGGCTCGCGTCGATATTGAGGCGCATGTCATAAGTGCCTGCACTTATGCGGATGAAGCGCGGTTTTTTTCTTATCGGCGCACCACCCATCGCAATGAAGCCGATTACGGACGTCAGATTTCTGCGATTTGCTTGCCATAATTCCTGTGACAAAACGGGGATAATTCAAAAAGGGAAATAGCGAATCTCACGTCGCTTTGTTATTGAAATAGAGCTTTAGTTCGGAGGGGTGTCGCCATGAAAATCATTGCAGGAAATAGCAACCTGCCACTGGCCGAAGAAATAAGTGCCTATTTGGAAGTGCCGCTTGCCGAGAGCACAGTGCGTCGCTTTGCTGATAATGAGGTATTCGTCGAAATTTTGGAAAATATGCGCGGCGAAGACGTCTTTGTCATGCAATCCACCTCTGCACCGGCCAATGACCATTTGATGGAATTGCTGATTATCATTGACGCGCTGCGTCGAGCCTCCGCGCGACGCATCACTGCCGTGCTGCCTTATTTCGGCTACGCCCGCCAAGACCGCAAACCCGGGCCGCGCACGCCCATCTCAGCTAAGCTAGTCGCCAATCTGATTGAAGCGGCGGGAGCCGACCGAGTGCTGACGCTGGATTTGCACGCCGGACAAATTCAAGGCTTTTTCGATATTCCGACCGATAATCTGTTCGCTGCGCCGGTTTTTGTCGATGACATTAAAGCGCGCTTTAACGGGCAAGATTTGATGGTGGTATCGCCTGATGTCGGCGGCGTGGTGCGCACACGCGCTTTGGGCAATCGCATTGGCGCTGACCTTGCCATTGTCGATAAACGCCGCGAACGCGCGGGTGAAAGCGAAGTGATGAATATTATCGGTGATGTGACCGACCGCCATTGTCTGCTGGTTGATGATATTGTCGATAGTGGCGGCACGCTGTGCAATGCCGCCGAAGCCCTGCTGGCCAATGGCGCGAAGTCGGTTTCTGCTTATATCACGCATGGCGTTTTGTCGGGCGAAGCGGTCAATCGGGTAAATAATTCGCAGCTTGAAAAACTGCTGATTACCGATACGATTCAACCGACCGAAGCGATTTTGAGCTCTGACAAATTCGGTGTCATCAAAATTGCCGAATTGATTGGTAAAGCGATGCGCCGCACCACCGATGAGCACTCGGTTTCTAGTCTTTTCGACTAAATCATTAATCATTGCGCGCACGCGCTGACGCGGCTATAACCCGCTCACGATACGGTTTTGCACCCCTGGAGGAAAGCCGGTCTGACCGGCAAGGCATGGGTTTTGTCGGGATTTATCGCTAACTAAGGAGACAGAAATGTCTAATGTTTATGAAATTGCCGCTGAAAAGCGGGAACGGGCCGGTAAGGGGATCGCTCGTGCATTGCGTCGTGAAGGACTGGTGCCGGCCGTTATCTATGGGGACAAAAAAGACCCTGAAGGTATCGCTCTTAATTTGGGCGAAGTAAAAAAACTGTTCAATACGGGCCGCATGATGAACACGCTGCTGGATATTGAAATTGACGGCAAAAAACAGCGTGCCATTGCCCGTGACGTGCAATTGCATCCGGTGCGCGACGATATTCTGCATGCCGATTTCCTTCGCCTCGGTAAAGGCGCGAAAATCGCTGTTGAAGTATCAGTTACCTTCCTCAATGAGGAAACTTGCCCGGGCCTCAAGCAAGGCGGCGTTTTGAACGTTGTTCGCTATACGGTTGAACTGAACTGCCCGGCTGACAATATTCCCGAAACCATTGAGCTTGACCTCGCGGAAGCGGAAATGAATGACAGTATCCACATTTCGGAAGTAACACTGCCAGAAGGCGTGGAACCTGTGATTTCTGACCGCGACTTTACCATTGCCACCATTGCTGCTCCGGCCGCGCTTAAGAGTGAGGAATCCGAAGCAGTCGACGGTGAAGAAGGCGAAGACGGCGAGACCGAAGGTGAAGCTGGCGCTGCAGAAGAAAGCGGCGGCGAAGAAGAAGGCGGCGAAGAGTAATCTTCGCCTCACCTCCCTTTTGGGGAGTGTCTTATGCAGCTTTTTGTCGGCCTTGGTAATCCCGAACCCAAATATGCCAAAAACCGCCATAATATCGGCTTTATGGCGATAGATGCGCTCGCCGCAGCCTATAATTTTGTGCCGTTTCGGGAAAAATATCACGGGCTGTTGGCTGAGGGGCAAATTGGGCAAGAAAAAGTGCTGCTATTGAAACCGCAAACCTTCATGAATAAAAGCGGGATCAGCGTTTCAGAGGCGGTTAACTTCTTCAAGCTTGATGGTAGTCAAATTGTCGTATTTTACGACGAGCTTGACTTGCCGCCCGGTAAATTGCGCATGCGCCGTGGCGGCGGCTTTGCCGGACATAATGGCCTGAAATCCATCAATGCCCATATGGGCGCTGATTTTCGCCGCGCAAGGCTAGGCATTGGCCATCCGGGCGAGAAATCGAAAGTTAACAATCACGTGCTAGGCGATTTTGCCAAAGCCGATGCCGATTGGTTGGCCGAATTCTTAACCGCTTTATGCGAACATGCGCCTTTGCTGGCCAAAGGCGAAGATGCCCCTTTTCAAACCCGTGTAGTGGAAGCCATGCACAGCGAAACGGAAGAGCAGGAAGACGAAAATGGGATTTAAATGCGGTATTGTCGGCCTGCCCAATGTTGGCAAATCGACGCTGTTCAACGCGCTGACCAAAACCGCCAGTGCGCAAGCGGCAAATTTTCCTTTCTGTACCATTGAGCCGAATATTGGTGATGTCGCCGTGCCCGATGAGCGGCTGGACCGGTTGGCCGATATCGCCCAATCGGCCAATCGCATTCCCGCCCGCCTGAGCTTTGTCGATATTGCCGGTCTGGTGCGCGGTGCGTCCAAAGGCGAAGGGCTGGGCAATCAATTTCTCGCCAATATTCGTGAGGTCGATGCGATTGCTCATGTACTGCGCTGTTTTGAAGATAGCGACATCACCCATGTTGAAGGCAAGATTGACCCACTGGCCGATGCCGATACGGTGGAAACCGAATTAATGCTGGCCGATTTGGAAAGCCTTGAAAAACGCGAAGCCAATTTGCGAAAAAAAGCCATAACCAAAGACAAGGAGGCGATTGCCGAATTGGAATTGGTCGATTTGGCGCTGGCTGAATTGCGTGAAGGACGACCGGCGCGTAAGGCCGACATTCCCGAAAACTGCGCGCGCGACTGGAAAAACCTGCAACTGATTACCTCAAAGCCGGTTATTTATGTCTGCAACGTCGAAGAAGACAGCGCCGAAAGCGGCAATAGCCTGTCGGCCAAAGTGGCTGAAAAAGCGGCGGCAGAAAACGCCGAAGCGGTGGTTATCTCCGCCCGTATTGAGGAAGAATTGGCGCAACTTGATGATGCTGAGCGGCTGGAATATCTCGAAACGTTAGGCCTTACCGAGCCGGGGCTGAACCGCCTGATACGTCAGGGCTATGGGTTGCTTGACCTCATCACCTATTTCACCGCTGGCCCGAAAGAAAGCCGCGCTTGGACGGTTAGGCGCGGCACTGCCGCACCGCAAGCGGCCGGTGTCATTCATACGGATTTTGAACGCGGCTTTATCAAAGCCGAAACCATCGCCTATTCCGATTACACCGAATTAAACGGCGAAGCAGGCGCGCGCGATGCCGGTCGCCTGCGCCAAGAAGGCAAAGACTACGTCGTCGAAGATGGCGATGTGATGCTGTTCAGGTTTAACGTCTAAAAAAACCCCCGCCTCATTGCTGAAACGGGGATTTGAATAGATTTGTTTCCGATTCGTATCGGCGGTTTTACTTCGCAACACCGCATCGCTAGGACAAGGCGCACCGAGCCAGCCGTTCCGAGCAGCTGGTGCTTTTAGTCAATGTTGATCGGCCCAGATTTTGCGCATGGAGAAGAACATCAATCCGGCAAAAATTGTCAGATAAATGAGCACCATAAAGCCGATGCGCTTTCTTTGCTCCAGTTCAGGCTCCGCCGTCCAGTTAAGGAAATGGGTGACATCCATCGACATTTGCTCAACCGTCGCCGGTGTGCCGTCGCTATATTCAACAAGCTCTTCCAGCAAAGGTGCGGGCATGGCGATTTTGCCGCCGGCCATGTAAGGGTTGTAATAAAGGCCGGCGCGCATTTCGACGCCTTCAGGAGCCTCTTCATAGCCGCTGAGCAGCGCATGAACATAATCAGCCCCACCACCGCGTGCCTTGTTGATCAAAGACAAATCAGGCGGATATGCCCCGCCATTGGCAGCGCGGGCGGCATTTTCATTGGGGTAAGGCGATGGGAATTTGTCGCGCGGCAGTGCGGCGCGCTCATACATATCACCATAATCATCAGGCCCGTCTTCAACGATGTATTCTCGGGCAATGGCTTTGACTTCAGCCTCAGAGAACTCCGGCCCACCGGCTTGGCTGAGATTGCGGAAAGCAATCTGGTTCAGCGAATGGCAGCTAGCGCAAACCTCTTTGTAGACCTGAAAACCGCGACGCAGTGCATCGCGGTCATAAGTGCCGAACAAGCCGTCAAAACTCCACTCCATCGCAGCGGGTGCTTTCGCATCACCGGCGGCGTGAACAGGTGCGGACAGGCCGAGCGCCATAATGGCGGTTCCAAGAAGGGCCTTAAAACCAAATCGCGTCATCATCATTCCCCCCTCGAAGCCTATTCGGCAGGTTGTGCGCCGAGAACAGGTTCGGATATCGATTCCGGCACCGCTTTTGGCTTTTCGACTATGCCCAATACCGGCAGGACGACCAGGAAGTGAGCGAAGTAATAGATTGTTCCGATACGCGCCAGCACAATGTAAATGCCTTCCGCCGGTTGCGCGCCGAGATAGCCGAGCAGCAAGCAATCGAGCACCAGAAGCGCGTAGAATTGCCGGAACAGCGGGCGATAACGCGCTGAGCGCACTTTCGATGTATCCAGCCAGGGCAAAAGAAACAGAATGAAAATCGCACCAAACATCAGCGCGACACCGCCCAGCTTATCTGGCACGGCGCGCAAAATGGCGTAAAACGGCAGCAAATACCATTCCGGCACAATATGCGCTGGCGTGACCAGCGGATTGGCTTGAATATAATTATCTGCGTGACCCAGCACATTGGGTGCAAAGAAGATGAAATAGGCAAACAGGATAAGGAACACCGTCAGTGCGAAACCGTCTTTCACCGTATAATAGGGGTGGAACGGCACCGTATCTTGCTTGCTTTTGACCGAAATACCGACCGGATTATTATTGCCCGGTACGTGCAATGCCCAAATATGCAGAATGACTACGCCCATAATTAGGAATGGGATGAGATAATGCAGTGAGAAGAAGCGATTGAGCGTTGGATTGTCGATTGAGTAACCGCCCCACAACCAAATGGCAACGCTTTCGCCAACCACTGGAATGGCACCAAACAGATTGGTGATAACGGTTGCGCCCCACAGGCTCATTTGTCCCCACGGCAGCACGTAGCCCATAAAGGCGGCGGCCATCATCAGCAGATAGATGATAACGCCCAAAATCCACAAGACTTCACGCGGCGCTTTATATGAGCCGTAATACAGGCCGCGGAAAATATGAATATAAACGGCGAGGAAGAACATGGACGCGCCATTAGAGTGAATATAGCGAATGAGCCAACCATAATTTACATTGCGCATGATATGTTCGACCGAATTAAAGGCAAAATCGACATGCGGCGTGTAATGCATGGCGAGAATAATGCCGGTAATGATTTGCGTGACCAAACAGAAGGTCAAAATACCACCAAAAGTCCACCAGTAATTCAGGTTTTTAGGGGTCGGATAATCAACAAAGCTGTCATGCGCCAGGCGTAATATCGGCAGGCGTGAGTCCATCCATTTTGCAAACCCACTTCTTGGATTATATGTGCTTTCACCGCTCATTTATCAGTCCTATCCAATTTTAATGCGGCTATCGCCGACAAATTCGTAAGAGGGAATTTCGAGGTTTTTCGGAGCTGGTCCTTTGCGGATACGGCCCGATGTATCGTAGTGCGACCCATGGCACGGGCAAAACCAGCCATTAAAATCGCCCGCTTGGCCAAGCGGCACGCAGCCCAGATGGGTGCAAATGCCGACCATCACCAACCACTCGTCTTTTTGCACGCGATCGATGTCGTTCTCAGGATCGGGCATATCGGATTCGGCAACACTGCGCGCATCGACAATTTCGCCTTCTGTGCGGCGCCGAATAAACACTGGCTTGCCACGCCAGGTAACGGTGATGCTCTGACCGGTTTCAATCGCCGCCAAATCAACCTCGATAGAGGCTAGCGCTTTCACCGAGGCATCAGGATTCATTTGATGAATAAGGGGCCATGCGATGTTAGCGGCGCCAATGGCAGCAAATGCGCCGGTCGTTAAATATAGAAAATCGCGTCGATTATTTTCGTCGCCATTAGCGTTGTGTTCGTCCGCCATACAGCTCTCCTTCTTGCCCCCTCACGGCCTGACCTTTATATACAAGCGGTGAGTGGTCGCAAACTATAGCCAGAGCTTGATCGGCTAAATGTGTCACCATGACGCATGAATTGACCTAATTTCAACTTGCAAAGGTATCTGCAAGATATTGAAATAGTTAAATAAATTAAATTCGCTCAAGAGACGGGCAAAGGATGACAGACAGTGGATGAAAATCTCTGGAATCAGCGTAAACAAAGCGCCGCCAATTGGTTCCGCACATTGCGGGACGATTTATGCGCCCGACTCGAATCGCTTGAGGCTGATAGCTCAGTTTTTCAGCGCAAAACATGGACGCGCGGCGACGGCGTTGAAGATTTAGGCGGCGGCGAAATGTCGATGTTGCACGGCTCCGCATTTGAAAAAGCTGGCGTGCATATTTCCACCGTCTATGGCGAATTTTCCGAGGAGTTTAGAAAACAAGTCGCAGGTGCCGAAGACGACCCAAGGTTTTGGGCCGGCGGCATTTCCGTCATCATTCACCCAACCAACCCCAACGCCCCTACCGCGCATATGAACACGCGCATGGTGGTGACGACCAAGGGTTGGTTTGGCGGCGGTGGCGATTTAACGCCGATGTTGGACGCCGCCCGCACCGCCAACCACGAAGACACTGTCGATTTTCATGCCGCCTATCAAACGGTCTGCGACAAGCATGATGCGACTTACTATCCGCGATTCAAAGAAGAATGCGATAATTACTTCTTTTTGCCGCACCGCAATGAAACGCGCGGCACAGGCGGCATTTTTTTCGACCATCTCGATAGCGGTGATTGGGATGCAGATTTCGCCTTCACGCAAGATGTAGGGCGCGCCTTTGTCGATATTTATCCCGAAATCGCCGCGCGGCGCATCGGCATGCCTTATGATGAGGCGATGCGCGACGAACAAATGCAACGCCGCGGTCGCTATGTCGAGTTCAATCTTCTTTATGATCGTGGTACCATGTTTGGGCTTAAAACCGGCGGCAATGTCGAGAGCATTCTAAGCTCCATGCCGCCCATGGTCGTTTGGCGCTAAAAGGGCTCGGCAGCCCAGATGCCCCCACCTTAATGCAGTCGTTTCTTCAGTTCCTCCTCCACCGCATCAATATTTGGAAAGCCTTCCGCAACCCACCATTGCTCGAGCGCAACAGCCATTTGCCCCATGGCCGGGCCATCAGCCATGCCGGCTTGCTGCATCATTTTGCCGGTCAGGGGAAATTTCGGGCGCTGATAGGCGGCGGCTTCGGTGGCCGCTTCTTCGAGTGCAGCTCGCATATCATGACCCTGATCCAATGAGACCAGCGCCAGAAGCGCTCGGTCGGCAACCGATTCGGCACCATCGAAATAAAGCATCTTCGAAAGCGCCAACAAATCGAGCGGCATTTCCATCGCCTTAACAAGCCGCATGGTTTGCTTTTTCGACAATCGCAAGGTGGTGGCCATCACCTGCGCAGCGTCAGCTGAGGGCATTAGGGCCATCATCCGCAATAACGGGTCAGCGCTAAAAGGCAATATAGCCGTCAGCGAGGCAAAAGAGTGTGGCTCGAAACCAAGCACCGGGCGCAGCAATCCGGCCTCGTGCAAAGCGCGCGCCGCTTTATCAGCCGCCGGCAGCGCCATGATCTTCAAAATTTCCTGCTGCTTGCGTTCGCCCGAAAGCCGGCGCAACGTCTCGGCCGCTGCGCGACAAGCGGATAGCGCCGCCATATCCGGCGCCGCGTCCGGCGTCAGACGATAGTGAAACCGGAAATAACGCAGAATGCGCAAATAATCCTCTTCAATGCGCGCTTGCGCATCGCCGATAAAACGCACTCGCGCTGCTGCAATATCAGCCAGACCCTGCTCGATCGGATCATGCAATGTGCCGTCAGCATCGGCGTAAAGTGCGTTAATAGTAAAGTCGCGGCGCGCCGCATCGCCTTGCCAATCTTCGGTAAAGGCGACTTCGGCATGGCGGCCATCAGTTGTAAAATCAACGCGCAAAGTGGTGATTTCATAAACCAGCGCGCTATCGCCTTCATATAGAATGGCCGACACGGTGCCGTGTTTAATGCCAGTCGGCACGCATTTAATCTTGGCCTTTTTAAGCCGTGCCATCACCTCTTCAGGCGGAAGGTCGGTCGCCATATCGACTTCCGTATCGACATTGGCCAGCCCCATTAGCGCATCGCGCACGCAACCACCGACACAGCGCGTGATTGCGCCATCGCCGTTCAGCACTTGCAATAAATGCTGCGTCTGGCGGCGCTCCAGCCAGCCGCTATATGTTTTTTCAAGCTGTGCCATTGGTTTTATTCGAACCGACCGGGGACAATCTGCCCGTCTTTATAGCTCGGTGAAATATAAGTGCCGCCCGGCGCGTCTCCCGTGGTGGTGCGATAGGTCAGCAGGCTGGCAACCACAAGGGCCAGCCCCGCAAGCGCGGCAAAAGCGTAATATTTGCGGGTTTGTTCGTCAGGGTTTTTGGCGGCGATAAAGCGCACCCACACATACGTGAGCGCAAACGGTAATAAAAACAGCAACGCATTTATCAGCAGCACCCTAATCATGATGTGACCCTCCTGCTCATATGCATCAGTACACCGGCTGTGGCTCCCCAAATATTATAGCCCTCATATTGCATGGAATAATAGGTGCGCTGTTTGCCTTTCCACATCACTCGATGACGCTCATAATTTTCAGCATTGAGTGCTTGATGCAAAGGCACTTCAAAAATATCCGCCACCTCGTTTTCATCGGGGGTCAATGTAAAGCCGGGCTGGACGAAAGACACCACCGGCAGCATCAGAAAACCGGTGCCGGTTTGATAAGTGTCGAGAAACCCCGCCACCTCAACAAAATCGGATGTTAGACCAATCTCTTCTTCCGCCTCGCGCAAGGCCGTTTCGACAGGCGAGGCATCGCGCTTTTCCACTTTGCCGCCCGGAAAAGCCACTTGGCCCGAATGTTTATCGAGATGGTCAGCCCGCCGTGTCAGCAAAATGGACGGGCCGCTGTCATGTTGCACCACCGGCACCAACACGGCAGCGAGGCGCAGCTCGCCCGCCACCGCCCATTCTTCTTCGCTGGGCGCACCACCATCAATGCGTGCATCGCCAACTTGGCCGGGGCGCGACAAGGTTTCGGCATCGGGCAGCTTTCTATCGACCACCGCTTCAATACGGCTACGCCAATCCGTCATCATATCCATGTTAAGCCACACCGGCCGCTTCGGCGGAAGAGATAGGGAAAAACAGACCATTGCTCCACACCCCGAATTGCCCGTCATACACCTCCGCCAATTCGACCAAATCGTAAAACACGGCGCGCGCAATCAGCGCGTCCAATCGCGCGCGGACATGCACATAGGGTGACGGTTCGCCGCTTGCTGCGTCAATTTCAAAGCGCAACGCATGGTCAGGGCCGGCCTCAGTGAAATCACCGACATTGGTTTCAAAACGCAGTTCTTGCTCACGGCCTTTACCACTAACCGTCATCAGCGTGGCGATAAAGGGTGCGTCTTCCACTTCAATGCGGATCTTTTCAACCGGCGTAACAAGATAATGTTCGCCATCATCATCATGGCGCAAAATGGTTGAGAACAAGCGCACCAGTTTTTTGCGACCAATCGGCGAATTATCGTAATACCATTGCCCGTCGCGCGCGATTTTCATGCCAATATCGCCACAATAGTCAGGCTCCCAGAGATGCACGGGCGGCAGGCCGCGCGCGCCGCTTTCCGGATCCCCTGCCTTTTCGGCATCGGCAACGATTTTCATCAATGCATTGGCTGCTTCATCGGACATATTGTTCCCCTGTTAAGGGAGAAACTAGCACAATTCAGGCGCACGTCGAACCATGCCCGATAGCGCGGCGCACGGCTTGGCCTCACCGCGCACCAGCAATCGCTGCGGGTCAACCGGCCCGGGCAGCTTGATGGATTCTGGGGCAACGGCGAAACCGCATTTTTGGTAATAGGGCAAATCGCCGACCAAAAGCGTGAACGCAAAGCGGGTTTCATCAATCGCCGCCAGCGTATCTTGCATTAACGCCAAACCGACGCCCTGCCCTTGCATGTCAGGATGAACGGCAAGCGGCCCCAGCAATAAGCCCGCCGTTTCACCAATCGCGATAGGCCAAAAAGAAATCGCGCCGACCAGTGCGCCATCGGTCTTGGTCACCGCCATGCGGTCATAATCGCTGATTTGTCGATTGCCTTCGCGCAATCTCTCGGCCGTGCGCGTCACGCGCCCCGGGCCAAAGGCAATGTCAAGAAGCTGAAGGAGCGTTTGCGGCTCCGCCCTTTGCGATAAAATGTCGAACTGGGTCATCTTTAATCCGTGGGGGTCTGCCCCTAAAATGAAACGAAAATGGTGAACGAAAAAACACCGCCCAAAGGGCAGCGAAAATTTATCGTCGTCGCAATTTCTGTTTCATGGGAACCCCCAACGGTGAATGTGCGATTTTGATAGCGCGCAAAGCGGGGTTTGTCCAATAAAACAATGTGCTAGGCGGAAAAAATAAAACCCATATAGGACGCGTAAAGAGCCAGGCTGATGCCACCTTCGAGCCGCGACATGGCGCGCCCTGAAGCCATGAAAATAAAACCGAGACAGGCCACGGCAATCATAATGGGAATATCGCGCATCGCCATCATGTCCGATATCGGCAAAGGCGCGACCATAGACGTGACCCCCAAAATCAGCAAAATATTTGAAATATTGCTGCCGATAATATTGCCGACCGCGAGACCGGCATGGCCGCGCATGGCGGCGACCAATGAAACGGCAAGCTCCGGCAGGCTGGTGCCGATGGCGACAAGGCTCAAGGCAATCACCGCCTCAGATATGGCCCATTTGCGGGCTAAAGCAACCGCGCCATCGACCATTAACTCAGCCCCCCAAATGACACCGGTAATGCCGACCAGCAGTACCATTGCGGCCACCAATGCGCCGCCGGGTACGCGGTTTTCATGGACACCTGCTTCGGCTTCTGCCGTGTCTTCAACCTCGCGCGCCGAGGTGTAGAGATAATAGGTAAAGCCGATAAGAATGACGAATAATGCAATACCGACAGGGCGGTCAATCATGCCGACCATGCCGAGCACGAACAGCAGAGCCGAAACACCGAGCATAAAGCCACCATCGCGGCCCAGCGTGCCATGATTGACGAAAAACGGGCTGACCACGGCCATTGCCCCCATAACCAAAAGGATATTGGCGATATTACTGCCGACAACATTACCGATGGAAATGTCGGGCTGGCCATTCAGCGCAGCATTGAGTGATACGGTCAATTCAGGGGCGGACGTGCCAAAGGCAATAATCGTCAGGCCGATAATCAGCGGCGAGACGCGCAATTTATCGGCCAGCGTGACCGCGCCGCGCAGCAATGCCTCCCCGGCCAGACCGAGAACGACAAAACCTGCTAAAAGCAAAATGAGCGGTGACTCCATGCCCTGCTTTTAGCATGGCTTGCCCCCGCCGATATACAGACCATTAGAGAAATTATGCGGAAAAATGCTTGGCACGGCGGCATTAAGGATTTAGCTTTTTTCCCAAACGTAGGCGGCGCTCTTATTGCAGTCGCACGGGGAGGGACATTATGCAGTGGAATTTCGGAGATATTATTGACTCGATTGTGCCGATTTTGCCGGAGGGTCATTTGGCCTTAGTGCATGGCGACAGGGAGATCACGTGGCAAGATATGAGCGCTCGCACCAATAATTTGGCGCGCAACCTTTTGGCCAATAGCGCCAAGACCGGCGACAAGGTCGGCTTTTATATGCGTAACCGCCCCGAATATAGCGAGCTGCTGATTGCCTGTTTTCGCGGTCGCCTGACCCATGTGAATGTCAATTACCGCTATGTCGCCGATGAGGTGCATTATATTTTCGACAATTCCGATGCCACGGTCGTGGTTTATGGCAAAGAGTTTCGCGACAATATTGAACAACTGCGCCCGCGCCTGCCAAAAGTCAAACAATGGATTGAAGTCGGCGATGGAAAAGACTTGCCCGACGGTATTATTGATTATGAAAGCCTTGCCACTGACGGCGATGGCAGCAATTTGGATATTGAGCGTTCGGGCAGTGATTTGCTGTTTCTCTATACCGGCGGCACTACCGGTATGCCGAAAGGCGTGATGTGGGAACATCATGCATTGCGAGAAACGCAAACCTTGGCGCTGCGCGCGCTGGGTGAAGTGCCCGAAACACTGGCAGAATTGACCGCGCATTTGAAGGATCAAGGACCTGGTCAGGTTTATATTCCGGCTTGCCCGCTAATGCACGGAACGGGCCTTTTTACGGCGATGGGTGTATTGATGGCAGGCGGCACAATTGTAACGCTGGAAGCGGCTTCTCTCAATCCACAAGAACTATGGTCAACCGTAGAGCGGCGAGGTGTTGAATATATGGCCATTGTCGGTGACGCTTTCGCCAAGCCCATGCTGCAAGAGTTGAAAGACAATCCGGGCCGTTATGATGTCTCGTCGGTTGCCTCAATTGTTTCCTCCGGCGTGATGTGGTCGATGGAAGTGAAGCAGGAAATGCTAGATTATCTGCCTGATGAATGCATGTTGGCTGACAGTTTCGGTTCGTCGGAAGCCATTGGCTTCGGCTCGTCCATCACCATGAAGGATATGCCAGTAAAAACGGCCAAATTCACTACCAATGATTTCTGCAAAGTATTTGACGAAAACGATAATGAAATTCCATGGGGCAGCGAGACCCCCGGCTTTATCGCTTTTGGTGGGCCGATTCCGCTAGGCTATTACAAGGATGAAGAAAAAACCGCCAAGACGTTCAAGACGATTAACGGCCAACGTTTCTCTATTCCGGGCGATTATTGCCTCGTCTCACCGGAAGGTGAATTGACCCTGCTCGGGCGGGGCTCGGTGTGCATTAATTCGGCGGGTGAAAAAATCTATCCCGAAGAGGTGGAAGAAGCGCTGAAATTGCACGATGCAATCGACGATGCGCTTGTCGTCGGCGTGCCTGACGAAAAATGGGGACAAGCGGTGACGGCTGTCGTCAAAACCGTTGAGGGCGGAGCATTTGACGAAGAAGAATTGAAAATTTTTTGCAAGACCAAGTTAGCTGCTTATAAAACGCCGAAACATGTTTTCCACGGCGGCCCACCCTTCCGCGCGCCTAATGGCAAAGCCGATTACAAAAGCGTCACTGAATTTGCCGTTGTGGAAGTAGAGAAACGCATATGACGAAAAAAGTAGCCGTTTTCGGCGAGATGGGCGTGAATTTCGCACCCATTATTGAAGAGAATTTTGTCGCCAAACAGAAAGGTTGGCAGCTCACTACATGGGCTTGCGACAATGATGAAGCAGCGCGCGACGCGGTGCTGGCAGATTGCGAAGCCGCGGTGATGAGCGCCGATTTCATTTTGACGCCGGGCAATTTCGGCGCACTAATGGCCGCGCCCAATTTGAAAATCCTGCTGCAACCTTGGGTCGGCGTTGATTGGCTCGATGAAGGCTTTTTGCCCAAAGGGCTAATTTTCTGCAATGCCGGTGGCCATGCCGCACCCATGGCGGAATACGTGCTGGGCGCCATGCTGGAACACGCGCTTGAATTGCGCACCATGCATAGCGATATGCTGGCAGGTAATTGGCGACGCGCCGGTCGCAATGCAGCACCGGAGGCACGGCATGGCGATTTGCTCGGCAAACATGTCGGCATCGTTGGTTATGGCGAAATTGCGCAAGCAGTGGCAACCCGAGCCGCCGCTTTCGGCATGAGCGTGTCAGCCGTTGCACGCTCCACACGCGACAAGACCCCAACCCCGCTCGATTGGATCGGCAGGCAAGCCGATTTGCCGAGGCTTTTGGCCGAAAGCGATTACATCATCATAACCTGCGATTTGAACCACGAAACCGAAAGCATGATTGACGCGGCCGCTTTCAGGCAGATGAAAGAGAGCGCCTATATCATTAATGTGGCGCGCGGCGAGGTGATTGATGAAGACGCGCTGTTTGAAGCACTGAGCAAAAAACAAATCGCCGGCGCAGCGATTGATACATGGTATCGCTATCCGACAGATATTGTTAATGCCGAACCCGACCCAGACCGCGGCGGCGCATATCAAGGCTCGAAGTATGATTTCAACAGCCTCGACAATGTACTACTCACGCCGCATATGGCGGCGCATACGTTAGGCGCTGACCGCGGGCGCTATGTGTCCATTGCCGAAAGCCTGTGTAGCTATGCTGACGGCGTCGAAGTGAAACGGCAAGTCACGGTCGGCACGGGTGAAAACCTCGAAGGATTTGCTATTCCATAGGCTGAATATAACCACCAGCGCGCTGGCGTTCGTGCGCCCTGCCGGCAACCGGATGCTTCTACCGCGACACTCCGCCACGTAATTGGTGTGGCCAGTCTCTTGCCAAGCAACAGGGTCATGCTATGATTTTCGCAATAAACTGTTGGAGGAGACATTCATGACTGCTTTGGACACATTTCGCGAGGAAACACGGGCGTGGTTGAAAGAAAACTGTCCCGAATCGATGCGCACGCCGATGCCGGAGCGCGAAATGCCGTGGGGTGGTCGCAATGCCAGCTATCCCAATCCTGACACCAAAGTTTGGATGGACCGTATGGCCTCGCGCGGCTGGACCGCGCCCGAATGGCCGGCTGAATATGGCGGCGGTGGCCTGTCAAAAGAAGAAAACAAAGTGCTGCAACAGGAATTGGCCGCGATTAAAGCACGCCCTGCCCTGACCAGCTTCGGTCTTTGGATGCTTGGCCCGGCTTTGTTGGAATTTGCCAGCGAAGAGCAGAAGCAGAAATATATTCCTGAAATCATCAAGGGTGAAATTCGCTGGTGTCAGGGCTATTCAGAGCCGGGCGCAGGGTCTGACCTCGCCGGTCTGCAAACCAAATGCGAAGATAAGGGCGATCATTATCTGGTCAATGGCCAGAAAGTGTGGACCTCTTACGCCGATAAATGCGACATGATTTTCTGCCTCGTGCGCACCGACACCACGGTCAAGCATGACGGCATTTCTTTCTTGCTCATCGATATGGATAATGAAGGCGTGGAAGCGCGCCCGATTAAACTGATCTCCGGCTCTTCACCGTTTTGCGAAACTTTCCTCACCGATGTGAAAGTGCCGAAAGAAAATCTGGTTGGCGAGCTGAACAAAGGCTGGACGATTGCCAAGCGTTTGCTGGAGCATGAGCGCAGCATGATTTCAGGCATGGGCATGGGCGCCGGTGCGGCCTCGATGGGCGGCATGGAAGCCGTGGCGAAAGAAAATTTCGGCACAGATGGCGAGAAAATTGCTGACACCAGCATTCGCCAAGCCATTGCCGACCACAAAATGGACCAGCAAGCTTTCGGCCTGACGCTGAAGCGCGCATCCGCCGAAGCCAAATCAGGACAAGGCATGGGCGCGGCCTCAGCCATGTTTAAATATTACGGCACGGAAGTGAATAAGCGCCGTTTTGAGCTGCTGCTCGATGTTTTGGGCACGCAAGCTTTGGGCTGGGAAGGCGAAGGCTTTGACAGCAAAGAATTGGCCGTCACCCGTTCATGGCTGCGCTCAAAAGGCAATTCGATTGAAGGCGGCACATCAGAAGTGCAGCTGAATGTCATTGCCAAACGTGTGCTCGGCCTGCCCGACGCTTAAAACGGCACTGCCGATACTCTAGAATATCAGGGGGGATTTCTCATGGCACTTGTGCTGACCGAAGAACAAACCATGCTTCGCGATATGGCGAAGGATTTTTTCACCGAACAGGTTCCGGTAACCAATTTACGCAAGTTGCGCGATGAAGAAGATGATTTAGGATATGACAAGCAAGTCTGGGCGCAGATTGTTGAGCTTGGCTTCGCCGGCATTTTGATACCTGAAGAGCAAGGCGGCACCGGCTTTGGCCCGATGGGTCTGGGCATTGTGATGACCGAAGCGGGGCGCACATTAGCCGCCACTCCGCTTTATTCTACAGCCGTGTTAGGCGCAGGGCTTATTCTTGCTGCCGGTTCAGAAACTCAAAAAAGCGACCTCTTGCCGAAAATTGCCAGCGGGGAATTACTCACCGCTCTGGCCCTGGAAGAAACCAATCACCACAATCCGGCCAATGTCGCCATGACGGCAAAAAAATCGGGCGATGGCTTCAAATTGTCGGGCGAAAAGAAATTTGTGATTGACGGTCATATTGCCAACAAACTTATTGTCGTGGCGCGCACG
>PBLK01000010.1 GCA_002721725.1 Rhodobiaceae bacterium
TGGGCATGCTGTCAGGCGCAATGACCAGAGAGTGGTAGCGTGTGACAGTGAACGGGTTGGGCAAGTTATCAAACACCCCGTCACCGCCATGTTTAATATGGCTCAGCTTGCCGTGCATGATTTTCTCAGCCCGCACAATCTCGCCGCCAAAAGCCTGCCCGATACATTGGTGACCGAGGCAAACGCCGAATATTGGCATATCTTCCGGAGCGGCTTTAATTAGATCGAGGCAAATACCGGCTTTGTTGGGGTCGCACGGGCCCGGCGACAATATGATGGCTTGTGGCTTGGCTGCGAGAATGTCTTCGGGCGTTGCCTTGTCATTGCGCACAACCTGACAATCGGCGCCCAAATCACCTATGAATTGCACCAGATTGAAGGTGAAGCTGTCATAATTGTCAATAAGCGTAAGCATTAGGGGCGGTTCTTTCTATCAGCTGCCAGTTCCAACGCAATTTCTGCAGCGCGAAACAGGGCAGCGGCTTTGTTCACCGTTTCATCATATTCATATCGCGGAGTTGAATCATAGACCACGCCGCCACCCGCTTGCACATATAGCTTTTTGTCTTTCACAACCGCGGTTCGTAGGGCGATGCATGTATCCATATCGCCATTGGCGGAGAAATAACCGACACAACCGGAATAAATGCCGCGTCGTTCCGGTTCCAATTCATCGATAATTTCCATCGCGCGAATTTTCGGCGCGCCCGAGACCGTGCCAGCGGGAAAGCCTGCCACCAGCGCATCAATTTCATCCAAGTCTTCACGCAAGGTGCCGGTCACGTCAGAGACAATATGAATAAGATGCGAGGTCTTTTGCAGACCGAAAGCCGTGTTTACTTTCACCGAACCGATTTTCGACACACGACCGACATCATTGCGCCCTAAATCGAGCAGCATAAGATGCTCGGCGCGTTCTTTTTCATCGGCCAGAAGCTCTGCGCTAATGGCTTTGTCTTCAGCCAGGCTTGCGCCACGTTTGCGCGTTCCGGCAATTGGGCGAATGTTCACTTCGCGGTCTTTTACACCAACTAAAACTTCGGGGCTGGAACCAACGACGGCGAAGTCGCGCATATCCAAAAAGAACAGATAGGGTGATGGATTGACGCGTCGCAGCGAGCGATAAAGGTCAAAGGGTGGCAGGTCGAAATCTATATTGAAGCGCTGGCTCAGCACGACCTGAAAAACGTCACCCGCTTCAATATATTCTTTGCCTTTTTTAACCATATCGAAATAAGCCTGCTGGTTCATATTTGATTGCGGCGCGGCAAATTCATTCGGCGAAGAAATGGGACTATCGAGCAGGGCCGCGCCCAGTTTCTCTTCTGCCGCTTCCAACCGTGCCAACGCATTTTCATAAGCATCATCGGCTGAGGTCGTGCCGGGGCGCACCGCGGTCACCAAGCGGATATTGTCGGTGACACTGTCAAATACGGCAATCATTGTCGGACGCATAAACAGACAGTCCGGCACTTGCATGACATCAGGGTTGCTGTCAGGCAAATCTTCCATATGACGCACCATGTCATAGGCCATATAGCCAAATACGCCGGCCGACATAGGTGCGAGGCCTTCCGGCACATCGAGACGTGACTCCGCCAAAATGATACGCAAGGCATCCAGTGGTGCGCCGTCCATCTCTTCGAAGCTGTCGAGACTGTCTTGGGCCGAACGGTTGATTTCAGGCCGCCCGTTGCTGACGCGAAACAGCAAGTCAGGTGCCAGGCCAATCATCGAATAGCGCCCGCGAATATCTCCGTCTTCCACGGACTCCAAAAGAAAGCTGAAGTCTTCGCTGTCTGCGAGTTTTAGATAAGTGGCAACCGGCGTTTCCAAATCGGCAATCAACTCTGTCCAAACAAGCTGCGCCGTGCCATCAGCATAGCCCGCGGCAAAGGTCGCGCGGTCCGGCGTAACTGTTGTCATCGGGTCACCAATTCGCGCGTCGCGAGATTTAGGTTGGTTTCATTTATCGAAGTGCCATAATTGTCTTGCAAGCTAAGCACAAATTGATTGGTCAAATCTGTTTGATATTTGCGTTGCTCGCCTTCAAAGATAATATCGCGGGCAGCGCTGTCACCTGCTTCGGCCTCGATGATGTCGGCAGCCTGCATGACGATAATCTCACCGCCAAAGCCGACCCCGGCCCAGGCAAATTCATTTTTTTCAACACTAAAGAGCCGTGTTACGGCTTCCTCTGAAAATGTGTCATTTGAGATTTGGCGCGTCATCGGCTCTGAGACAAGCGGCTTGCGCTTGAAGCCTTCTGCTGCCGCCTTAAAGCTGCCAGTCTCATTGCCGACCTTTACCATATGCTCGGCCATTGCTTGCAACAATTTACTGCGTTCATCGACTTTCCATTCTGCGGTTACCGCATCGCGCACTTCCTTAAGAGGCGGCACAACGGTCGGCGTGATTTCATTCAGGCGCAGCCAGATGAAAGTGCCGTCTTCCATTTCTTGCATGGGAATATCTTCACCGATGGCGCTGTCAAACATGAGGGTAGCTAATTGGTCATAACGCGCCATAATCACTTGCTGCGTGCCATCAAGGGATTTACCATTATTAGTAATATTTTCGATTTTGATAACATCGAGATCAAAACGCTGGCCGATATTTTCAAGCGTTTCACCGCCTGCCAATTCGTCTTCGACGGTTTCCGTGAAAGCCAGCATGTCTTCCAAAGCCCGGTCATAAATCACGCGCTGACGCAATTGCTCTTCAACCGCCTCAAACGGCAGCACAGAACCCGGTTCAACGTCGCGCACCCGCAACACTACATATCCCAAAGGCCCTTCAATCACGTCGCTGACTGCGTCTTTTTCCATTGCAAATGCAATCTCGGCCAAGTCGGCTGAAATCATATCGCTTCGCTTGACCTCACCGAGGTCTGAATTGTCCAAAGTCTGGCCAACGGCATCGACGATTTCAACAAAAGGCACGTCTTCGCCAATCAGCTTGCGGGCTTTTTCGGCTTCTGCATCATTTGACAGAACGAGCTGGTCGATTTTGCGAGTTTCTTCCACTGTGAAGTCGCTCATCGACAATTCATATTCTTCTTCCAAAGTGGCGCGGTCGATGGTGATGAGTTCGGCGAAGCGAGCCGGCGATACCACCAAAGCGTTACCGGAGCGGGTTTCAGGCTGGGCAAAGCGCAGTTTAGTCTCATTGAAAAAAGTCTCAAGCTCTTCACCTGTCGGTTCGCCGGTTTCGTCGGTTTGTTCCAAGGTCAAGATCATATAATTGGCGATACGCCGTTCAAGAAAATGTTTGTATAAGCTTTCGATCAGCAATTTAGGAACCAAACCGCGATCAATGCTGGCATCGGTCAATTGATTGGTTATGTGGAAACGGCGTTGGTCTTCAACAAATAATTTCTCGTTTAAGCCATTTTGTGACAGAACGGCGCGAAAAGTTGGCTCGTCAAATTGCCCGTTTACTCCCGCAAAGCTTGGGTCTGCCAAAATGCTTTGCGCAATCGCATCATCGCTAAAGCCCAAGCCTAAATCATCCGCCGCCTCATATAATGCTGCGCTGCCCATCATATTAATGAGAACTTGTTGCGTGATGCCGAGATTGGCAGCATCGGCGGCCGACAGCGTGGTGCCCAATTGGCGCGAAAAATCGCGTGTCGCTTGCACATAACGTACTTGAAATTCTTGCCGCTGAATCTTCCTATCACCGACCGAGGCAATCACACTGTTTGAAAAGCCGGTAAAAGTATCGGCGACACCCCAGAGGCCGAATGCAATCACAAGCAAGCCGATGAGAAGAATACCTAGCACACCGCTAGCTTTGCTGCGCAAGAATTTAAGCATAATATCTTTCGCTTTCTGGCGGAAATCGCCGTTATAATTTGGCGGCATCATAGTGCGCTGTGCCGCTTGTCGCAAGCGGGTGAACACGGTAAACAGGCACTCAGTTAATCAAGGAGAAAAACATGGCGAAGCGGCAATCGACCCCAAAAATCAAAGCGCTTGTGGCCGGTAATTGGAAAATGAACGGCATCGGCAAGCAGCTTGGGGAAGTGAGAAAGCTGGCAAGCGCCATTAATCGCAAAAAGCCAAACGCCGACGTCATGATTTGCCCGCCCGCAACATTGTTAACACGTATGGCTGCTTTGAAGTTGAAAGGCGTTGCGCTGGGCGGGCAAGACTGCCATGCCGATATTGAAGGCGCGCATACCGGCGATATTTCTGCTGAAATGCTGAAAGAGGCCGGCGCAAAGGCAGTTATAGTCGGCCATTCTGAACGCCGCGCCGATTACGGAGAGAGCGATAAGGCGGTGCGCGCCAAGGTAGAAGCCGTACACCGCGCCGGTATGATGGCTATTATCTGCGTCGGTGAAAGCCTAAAGCAGCGCAGAGCAGGAGAAACATTGAAAATCGTAAAAGCGCAACTGCGTGGTTCTTTGCCCGCCGTATGCATAGCCAAAAATACGGTAATTGCCTATGAGCCGGTTTGGGCCATCGGGTCGGGATTGACCCCGACGATCGCGCAGGTTGAAGAAGTTCACTCCGCATTGCGCAGCGCTCTGGTGCGCCGTTTTGACGATGAAGGCGCGAAAATGCGTATCCTTTATGGCGGATCGGTGAAACCCGCTAATGCGAATGAATTAATGTTGGTTCCCAATGTCAATGGCGCACTGGTTGGCGGTGCCAGCCTGACGGCGAAAGATTTTTGCGGTATTTTAGAGGCCTATTTCTAGTTTTTCGCGACGGTGTCACTGATCGGCAAAAAGCCCGATTGGTGACGTTTTCTCTAGAACCACCGACAAATTGGCCGCGCCGGCTTAACCTTATAACAGTCGTCTTAGGCCAGCCTATTTTCAACTTAAGAGTACTGCCGGTTTTTACCGCAAGAGGATTGGGTGGCGGTTCAATAGGCGGCAGAATTTTGTCAATAAAACAAAATCTCGCCACTGTCTGGCAGGTAATAAGGCAACAGGAGAAGCGGAAAAAGCGATATTGCGGCAACAGCTAACCGGCGTTGCATAATAGTTACAAAACTTCGGTAAGGCGGTTTGCTTTTCGCTTATAAACGCGCTATACCGCGCGCTAGTTGGACGGAGAAACCCATGACCACCATTCTTTTGGTTGTTCATTTAATGGTCGCAGTAGCGATGATTGTGCTCGTATTGTTGCAACGCTCAGAAGGCGGTGCACTGGGCATTGGCGGCGGTGGCGACGGCATGATGAGTGCGCGCGGACTAGGCAATGCGATGACACGGGCAACTGCCATTTTGGCCGGTGTGTTTTTCCTGACCTCTATCGGTTTAACAGTGTTGGGCACAATGGAAAATCGTTCTTCCGTGCTTGACGGTGTTATTGAGACGGATGGCCCGTCGTCAAATACGCCTTTGGCACCGGCTCCTGTGCTCCCTGATTTACCGAGCAGCGATCTCCCGACCCCCGAATAAGAATTTTTGTTAATAAGCTTTTGATTCGCGCTTTTCGACTCGCGCGAATCGAATCCCCTGTGTACTTTTAACTCCCATGGCGCGATATATATTCATCACTGGCGGCGTGGTGTCATCACTAGGAAAAGGCCTGGCTTCTGCCGCTTTGGGTGCACTTTTGCAAGCTCGCGGCTATAAGGTGCGGCTTCGCAAACTTGACCCTTATTTGAATGTTGATCCGGGCACCATGTCACCTTACCAGCATGGTGAGGTTTATGTGACCGACGATGGGGCCGAAACCGATTTGGATTTGGGCCATTATGAACGCTTCACCGGCGTCCCCGCCTCGCGCGGTGACAATGTCACTACAGGTCAGATTTATCGCGATATTTTGGCGAAGGAACGACGCGGCGATTATCTCGGCGGCACGGTGCAGGTTATTCCTCATGTTACGGATGCGATCAAGGCTTTCGTGCAAAGCGATGTGGATGATGTCGATTTTGTGCTGTGCGAGATTGGCGGCACAGTCGGCGATATTGAGGCGCTGCCGTTTTTCGAGGCCATTCGCCAGTTAAATAATGATTTGCCGCGAGGGCGCTCCATCTTCGTGCATCTCACGCTTTTGCCCTATATATCCGCGGCCGGTGAAATGAAAACCAAGCCGACGCAACACTCGGTAAAGGAATTGCGTTCCATAGGTATTCAGCCAGATATTTTGCTGTGCCGCTGCGACCGCCCGATACCCGAAGGCGAGAAAAAGAAAATAGGCCTGTTTTGCAATGTCCGAGAGTCATCTGTGATTGAGGCGCGAGATGTCGATAGTATTTACGCTGTGCCGCATGCTTATCACGCTGAGGGACTTGATGTAGAAGTGCTGAGTGCGTTCGGTATTCAAGATGCGCCGCCGCCGGATTTGAGCGTGTGGGATGAGGTAATAACCGCCGTGCGCGAGCCGGAAGGCCAGGTCACGATTGCTGTGGTTGGCAAATACACCGAGTTAAAGGACGCCTATAAATCGCTGATTGAAAGTCTACAACATGGCGGCATTGCCAATAATGTGGCGGTTAATATTGAGTGGATGGATAGCCAGATATTCGAGCGCGAAGACGCGGCCTCTTACCTTGAAAAGGTCAACGGTATTTTGGTGCCGGGTGGGTTTGGCGAGCGCGGCGCGGAAGGCAAGATTGCCGCCGCTAATTTTGCGCGCACCCGAAATGTGCCGTATTTCGGCATTTGCTATGGCATGCAAATGGCGGTGCTGGAGGCGGCGCGCAATATGGCTGGGATCCGCGATGCTGTCTCCAGCGAGTTCGGGCGCACTGGCACCAAGCTGGTCGGTTTGATGACCGAATGGGCGGATGGCGAAACGCTGCAAAAACGCGGCATTGATGGCGATCTGGGAGGCACCATGCGGCTTGGCGCGTTTGAAGCGTATTTGAAGGAAGATAGCCGCGTGGCAGAGATTTATGAAACGCGCGTTATTTCCGAACGCCATCGTCACCGCTATGAAGTCGATATGGGCTATCGCGAAGCGCTGGAAAATCAGGGTCTGGTTTTCTCTGGCGTGTCGCCCGATGGCGTTCTGCCCGAGATTGTCGAAATACCAGAGCATCCGTGGTATATTGGGGTTCAGTTCCATCCGGAGCTGAAGTCGCGGCCATTCGCGCCGCATCCGCTTTTCGCCTCATTCATTGAGGCCGCGCTGGCGCAGTCGCGCCTTGTCTAGGGGGCATTATGGATACGCTCGAACTAAAAGATTACGGGATCAAAATCGGTGATGGCGAAAAACTGGTTATCATGGCTGGATTGAATGTGCTGGAAGATGAAGGCCTCGCGCAAGAAGTGTGTGCTGAGTTGAAGGTCATCTGCGCCGAATTGGACTTGCCTTATATTTTCAAAGCCAGTTGGGACAAAGCCAATCGCTCTTCCATTAACAGCTATCGTGGGCCGGGCATGGAAGAAGGCCTGCCAATATTAGAAGCCGTAAAGGCTAGGCACGGCGTGCCCGTTGTCACCGATTTGCACGAACCGGCGCAAGCACAAGAAGTCGCCGAAATTGCCGAAGTGTTGCAAGTGCCGGCTTTCCTCGTGCGCCAAACCGATCTGGTGGTCGCCACCGCGCGCGCTGTTGCTGCCAAAGGCGGCTGGATGCATGCCAAGAAAGCGCAATTCCTCGCCCCTTGGGACTGTGCTAATATCATCACGAAATCGCGAGAAGCCGCGCCCGATGCACAAATCATTTTGTGCGATAGGGGCACCAGCTTCGGCTACAACAATCTCGTCGTGGATATGCTGGGCATTCCAGAAATGAAAAAGCTCGGCGTGCCGGTGACGATGGATGCCACCCATGCCGTGCAATTGCCGGGTGCTGACCCACGCACCTCAGGGGCATCAACCGGCGGTCGTCGAGAAGGAGTTTCCGTGCTGGCGAAGTCCGCCATTGCGGCCGGGGCCAACGGGGTTTTCCTCGAATTTCACCCACGCCCTGACGAGGCCCTGTGCGATGCCCCAAGCTGCTTGCCGCTGAGCGATGCAAAAGAGTTGCTCGGCACGCTTAAGGAAATACATAGGGTCGTTTCCTAAATCATTGCACCCCTGCGTCAATTCGTTCAGACTTTTCAAAAGAC
Organism: Rhodobiaceae bacterium; assembly: GCA_002721725.1. GTDB lineage: Bacteria > Pseudomonadota > Alphaproteobacteria > RS24 > RS24 > UBA8337. The sequence goes on from PBLK01000010.1 coordinate 8,026, forward strand.
AAAAGGGGAGGCGCGCCATGGCAAGGCCAGGGTTTTTGAAATCGGGATTTAGTCAGCAAGGCCAGCTTTGGCGCGTCGTTCTGGGCATGGTGTTAGCCATACCGCCTTTATTTTTTGATATTGCCGGACTGTCTGTTGATGGCGAGCGCATGTTGGCCGTAGCCATTTTAATGGCCGCATGGTGGGCGCTGGAAGCCATGCCCTTGGCCGTGACGGCGCTGGCGCCGCTTTTGCTGATGCCGAGCCTCAATATCTTGCCGATGCAAGACACGGCGGGCAGTTATGCCCATCCAATTTTGTTTTTGTTGTTTGGTGGCTTCACGCTGGCTTTGGTGATTGAAAAATGCGGCCTGCATATGCGCGTCGCCTATAAGCTGTTGAGCATGTTGAGCGTGCATGCGCGCGATTTGATTGCAGGTCTGATGGTGATTGCCGCTTTTCTGAGCATGTGGATTTCTAATACCTCGACAACCATCATGTTGCTGCCTGTGGCGATTTCCATCACGCTAATGGTACGCCAGCATTTTGCCAATCTACCGGCGCAGCAGCTTGATAATTTTGAAGCAGCGGTGTTTTTGGGGCTGGCCTATGGCGCAACGCTGGGCGGCATTTCTACCATGATCGGCACCGCGCCCAATGCTTATGCAGTCGGTTTTATTCAGAGCACTTATGGGATTGAGGTCAACTTTCTCGATTGGATGCGCTTCGGCGTGCCGCTCATGCTGATTGTGGTGCCGCTGGTTTGGGCGGTTTTGACCTTTCTACTTTATCCGGTGGATTTTCGCATGACCGATGAGATAAGAGGCGTTATGCGTCGTGACTTGACCGCGCTTGGCTCGGTTTCCGCAACGGAGAAGCGCGTCATCATGGTATTTTTGGTGACCGTGCTGGCGTGGATGTCGCGCCCTTATATAGTCGGTACATTCGGCATCAGCGGCATATCTGACACGACCATTTCCATTGTGGCGGTGTTTTTGTTGTTCACCGTGCCGGCTGGCGACCGCGAAGGTGCGCTGCTGGAATGGGATGATATGGCGAAGCTACCCTGGGGCGTGCTGCTGTTGTTCGGTGGTGGCTTTGCGCTGGCAGCGGGCATAACCGTCTCGGGGCTAAGCGCGTGGATTGGCGGTCAGCTTACGCCTTTAAGCGGCATGCCGCTGCTCGTCATCTTATTTGCCATCGCTGCTGTGCTGATTTTCTTGACTGAGATTACGAGCAACACCGCCACCATCACCACTTTCTTGCCGATTATCGCCGCGTTGGCCGTGTCGCTTGGTCAACCGCCTTTACAGCTTATTGTGCCGGTCGCGCTGGCGGCCAGCTTCGCCTTTATGCTCCCGGTGGCGACACCGCCCAATGCGATTATTTTCGGCACGGGGCGTATCAGGATGCAGCAAATGATACGCGCCGGTTTGGTGCTGAATGTGCTGAGTATTTTTGTGCTTAGCTTATTCGCCTATTATATTTTGCCGCTGACGCTCAACCTTTCGGTCACGCCGTAAGAGCTACCTGCCCCGATATGATGGCACACCTTGGTCGGGGATAAACAGGCCTTCCGGCGGAAGAGAGGATTGCCAGAAAACGTCAATCGGAATGCCGCCGCGCGGATACCAATAGCCGCCAATGCGTAACCATTTCGGTTGCATGCACTCAATCAGGCGCTTGGCGACCATTATAGTGCAATCCTCATGAAAGGCACCATGATTACGGAAGCTGCCCATAAACAGCTTGAAGCTCTTGCTCTCGACCAAATGCTGGTCGGGCACATAATCGATAATCAGATTGGCAAAATCAGGCTGGCCGGTGACTGGACAAATGGAAGTGAATTCAGGCACGGCAAAGCGCGCCACATAAAGCGTGTCGGGATGCGGATTTGGTACCGCTTCCAACACCGCCTCATCGGGTGAGGCGGGGAGGCCGGTCATTTGGCCGAGCATGGTTGCGCCTGTTGTGTCGCTTCCCTTAGTGGACATGTTGGCTTCCTTGATAGAGGCAAGACTGACCAAGGCTGTCGCGAAACACTTCTACTGCGCTTATTTGTGGCAATCCGTTTTGCAAATTATCCCAAATGAACAGGCAGAGGTTTTCCAATGTCGGCTGCTCCAGCCCTTCAATCTCGTTGAGCATTTGATGGTCAAGCTGATTACGCAATTCGTTCAGTAAGCGACCCATTTCTTCCAAATCGACAATCTGCCCGTTTTCATCGGGCATTCCTTCCAGCGTTACGCGGGCGCGAAAGCTGTGCCCGTGCACGCGCGTATTGGCGTGACCTGCGGGATAATGGCCAAGGCTATGGGCGGCATCAAAGCTGAATTCGCGCGATAATTTCATGCCCCGCTTATCGCGCAAAAGCGGAATCTCGTCAATTCGGCTTAATCCAGACCGACGATTTTATGGCTTTGCAGGCTCAACCGCCATTGCGGGTTTTGCAAGCAATAGGCAATCGCCGCTTGCACATTGTGCCAACTTGTCTCTGCCTCGCTCGTATCCATTGGCTGCAAATAAAAATGCTCAAAATCCAGATCGGCGAATTGGTCAGGCGATAGCTCTTCCTGCGGATAAACGAATTTTAATTCATGGCCGTGCGTTTGCGCGAGGTCTGATCGCGGCTTGGGGCTGACGCAAATCCAATCGACTTCCTGTGGCACATCCAGCGTGCCATTGGTTTCAACGGCGCATTCAAAATTGCGCGCTTTCAGGGCTTGCAACAAGGGCGTGTCTAGTTGGAGGCATGGCTCGCCACCGGTGAAGACAACATACGCGTCAGGCCCCGCCGGGTCTTCCGGCCAAGAGCCGGCAATGGCATTGGCCAGGGCATCGGCATCGGGAAATTTGCCGCCATTTTGTCCGTCCGTGCCGACAAAATCCGTGTCGCAAAATGTGCATTGCGCGGTGGCGCGATCTTCTTCGCGGCCCGACCATAAATTGCAGCCCGAAAAGCGACAAAACACGGCGGGGCGACCGGCTTGCGCGCCTTCGCCTTGCAGGGTGAAGAAGATTTCTTTGACGCTGTAACTCATGACGCTTTCCATTTCTCATATCCGGCGGCGCGCAATTCGCAAGCCGGACAGTCGCCGCAGCCATAGCCCCATGCGTGGCGGTTGTCGCGATCGCCGCGATAGCATGTGTGGCTGTGCTCCAGCGTAATCTCAACCAGCACATCGCCGCCAAGCTGTTGCACCAACGCCCATGTTTCGGCCTTGTCGATATGCATGAGCGGCGTGTCGATGCACATATCGCTTTCCATGCCTTTATTGATGGCTTTTTCAAGTGCGTCCAGCGTGTTGCGGCGGCAATCGGGATAGCCCGAATAATCAGTTTCGCACATGCCGCCGAGCAGCACACCCAATCCGCGCCGATAGGCCAGCGCCGCGGCATAGGTGAGGAACAAAAGATTGCGCCCGGGAACAAAAGTTGACGGCAGATTGTTTTCCATCATCTTAATTTCACCATCACCGATAAGGGCGGTGCCGCCAATTTCGGTCAGAGCGGGCAGAGGCAAAGTGTGGTCCTCACCCAGCTTTGTGCCCCAATTATGCAGTTTGCTGATTTCGCGGCGCAGTGCATCGCGGCACTCAAGCTCTACTTTGTGGGTTTGCCCATAATCAAAACCCAGCGTTTCGACATGGGAAAACCTGTCCAACGCATAGGCCAGACAGGCGGTAGAATCCTGCCCACCGGAAAACAAAACCAAAGCTTTTTCTTGCGCGCTCATGCTTCCTTTTAGACCAATTTGCACAGGGTTGGGAATTAGGATAAGACAGCGAGAATATAAGCCAGATTAGCGAGGGCGAAATGACTGCCATTCTTGACATTATTGCACGTGAAATTCTTGATAGCCGCGGCAATCCGACGGTTGAGGTCGATGTGGTGCTAGAAGACGGCAGCTTTGGCCGCGCCGCCGTGCCGTCGGGTGCGTCGACCGGTCAATATGAAGCGGTTGAACTGCGCGATGGTGACAAGAAACGCTATCTCGGCAAAGGCGTGCAAAAAGCCGTTGATGCGGTGAATGGTGATATTTTCTCAGCCCTGTGCGGCATGGACGCGACCGAACAATTGCATCTCGACCGCATCATGCAAGAATTGGACGGAACGGAAAACAAAGCCCGCCTCGGGGCCAATGCCATTTTGGGTGTTTCTATGGCGGTTGCGAAAGCGGCGGCTGAAAGCCAAGAAACCTCGCTTTGGCGTTATATTGGCGGTGCCAATGCCAAGACTTTGCCGGTGCCGATGATGAATATCGTCAATGGCGGCGCGCATGCCGACAATCCGATTGATGTGCAGGAATTCATGATTATACCGGTCGCCGCCGCCAATATTAAAGAGGCGGTGCGCATGGGCGCAGAAGTGTTCCACACGCTGAAAGGCCTGCTCAATGACGACGGGCTGGCCACAGGAGTGGGCGATGAAGGCGGCTTTGCCCCCAATCTCGCTTCCACCGATGACGCGCTGGGCTATGTGATGAAGGCAATTGAAAAAGCTGGTTATAAGCCGGGCGATGATATTCATCTCGCGCTCGATGCGGCGGCCACGGAGTTTTACGAAAAGGGCGTTTACAATCTGGCGGGCGAGGGCAAAAAGCTAGACGCCGGTGAGATGGCGACCTATTGGGCTGATTTGTGCGCCCGCTTCCCGGTTATCTCAATCGAAGACGGTATGGATGAAAATGACTGGGATGGCTGGAAGGCGCTAACAGATGTGGTCGGTGATAAAGTGCAACTGGTCGGTGATGATTTATTCGTCACCAATCCGGCGCGCTTGGCTGACGGCATTAAAAAAGGTGTCGCCAATTCCATTCTCGTTAAAGTCAATCAAATCGGCACACTGAGCGAAACCATGCAAGCGGTCGATATGGCGCATAAGGCAAACTATACTGCTGTCATGTCGCATCGCAGCGGCGAGACAGAAGACGCTACCATTGCCGATTTGGCGGTGGCGCTAAATGTCGGGCAAATTAAAACCGGCTCGCTGGCGCGCTCTGACCGCTTGGCGAAATACAACCAGCTTATCCGCATTGAGGAAGCGCTCGGCGATAATGCGGTTTATCCAGGCAGGGCTATTTTGAAGTGAGCCATCTAATTCCGCAGGTTAAAAAAGGCCCCGTCGCAAGACGGGGCCTTTTCCTTGTTTGTCATTCTATTTCTAGAACTTGTACCGCGCGGTCAGGCGGATATCCTGTCCTGCTTCTGGCAATTTATCCTTCAGCGGGCTTGTGTGCTGACGGATCTCCTCATCGGTTAGATTGCGGATGGATGCATTAAGAGTTAGCCCCTCATAAGCAGGTGGCTGATAGCTGGCCGAAATATCGACCGAGGTGTAACCGTCAGTTGCCAGTTCTTCCTCGCCTGTGTCGTCTTGGTCTGCAACCTGTTCGACATCCAATTTTACATCAAATGCATTGAATGATGTGCCTATGCCGAAGCCAAACTTGTCGGCAGGGATCGCCGGCAAATTATCGCCATCGCTTAATTCACCAGTAACAGAGCTGTAGCTGAGAGATGCATTCCATAGACGACCCCCAAGCTTCAAGTCTGTTTGATAATCCAGTTCATAACCGTACAATTCGGCATCTGCCTGCACAAAATTAAATGTGCCGTGCGTGTCGGTCTCTTCAAGGAAGACAAAGTCGCTATAATCATTGTTAAAGATAGCGACGCGCATCTGGCTGTTTTGCCATGCCTTACGGATATAAAGCTCGGTGGATAGTGAGCTTTCCTTGTCCAACTCTTCGTCACCGATTTCAGTTCGGCCGACCGCATGGTGTTCGCCATTAGCAAACAATTCGACCTGGCTAGGTGCACGTTCGGTTGAGGATACTGAGCCGCCGACCAACAGATTGTCGTCCAGTTTTTTTGCTAAACCGACAGAGATATTGGTCAAGGTAAAAGATACGGGACCTTCGTGGTCATGGTCATCATCTTGCTCATCCTCTTCCTCGTGCGCAGCTTCCAATTCGACTTCGTCAAAGCGAATAGCGGCTTCGGTGAGCCAGTCATTGCTCTCATGCTCTGCGAAGACAAACAGGCCATATTGAGTGCTTTCTGTGTTGGGCAAATAGCCATGTTCCTCTTCACCATCATCGTTGCCGCCATCTTCGTCACCGTGTTCATGGTCCGGTGCAGTTAAATCGATATCTCGATACTCCAGGCCAACCAGTGTATTCCAGTCGTTGAAGATGCCGGTGAATTCACCTCGCAGGTGCAGGCTATCCTGTTCAAACTCTGACCTTTCAATGCCGTCTTCTTCTTCGACAGTTTCAGTTTGCTCAAAGGCAGTTGATGTCAAGTCAGCACGAAAGCTATTGAATGGGCCAACTGCCCCATTGTGGGCTAAGCGGGCATGGAAGGTTTGTTGTTCAAGACTGATGTCGGCTCCGCCCGCTTCTTCATGGTGATCATCATCTTCATCGTCACCTGCATGACCGTTATCGTCATCGTCACCCTCATGGCCCTCATGATCAGAATGTTCATGCGGAATAAGATAATCTATCTCACTGCTGCTAAACATTACCGACAATTTGGTTTCATCATCACCAAAGTGTCCAGCCGCCGTAAAGCCAAAGTTTTCTCTTTCGGTATTGGCTGCCTCTTGTTCGCCATCAACCAATTCATGGTCATCGTCACCATCATCTCCGGCTTCGGCTTCTTCGCGTTCATGATAAGCTTCGGATTCGCCATGCGTTGGAATAGTGATGTTGTCGGCATCTTGCGAGAAGGCCGAAAGGCTGAATTGGCCTTGTCGCGTGAAGATACCGGAGATGGTTTCATCGGCATTGTCACCAAAGCCAACCAAAACATCGGTTCCCTCTTCCGTGTCAGCGTTTAAATGGCGATTGAAGCCGTTGACCACGCCGGTCGCGGCATAGGCGCCATACCGCAGTGCAGCAGGGCCTTTCAGTACTTCCACTTGCTCCGTTTCGAACAAAGACATAGTGTTGGTGTGGTCGCCACTAGTTGATGAGATGTCACCAATGGTCATGCCATTTTGCATGACATCAACCCGATAGCCGCCAACGCCACGAATGACCGGCTGGCCGACGGCAGGACCATAACCAGCACTGCTGACACCGGGCAGGCTGTCCAGAAGATTGCCAAGTGGGCCACTAATACTGCCCTCAATTTCTTCCGATGTCAGGACTTCGGTCGTTGAAATGACTTTCGAAGCAGCCTTTTTGAAAGGTGAGCTTAGGACGATAATCTCGTCGATTTCTTGCGCCCAAGCAGACGTGCCGAGCATGGTTGCGCCGAGCAGAGCGGCGACTTGCTTTTTGTGGTTCATGTGAACCTCCCTCTAATTCAATTGAAATTTTGAAATTAGAAAGAGTTGGGTGGCCCGCGCGGAGTCGCCTTTGAATGAGTTTTCTTAACATGACGCGCGGTGGTGGGAGGAAGGTCACGTTGCGGTGATTTGATGAATGCGGTAGCAAGCGGCGGCAAAGCGGACTTGGCTTGCGGTGTATCGGCGACAAGACAATCAGTGTCATCATGTTCAATGGCCAGCGCCGTCGGATTGAAGTCATGCAACTCGTGTTGCACTGCATGGGCGAAGCCCATTTGCAGTATCAGCAAGAGAAGGCCGACAGATAAATTCCGCATGTGATTCATGGCGCGACGCTAACACAAGGCCATGTGCCAGGCAAATGACCGAAAAAACCTATAAAATTCAATATGCGAATCACTTTTAGCTTGACCGCGCGAATCAAATCGTGATTCGGTCAGCCCATGATTCGTTTTGTGACATCACGGCCATCAAGCCGCACGGTTGGGCAAGAGCCGCTGCGCTTGCGCAGACTGATGCCGAGCTTTGTGCTGTTGCTGGCGATTGCCGGACTGACCATGCAGGCACTGCAAGGTGAACGCGGCTGGCGCGGGTGGAATGATTTGCAACAAGAAAAAGCAGCTGTGCAAGAAGAGCTCGTAGCATTGAAAAGCGACAATGCCGAACTGCAAAAGCAGATCAAACTGCTGGGCAATGATAATCTCGATTTGGATTTTCTCGATGAGCGGGCGCGCTTGGTGCTCGGCCTGGTCGGGCGCGATGAGACGATTGTTTTCAAAACCGACCCGCGATTGAACTGATAAGCCAGAAAAACAGCTTCACAATGTCTCTATAAATGCCGCGAAAATGCGCCTATATAGAGCTTATGACTGTTGTGATTGACAATTTATCGGGTGATCCGAAAAAACCGCGCCATCCTGAAAAGCAGAACAAGCCGGATAGCGAGGTTTTACGCAAGCCCTCATGGATACGCGCCAAAGCGCCGGGCTCCGCCGCTTATGCCGAGACGCGTGCCATTGTGAAGGAAAACAATCTTGTCACCGTATGCGAAGAGGCGGCATGCCCGAATATCGGTGAGTGCTGGGAACAAAAGCACGCCACTTTTATGATTATGGGCGAAACCTGCACCCGCGCTTGCGCCTTTTGCAATGTCGCCACCGGCGTGCCGCTGCCGCTCGATGCTTCTGAACCGGCTAATGTCGCTGAAGCCGTGGCCAAGCTGGGGCTGCGCCATGTTGTGATTACCAGCGTTGACCGCGATGATTTAGATGATGGCGGGGCGCAGCATTTCGCTGACACGATTAATGCCATTCGCAATATGTCGCCCGGCACGACGGTGGAGATTCTGACCCCTGACTTCTTGCGCAAAGATGGCGCGCTGGAAATTGTCGTCGACGCCAAGCCCGATGTTTTCAATCACAATTTGGAAACCGTGCCACGGCTTTATCTTTCCATCCGCCCAGGCGCGCGCTATTTCCACTCGCTCAATCTGCTGCAGCGCGTCAAACAGCTTGACCCCGAAATTTTCACCAAATCGGGTATTATGGTCGGCCTCGGTGAAGCGCGCGAAGAAGTCATGCAAGTGATGGACGACATGCGCTCAGCTGATATCGACTTCATCACCATCGGGCAATATTTGCAGCCGACCCGCAAGCACGCGCCGATTGATAAGTTTTGGACACCGGAAGAATTTGACGGGCTAACCACGCAAGCCAATGCCAAAGGCTTTCTCATGGTATCGGCCACGCCACTAACGCGCTCATCGCATCATGCCGATGAAGATTTTGAGAAATTGAAAGCAGCGCGCATCGCCAAGCGCCAAAAGGCCTGACATGCAGTCGATTAAGTTGACGCGCCAATCTCCGTTTTCGGCGCAGCAAATGTTCGACCTGATTACCGATGTTGATCGTTATGATGAATTCATACCCTATTGCACGGCGGCACGCGTGCGCGAACGCTCCGAAACCGAGATGCTGGCCGACTTGGCCGTCGGCTATAAAATGCTTCGCGAAACCTATAGTAGTCGCATTGAGATGGGGGTGGCGCCGTTAACCGTCACCGTGCATCAGGCCAAAGGGCCGTTCGTGCATTTGTTCAACCAATGGGTGTTTGAAGCTACGGAAACCGGCTGCGATGTACATTTTGAATTGCAGTTTGAGTTTGCCGTGCCGCTTTTGCGGCGCATTATTGAACCGATAATGAATCGCGTGGTTGAGCGCTTTGTAGCCGCTTTTGAAGCGCGCGCGCTCGATATTTACGGCTAATCGAAGCGCGCCAGCAGCATTTCCATCGCCGCATCAACTGTCGCCAAACGCACTTCTGTGCGGCCAATATCGCCAAATTCATGCTTTTTATGGATGACATCACCCTCATGGCAGGTCGCCATATGCACCAGTCCCGCCGGTTTTTCTGCTGAACCGCCGCCCGGGCCGGCAATGCCTGATACGGCCACCGTCAAATGCGCGGTCGTCATATCGAATGTGTTTTGCGCCATTGCGCGCACCACTTCTTCCGACACCGCTCCATGCTCGCGCAAGAGTTCTGCAGGCACTTGCAGAATTTCATGCTTGGCGCGGTTGGAATAGGTCACGAAACTGCGCCCGATAACGATCGATGAACCGGGGATTTCGGTCAGCAGGGCCGAGATGAGACCGCCCGTGCAGCTTTCCGCCGTGGCGACGCGCATATGTTTTCCACCCGCCAGCTTGAGCAGTTTTTCTGCCTTATTGGTCAATCCTTGGCCGAACAACATAGCTCTGTCTCCTATATCAAGCCGAATTCGCGCGCGGCCAGTAAAACCAGCGCTGCCCATATGCCTGCCAAAACATCATCAAGCATTATGCCTGTCGCGCCGCCGACATTTTTATCGGCCCAGCGCACTGGCCAGGGCTTCACAATATCGAACAGGCGAAACAGGATAAAGGCAAGTGCAATACCGAGCGGTGTTAGTGGCGCAAGGGTCAAAGTCAGCCAGAGACCGGCGACCTCATCAATAACGATAGGCGAGGGGTCTTTATCCTTCGTGCCGTCGATCCATATGGTGCTGGCCCAGTGGCCGAAGCCATAGGCAAAAGCGGCGGCGATAATAAGTCCGGCCGCGCCGAAATTTTGCGCGATGAGCAGGCCGGGGGCGAGCGCGGCCAGTGAGCCCCATGTGCCGGAGGCCGGTTTCAACAAGCCGGAGCCGAAAAACGTTGCTATCCAAGCGGCCGGAGAAAGCGGCGATAAATGCGCCGGAAGTTTGTGCAAGCCGGCCATTATGCAGTCTCCGGAAGTAGGATGGTGGCGGTCGCTTGTGCTGCTATGCCTTCTCCGCGTCCGCTAAAGCCTAAGCCTTCTGTTGTCGTCGCTTTCACCGATACGGCGGAAAGCGGCAGGCCGGTCAACTCGCTCAGCTTTTCGCGCATGGCGCCGCGATGCGGGCCGATTTTCGGCGTTTCGCAAATAAGTGTCAGGTCAATATGTGTCAGGCGAGCGTGTTTGGCACTGGCAAGAGCGAGTGCATGAGTTAAGAAATCGGCCGAGGCACGGTCTTTATTGGCAGTATCGGAGGGCGGGAAATGATCGCCAATATCGCCCTCAGCCAGCGCTCCTAGGAGTGCGTCGGTAGTTGCGTGCAAACCGACATCAGCGTCGCTGTGGCCGATAATCTCTCGGTCATGCGGCACGGCCACACCGCAAAGCATAACGCTTTTAGCGCTGCCACTGTCGCCGAAGCGGTGCACGTCAAAGCCGGAACCGGTGCGCGGGAGCAGGTTTGAGGTCATGGCAAAATCTTCTTCTGTCGTCAGTTTGATGTTTTCCACCTCTCCGTCAATCATACAAACCCGCAATCCAGCGTGTTCAGCAACGGCGGCATCGTCAGTCATGCCCTTTGGTGCATTTTCATGCGCGGTCAGAAGCTTGGTAAACTTAAATAATTGAGGTGTCTGGGCGCGGTAGAGCCCGTCACGCGGCACAGTTTCAGAAATTATCCCGTTTTCAGCTTTTTTAAGCGTATCCGTAACGGGCAAGGCCGGAATCACGCCGTCCGCATTAGTGATATTGTCGAGGCAGCGCTCAATCAGTTTTTGAGACACGAAAGGGCGTGCCGCATCGTGAATGAAAACGTGCTGAGCTTGTGTATCAGCCAGCGCTCGCAAACCATTTAAAACCGATGCTTGCCGGTCATCGCCCCCGAAAACATAATTTACTTTTTCAGAGTTTTTACAGGTATTTACAGATTTTTCATACAGCTTTACATCATCTTTATGGATAGCGATCCAGACGCTGGAAATAGCCTCATTATCGGCAAAGGCGGCGATGCTGCGCGCCAGCACGGAGCCGCCGCCGCCATCGGGCATGCCGCGGTATTGCTTGGGTTTTCCTTGTCCGGCGCGGGTTCCGCGACCGGCGGCAACAATCAGTGCAACTGTGGATAAACGCTCTTTCATGGTGGCTAATCTAGCCTGAGACGGGACATAAGGCGACAGAATTTTGGAATTTCGCTTGCCTTTCAGAGGTTATGCCTCCATTTTAGGCATATCGGAATATTTCGGTTTTTGCCTAAAAAATGACCATTCAGCTAGGGGATATAACGCTATCAGGGCGCGTGCTGTTAGCACCAATGTCGGGTGTTACCGATTTTGCCTTTCGTAAAGCAGTGGCTAAAGCCAGTCGCGTTTCTGTGGTTTCTGAAATGGTGGCCAGTGAAGAGTTAGTTAAGGCGCGCGCTGATGTGGTGCGTCGCGCCGAGGGGTTTGGGTTATCCCCCTTCATTATTCAATTAGCAGGTCGCGATCCGCACTGGATGCGCGAGGGCGCGAAGTTCGCTAGCGCTGCTGGTGCTGACGCAGTGGATATTAATATGGGTTGTCCGTCGCGACAAGTGACGGGCGGTTTATCTGGCTCGGCATTGATGCGTGATGAAAGCCTCGCCGAAGCAATTATCGCGGCAACGGTGGAGGGCAGCAGCAAGCCGGTCACGCTGAAAATGCGTTTGGGCTGGGATCACAATCTTCTCAATGCCCCCTTGATAGCTGAGCGCGCTGAAGCTTTGGGGGTTCAGATGATTACCGTGCATGGACGCACGCGTTGCCAATTTTACAAGGGCGCGGCCGATTGGCATTCTGTGATCAACACGGTTGAGGCGGTGGATATTCCGGTTGTTGTCAATGGCGACATTATAGATGGCAAGACTGCCAAAGCGGCTTTGGAGGCATCCAATGCTGCCGGTGTTATGGTTGGGCGCGCTGTTATCGGCCGTCCGTGGCTGCCCGGGCAAATCGAAACATTTTTGGACACCGGCGTTTGGCCTGAAGCCCCGTGTGCGGCGCAACAATGGCGCATATTTGCTGATTGGTATGGCGACTGTTTGGCGCTTTATGGCGAAGGGCTTGGGTTGCGTGTGGCACGCAAACATATCGCCGGATTTATTGAAAGCCTGTTTGGCGCTGAGGGAGGCAATGCGTATCGGGGCGAAATTTGTCGCTTGGAAGATCCTGCGCAGGTCATGCAGCGCATGCAAAACCTGTATGAAGTATCTGATAGCGAGGCCGCCTGATGATTGCGACCAATGAAAAATTACTGCTCGATGCATTGCCACAGCCGGTCATTTCCATCGGCAGCAACCGCCATGTCACCTATGCCAATTTCGCCGCGCAAGAATTTTTCGGCTCCAGTCTGAATGTGCTTCGTCGCCAGCATATTGTCGATGTTTTGCCCTTTGGCAGTCCGGTTATCAGTCTGGTGGAACGATGTCTCGACGATAATTTGAGCTTTAACGAATATGGCATTGATTTGACAGCACCGGCGCAGATTGGCGGCACAAATAGCGGTCGCATGGTCGATTTGCATGTAACGCCTACCGAACTTGAAGAAGGCGACCGGCAAGCGCTGATTGTCGTTCAGCCGCGTTCCATCGCTCATCATATTGACAGACAACTGACCCATAGGGGCGCGGCGCGCTCGGTTTCGGCTATGTCTGCCATGCTGGCGCATGAAATAAAAAATCCGCTTTCTGGCATTAAAGGTGCAGCGCAATTGCTGGAGGGCGATGCCGGTCCTGATGGTGTTGAGTTGACCCGTTTGATTTGCAGCGAGACCGAACGCATCACCGGTCTGGTTGACCAGTTTGAACAATTTACCGAAACTCATGCCGATATTGATAGTCCCGTGAATGTTCATGCGGTGCTGGAAAATGTGCGTCTTTTGGCCAGCAACGGATTTGGCAAACACGTTCGATTTGTCGAAAAATATGATCCGTCGTTGCCACAGGTGAAAGGCAATAAGGATTTGCTGACGCAAGTCTTCCTCAATCTGGTAAAAAACGCGTCCGAAGCGGTGAGCGGCAATAAGGCTGAGATAAGATTGACCTCGTCATTTCGCCCGGGGGTGCGCCTTTCCGTGCCTGGGCGGGCGCGACCAGTCAGTCTGCCTATGGAGTTTAGCGTAATTGATAATGGCAGCGGTGTGCCGGAAGACATTAAAGCGCACTTGTTTGACCCGTTTGTGACGACTAAATCTAGCGGTACCGGATTGGGGCTTGCTCTGGTCGCCAAAATTATCGGCGACCACGGCGGCACTATTGAGTGCAATAGCGAGCCGGGTCACACCGAATTTTGTGTTCGATTGCCTATGGTTGATGAGGTCAGCGACCAAGAAGCTAAGGGAGTAGTGCAATGAGCAAGGGAACAGTACTTGTTGCGGATGATGACCGCGCCATTCGTACGGTGTTAACGCAGGCTTTGGGGCGCGCTGGTTTTGATGTGCGTGCGGGGGATACGGCGGCTTCACTTTGGCAATGGGTCAGCAATGGCGAGGGCGACGTCGTTATCACTGATGTTATGATGCCCGACCAAAACGCTTTCGATGTCATTCCGCGCATCAAAAAGTTACGCCCCGATTTGCCGATTATTGTCATCAGCGCCAAAAATACCCTCGGCACGGCCATTACGGCGGCGGAAAAGGGTGCATTTGATTATCTGCCAAAACCTTTTGACTTGAGCGAACTGACGGCATTGGTGCAACGCGCCGTCGATACGCCAAGTGATGGCGTGACCCGCCAAACCGAAACCGGTGATGAAGATGGGTTGCCATTGGTCGGGGCTTCACCCGCCATGCAGGAAATTTATCGCGCCGTGGCGCGCATGACGCAAAATGACTTATCGGTTCTGATTACCGGAGAAAGCGGCACGGGTAAGGAGTTGGTAGCCAAGGCCTTGCATGACTTTGGCACGCGCAAGCGCGGGCAATTTGTGGCGCTGAATATGGCTGCGATCCCGCGAGAGTTGATCGAAAGCGAGTTGTTTGGACACGAGAAAGGCTCGTTCACCGGCGCGAGTCAACGCATGGATGGGCGGTTTGCGCAAGCCGAGGGAGGCACGTTATTCCTCGATGAAATCGGTGATATGCCTATGGAAACGCAAACTCGCTTATTGCGTGTTTTGCAGGAAGGGGAATATACTACCATTGGCGGTCGACAGCCGATTAAAACCGATGTGCGGGTGATTGCTGCGACGCACCAAGATCTGCGCCGCCTTATTCGCCAGGGACTGTTCCGCGAAGATCTCTATTTCCGCCTCAATGTTGTACCGCTTCGCTTACCGCCTTTGCGCGAGCGACTCGAAGATATTGAAGAGCTGGTACGCCACTTCATGGCGCGCGGTGCCGACGAAGGCTTGTCAGTAAAAAGCTTTGACCGAGAAGCCATTGATGCGCTAAAGGCGCACGGTTGGCCCGGAAATGTGCGCGAATTAGAAAATTTAGTGCGCCGATTGTCAGCGTTGCATGCAGACGAAGTGATCGGTGCAGAAGCCGTTCGGCTCGAGTTGAGCGATACTGATATGGCGGCTCCGCAAGGCCAGCAAGCGGGTAATAATCTGACCGAGAGTCTGCATTTTCACCTCAGCAATTATTTTAAAGGTCACGGCAATTCATTGCCACCGAATGGGTTGTATGAGCGGGTGATGCGCGAAGTCGAAACGCCGTTAATTGAATTGTGCCTCGAAGCCACGCGCGGGAATCAAATCAAAGCAGCGGAATTGCTTGGCGTAAACCGCAACACGCTGCGAAAAAAAATTCGTGATTTGAATATCGAAGTTTTGCGCAGTGGCAAGAAATAAACGGTCTTGCTCACATTACCTGTCCTGTTAAACTCCCAACAGGTTTTGGGAGGTTTCATCATGGGTAAGGGTCCATTAAGCGGCGTTAAAATCATTGAAATGGCAGGTATTGGACCGGGGCCTTTCTGTGCCATGCTGCTTTCCGATATGGGTGCCGATATTATTCGCATTGATCGCAAAGGTGGTGCAGGCGGTTATCCTTCGGACACCAATAGCCGAGGCCGCAAATCAATTGCGCTAGATCTGAAAAAGCCGGAAGCGATTGAAGCGGTGCTTAAATTGGTCGAGCAAGCGGATGTTATTCAAGAGGGTTTCCGTCCTGGGGTTATGGAACGCCTCGGCTTGGGACCTGATGTTGTGCGGGCCCGCAATCCAAAAATCGTCTATGGTCGCATGACCGGCTGGGGGCAGTTCGGCACGCTGTCGCAAGCGGCAGGGCACGATATTAACTACATCGCCTTAACCGGCGCGCTGGCCGCCATTGGCAAAGACAAGCCGGTGCCCCCGCTCAATCTGGTCGGCGATTTTGGCGGCGGTGCGCTTTACCTCGCAATGGGTATTTGCGCAGCATTGGTTGAGGCCAATAAATCGGGCAAAGGGCAAGTGATCGATTGCGCCATGACCGATGGCGCGACTTCGCTTATGGGCATGTTCTTCGGCATGAAGGCGGCGGGGATTTGGGAAAACAAACCGTTTGCCAATATGCTCGACGGCGCGGCGCATTTTTATGACACTTACGAGACCAAAGACGGCAAATTCGTTTCCATCGGTTCCATTGAACCGCAATTCTACGCCCTGCTTCGCGAGAAAGCCGGTTTTGACGATGGCGCTTTTGACGCGCAAATGGATAAAGCGGCCTGGCCTGATTTGAAAGCAAAAGTGGGTGAAGCCTTCAAAACCAAAACCCGCGACGAGTGGGACGAGATTATGCTGGGCACGGATATTTGCTATGCGCCGGTGCTCGATATGGATGAAGCATTTGACCATCCGCATAATCGCGAGCGCGACACCATCACGGAGGCCTTTGGCATTAAGCAACCCAATGTTGCTCCGCGCTTTAGCGGTACGCCGAGTGAAATACAAGGGCCGCCGCCGAAAATTGGAGAGCATAATGACACTGCATTTGCCGATTGGGGGCTTGATGTCGATGTGCTAGAAGGGTTGAAATCGGCTGATGCGATTTAGCTTTTAATTATCGTGGTTCATCCACCACGTATCGAGCCTTGCACCATAGGCGGAGTGGCGGCTTGGATGCTCGACATAATGCCAGCGCGCGACCCATTGCACAGGATTGTGGTAAAGCGGAATGAAATAGCGGCCGCTCATCAATGCCCGGTCCAGCGCCCGCGCAGCTGTCACAAAATCTTCTATTGATTCAGCGCGGGTGAGCGTTGTTGCGGCGGTATCGACAGCGAAATCTTTAATGCCGGCATAATTACGACTGCCCGGCGTGTCGGCCGCTTCGCTGCCCCAATAATAAATCTGCTCATTGCCCGGCGACAGCGAGGCATAATAATTATAAGAAATCAAATCAAAGTCGAAGCTTTGCAGCCGCCGCTGATATTGGCTAGAATCGATAAGGCGCACTTTCAAGTCAATGCCAATACCCGCCAACATGCGCCGCCATGACAAAGCGAGGCGTTCATCACTGCGACGTTGTACAAGAATTTCCAGCTCTACTTTCTGGCCGTTGGGGCTGATCAGGCTGTTGCCCAGCATTTCAAACCCCGCTTGCTCCAGCAATTGCATGGCCTCCGTGCGTTTGGTGCGGTCGCGGCCTGTGCCGTCACTTTCAGGCGCTTTGTAGCCAAGCTCCAGCTCGGTGCGTGGTATGAGGCTGCGGGACAACAGTTCGGCTTCGCCATCACTCATCGGTTTGCCGCTAGCGCTCAGTTCCGTATTGCCGAAATAGCTGTCGGTGCGGCGGTAAACATCGCCATAGAGAATTTTGTTTATCCATTGAAAGTCAAAGGTCAAATCCATCGCTTTTCGTATGGCGCGGTTGGCCAAAAGCGGGCGACGCGTATTCATCACAAAGGCGCGTAAGCCTGATGGTGTGCCGAGGGTGATGTTTTCTTTGACAATGCGGCCATCAATAGCGGCGGGGAAGTTATAGCCGGTGGTCCAGCGTTGCGGGTTGCTTTCAAACCAAATATCGAGGTCACCCGCTTTGAACGCCTCAAAGGCAGTTGCTTCGTCGCGATAATAATCTTCCAAAATTACCGCGAAATTATGCCGACCGAGGTTATGCGGCAATTTATCGGCCCAATAATCAGCGCGCTTTTCAAACCGCACCTGCGCACCCGGCGTGACCTCGGTAATTTCATAAGGGCCGGAACCAAGCGGCAGATTGAGTGAAGCGGCCTGAATATCGCGCTCTCCATAAATATGTTTGGGCATTATCGGCATCAGGCCGATGATAAGCGGCAATTCACGGTCGGGCGGCGAGGGCTTGAAAGTGAAAGTGACGGTGCGGTTGTTAGGTGTCGTTAGCGTTTCCACTTGGTCATAATAATAGCGATGATTGGGACGGCCTTGATCGCGCAATAATTGCCATGAAAACGCGACATCAGCCGCGGTAACAGGCTGACCGTCGGCAAATTTGGCCTGCCGATGAATGGTAAAGGTTACGCTGCTGCGGTCGTCGTCGGCGGTCACTTTTTCGGCCAATAAGCCATAAAGTGCGAAGGGTTCGTCATAATGACGGTCGAGCAGGCTCTCAAACACGCGCTCTCGAATATTTTTTGCTGAATTACCTCGAATGGAAAAAGGGTTGAGGCTGTCAAAACTGCCGATTTGCGCTTGTCTCAGCGTGCGCCCCTGTAACGCATTGGGGCTGGCATAATTGTAATTTTTGAAATCAGGCAATAATTGCGGCGCACCATGCATGGCAAGCGCATGGTCTTGCGCCAAAGCCCCGTGGCTTATCAAAAACAAACCAGAAATGAATGTCGCCAAGCGCATCATTTATCCTTTTCGCGAAGGCAAAACGATTTGCCTTATCCAGGCAATGAAACCATTTCCCTTATGGTTTAAGTAATGAAGATAACGCATTGTTTTTTCATATTCTTTTATATTCTTAAACATAGCTTCGCGCTTTTTAATGGGGCGTCCCTTTTCAAGTTTGCGGAGCGGCTTGGCGGGATTGCCCGCCGCAATGACATTTGCTGGAATGTCTTTGGTAACAACCGACCCTGCACCAATAACACTATTTTTGCCGATTGTGACACCTTTGCAGATCTTCACACCTTCGCCAAGCCATACATTTTCACCAATATGCACGGGGGCTCGCGGGCCGGGCGAAGCGAGCCGGTCGTAGATTTCATGCCAATCGGAATCGGAAATATATACCCGGCTGGCAATCATCACATTATCGCCGATGGTGACATGGTCTGCTGAAACAATCCGCAAACCGGGTGTAAGTAACGTGTGGCTACCAATATCAATGCGGCCGTGCCCTCCGGTTTCATTTGGCCAGGTGCATAAGCGCGACATCTGTCCCCGCGAGGTTTGAATATGCACATTGTCACCGAGGTGAATATCCTCGCCCCAAATTTCTAAACGATGCGGGCCAACAATTTCTAGACCGCCACCGACTGAGGCAAATTGCGGATGCAATCGCCAGCGGGTGTAAAAGCGGCGCACGAAGTTGACAAGCAGACGCATGGAATAAGGCTTGTGGTCACGACGCATGCGGGGTCTCAGCCTCCTCATCTGCCATTGTTTCGTCGGCTTGGCCCCACTTAAATAGCTTGTAATCAGGGCGCTTCTCGATGGTCGGCTTGACGATATTGAAATAGGGTGAGACATCAAAATCGCGCGGCGTGAACAGGGAATGGTGACGAATATGCATTATCTCGCGTTGATTTTCTCGGGTTACATCGGGCAAAATCGGATAGTGAACGAATTGGAAAGCGCGGGCAATCAGCGTTGAACATATGGCCTGTGTCGGTTCACCGCTGCCCAGAGCAATCATGCGCCGCCGCCACCGCACCGGCACGGGCGGCTGCGGTAACAGATAGCGCGCCAAATCTATGACATTTTTGACATCGTAAGACTGCCCGATGGATTTGATGACGTAATCGCTGACAATGGCCCGGTCTTCTTCAGTAATCAGCGCGGGCCGACAAATGCGCGTATTGTAGCCGAGATATTTAGTCAGCGAGGCGGCAATAACACCATCGGTCAAATCGGCCTCGACCAATGCGGCAGGGTGGCCGTGCTTGTCGCGCAAACCGGCATCGCGGCCAACAAAATAGGCGGCATGCGACCAAGTTGATTGAGTGAGATATTTGATGGCTGAGGAAATTCGCTGATTGCCCTCGACAAGCAGCACATCGCCGGGCTGCAAGCACGCTTCCAGCTCGGCCAGCGGAATAAATTGATAGGACCGATAATTGAGTATCGGTTTTTCGAGATATTTGATAATCAGCCGCCCGAAAAAGCGCAGCACCGGTTTAATCATGGCGAAGCGACACCTTAATGTGTTTTATCGACCCGCACTTCATAGCGCGCACCGTCAAAGCTGCCGAAGATTTCATCGACTTGCGGATGGCGAACCGGCACTTCGCTCGTATCGCGCAGCAGATTTTGCTCGGAAACATAGGCGATGTACTCGGTCTCCTCATTTTCCGCCAAAAGGTGATAAAAAGGTTGGTCTTTGCTCGGTCGCACTTCGGCCGGTATCGATTGCCACCATTCTTCCGTGTTTGAAAAAGTGGGGTCGACGTCAAAAATTACGCCGCGAAAATCGAAAAAGCGATGCTTAACCACGTCGCCAATTTGGTATTTTGCTTTTCTTTCAATCATGCCGATCTCCGATGGCTTTCTCAACTAAATCTAGATATAGCACCAATTACTTGATTTTGTGATAGCGCTCTGCAAATTTGTTGCCAGATCTAACGAATGGATATCCTCATGACACAATATTCTGCCTTGTTTTCACCCTTCACGCTGAACGGTCTTGAAATTCCCAATCGCATTGTGATGGCGCCGATGACGCGTAGCCATTCGCCGGGCGGCCACCCGACTGAAGATGTCGCAGCCTATTATCGCCGCCGCACCGAGGGTGGTGTCGGCCTGATTATCTCTGAGGGCACAACCATTGACCACCCATCGGCCAGTATGGATCCGAATATTCCAGACTTTCATTCCCCCGAAGCGCTGGTCGGTTGGAGGCGTGTCGCCGATGAAGTGCATGATGCGGGCGGTTTGATTATGCCGCAGCTTTGGCACACCGGCTCAATGCGTCGCGACGGCACCGGCCTAAATCCTGAAGCCAGCACATTGTCGCCTTCGGGACTGAAATATCCTGGCAAAGAAGTCGGCGAGGCGATGACTAAGAAAGATGTTACTGATATTGCCGATGCCTTCGCCAAAGGAACAGAGGCCGCGCGTGAAGCGGGTTTTGACGGGGTTCAATTTCACGGTGCACATGGCTATTTGATTGATACTTTTTTCTGGGAAGGCACCAATATTCGTGATGATGAATATGGCGGAATATTGGAAGAACGCACGGCTTTCGCAGTTGAGATAATCGAGAAGTCGCGCGCCGCAGTAGGCAAGGACTTCCCGCTTATCATTCGCCTGTCGCAATGGAAGCAGCAAGACTTTGAACATAAAATGGCAACTGACCCCGACAAGCTAAAGGCGTTTTTGCAGCCTATGGTCGATGCGGGTATTGACTGCTTTGATTGCTCAACACGCCGCTTTTGGGAACCGGAATTTGAGGGCTCTGATTTGAACTTTGCGGGCTGGACCAAAAAATTGATGGGCCTGCCGACCATTACCGTCGGCTCTGTGGGTTTAACTGGCGAGTTTGTTGCCGGCATGGGTGGCGAAAGTTCGGAGGCAGCGCCGATTGATGGATTGATTGAACGGCTGGAGCGCGAAGAGTTTGACTTGGTAGGTGTTGGTCGCGCTTTGTTAACTGATGCGGAATGGCCTAACAAAATTCGCGAAGGCCGGTTCGACGAGCTGAAAGCATTTGAGCAAGCTCATATGCTCAGCTTGTCTTAAAGTTTATAGGGAGGAAACATGATTAAGCTTTTTACAGCGGTGAACGCACCCAATCCTCGAGCTTTGGAAAATATTATCGCCATCAAACAGATTGAGGTTGAAACCATCACCATAGATTTGATTGGCGGCGAAAATCGCGGCGATGATTTCGTCAAAACGAACCCCGCGGGTCAGTTACCCTGCATCGAATTGGAAGACGGGCAGGTGATTGCCGAAGTGGCGGCAATTGCCGAATATTTAGAGGAGTTGAAGCCCGACCCTGTGCTTGTTGGAAATAATGCGGCTGAACGTGCCCATACGCGCATGCGCATGCGGCAAATTGATTATTTGATATTAGCCCCGGGTATGGCTGGTTTCCGCAATACTGAAGGTGCCGATTTTTTCCGTTCCCGTATGCGTATTGATAAAACTATTGGCGAGCCGATGAAACGCAATACGGTGGACGGCTTGGTTTGGCTCAACAGCCAACTGGCTGGACAAGACTTCATTTGCGGTGATCAATTGCGCTATGTCGATTGCATTTTCTATCCGCTGGCATTGTTTCTTTCCAAAGTCAGCATTCCGATTGGCGCTGAATTGAAAAACCTAACTTCTTATATGCAGCGCTTGTCAGAGCACGACATTATCGGAGCAAGATAATGCCGCTTAAAGGGTTCACGCCGGAAGTGACCAATTCCGAAATCGGCAAACTTATCGGACGCAAAATCATCAAGCTGGAGAAAGGCGAGAGCGAAGTGTCGTTTGAGATGACCGATGCATGGCTCAACATGCAGGGTATTTTGCATGGCGGGGCCTTTGCGACCATGCTGGATACCGCTTGCGGCGCTGCCACTCGTAGCTTGTTGGATATGGAAAAATATCGGGGTCATGCAACGCTAGAATTAAAAACCAGCTATTTGAAGGCGGGCAGGCCTGGCCAGTATATCGCTAAAGGCAGGGTGCTGCGCATGGGGCGCAGCGTAGCCTATAGTGAGGCCAGCCTTTTTGACGGCGACGGCGTGTTGGTTTCAAAGGCCTCGGCAACTTTCAAATTATTGCCGAAGTAAACACTTGGTAAGTCGCTTATCGTCAATAGCGATATTGACATAATAAGTGTCAATAATGATGATGAGAACACGGGGGATGTCGCAATGTGGAAAAAACAAATTGCCACCAGCCTTGTGGCACTTTTTATCAGCACTGTCGGGCTTTATGTTTTTGCAGCCTATGATGACTGGTTCGGCCAGCCGCGTGGCAGCGGTCAAATTACCGGCGGCGAGCGCAGCGATGTTCTTACAAATGCCTTGGCGGCGGAGCAAGCGGCAATTGCGCGCGGCATGAACGAGCCCCCTGATAAACAAATTCTTTTCGGCGATTTGCACGTTCACACCACTTTCTCGACCGATGCCTTTTTATGGTCGCTGCCGATTTATGGAGGTGAGGGAGCGCACCCTCTGGCCGATGCGTGTGACTATGCCCGGCATTGTTCGGCGCTTGATTTCTGGTCCATCACCGACCATGCCGAGGTGGCCACGCCTAGACGATGGGAGCAAACCAAACAGAGCATTCGCGCCTGTAATGCCATTTCAAGCAATGGTGAAAAGCCTGATATGGTCAGCTTTGTTGGCTTTGAATGGACGCAGGTGGGCCAGGTTCCGGAAGATCATTTTGGTCATAAAAACGTTATCTTCAAGGGCCTTGATGATTCTGAATTGGCCAAACGACCGATTGCATCGGGCGGTGTGGCGGTCAATACGCTGCGCACCAATGGAAAAGATTTGATACCTTTGCCGCTGGCTTTTAGTGACTTTAGAGGCCGACAAACATATTTTGATATCCGTCGCTTCCTGCAAGAGGCAGCCGAGGTTAGATTGTGCGACCCCAATGCTCCGATTACCGATTTGCCCGCGTCTTGTTTCGAGGTTGCTGAAACGCCAGGCGCGCTGGTTGACAGTCTGGAAGCCCAAGAGCTTGATCCGCTCATTATTCCACATGGAACAACTTGGGGCTTTTACACGCCGGTAGGGGTGAATTTCGACAAGCATCTAAAGGCGGAAAACCGGCCCGAGAAAATGGAGCTGGTTGAAGTCATGTCGGGGCATGGCAATTCGGAGGAATATCGTTCTTTCCGTGGTGCCATTAATATCGATAGCGATGCTCTAACAGCGGATTGCCCCGTGCCAACGATTGATTATCTGCCTATGTGCTGGCGCGCTGGCGAGATTATCAAAGAGCGTTGCTTGATCGACGGCGATGATGTGGCTGAATGTGAAGTGCGTGCAAAACGAACGCGAGATATTGCCGCCGTGTTTAGTGTCGCGGCCCATCTGTCAGTTCCCGGTACACACATTGAAGAATGGCTCGATGCGGGGCAGTGTCGCGATTGCTTTCTGCCAAGTTTCGGCTATCGCCCAGGTAATAGCGTGCAATATGCTCTGGCCATTCGAAACTTTGATGATCCGAATGCGCCAACCCGCCTGAATTGGGGTTTTATCGCGTCAAGCGACAATCACCGTGCCCGCCCCGGAACGGGCTATAAAAACGTTGACCGCACGCGCACAACAGAGGCGGTGCATCTGGAAGAAGAATGGCGCAAGCGGGTCTTCCCGAAGGGTAACAAAGCCAGCGAGCCACTGGTTCTGGATCGAGCTGAATTGATGGAGCGTGGTTTTGGTGCAACAGAACAAGAGCGGCAAGCCAGTTTTTGGACAACTGGCGGCCTTGCTGCCGTGCATGCCGAAGGGCGCACGCGCGAAGAAATATTTGAAGCCATAAAACGCCGCGAGACTTATGGCACGAGCGGCCCGCGCATTTTGCTTTGGTTCAATACCAAAGATGGTGTGCCGATGGGCGGCACGACCAAGCGCAGTGGCTCACCCATTTTCGAGGTGAAAGCGGTTGGTGCGCATAAGCAAAAGCAGGGCTGCGCCGATGAAACGGTGGCGGCTTTGGGGGCAGAGCGTATCCAAAAACTTTGCGCCAATGAATGCTTCAATCCATCCAGTGAGCGCATGAAAATAACCCGGTTTGAAGTGGTGCGCATTCGGCCGCAAGTGAGCCCCGACGAGGCGGTTGAGAAGCTAATTGAAGACCCGTGGAAGGTCATTCCGTGCAACGATACGGGCAATGGCTGTCAGGCGACCTTCAGCGACCCCGAATTTGCCGGTAGCAATCGCATGGCAACTTACTACGTGCGCGCCATTCAAGAACCCTCCAAGAAAATCAATGCTGATAATTTACGCTGCACTTATGACGATGAAGGTAATTGTGTCGAGGTTAATATGTGCTATGGCGACGACCGCACGCCGCGCGATGATGAGTGCTTGGGCGAGGTTGAAGAGCGTGCTTGGTCGTCGCCTATTTATGTCGAGCACAGCAAAGAGTGAGGGGGTGGCACGCATGCAAAAACAAATCGATCAGATTCTGGGTGTTGTTCACTCTGGCTCGCTCTCCGGCTTGGCCGCGGAGGTTTGAATCCTCGGTACGCGCAAGCGCTCAACAGTTGTCAGGACTGCTAACTTAAAGGGGCCGCACATCATAAATTGGCTTAGACGTCTCCTGAGCTTTTTTAATTGTTACATTTTACTGTGCCAGATGCAGAACCTGTTACAAAAATATATGCCTTAAATGGAGATACTTTGCGAATATCCAACTGAGCCTCTGTATCGGGCGTTAGCGTCAGAACTGAACCGAGCATGACACCCGGAAGCAAATCTAATTCGTATTTCAGCTTGGCTTCTGCGGTTTCGCCAATTCCTACACTCGTTATATCACCGTCGGATAGAGGTGCATTAAATGTAAGGACGAGTGTATCTGGCGAGCACAAGGCACTTTGTAACGAAGCAGCCTTTACCGTTGAAATGGATGTCAATATTAGCGCTGCCAGGGTCAAAATCTTGTTGTTCGTTTTCATTTAGGCCTCCTATTGGCACAAAACTGAAGAGGTAATATCTGATGCAGTGGCAGAGATAGACAACGGCCATATGTCCCAATTATTTATGTCTCGGTAGTTTTCCAGGGTCGGGTAAACCGTGTAAACAGTATTTCCCGAACTCCACTCCCCGCCAACTGTATCAAGAGCGACCTTGTCAGACTCGGAAGATGAAGCAGCAGTTTTCTTAAAGCTCAGAGCTGACAACGCCGAATTATCCGTCTGTTCACTATCAGTCGTTGCTGTAACCGCATCTACTGCTGCATTAAATGTCACAATGACAGTGGGCGATGAGCAAGCGGCCGATACTATTGATTGTGCATGAGCAATCTGTAAGGAAGCAATAATTATTGCTGCGCCGCCCCAAAAAGATGTCTTTACTGATTTTCTCATAATTTCCTCCAAATCACCGATGGGTACAAAATTGCCCTTCGGTTGACACATTGTAAGTTTTCACCTCTGTAAGATCGAGTGCTCCGCCGCCTACCTGTCCATAAATGGCGTCATTTCTAGGACCACCCCATTCAACGATATACCCATGAATTCGATTGTCTGTGACCTTATAGTCGTTCCATTTACCGTGACCGTAAACATGCAACATGTGTTCGTTTCGGCAGTTATTCGGCTCGAGCCTATTAAAGTTTTCATACGCCCCATCGTGAGGCGTAAAATTTTTGCCAGTTCTGCAGCCGCTATTATTGTCGGTTCCGATCGGAGTTCCACGTTCGGGCCCAGTGACCCAAACCCACTTACTTTCCCCCCGCCAAGAATTTGAAAAAGGCTTGCCATCCGTCCGATCCAAGTTGTCATCGAATTCGTCGTCGGCGACATCGCACCAGCCCCTCACATTAGAATTGTGAAGATGATCACATCCGCCAATCCAACCCTGGCCTTGAATTTTAGGCTGAATATATAATTGCTCAGCACCAGAGGTAATGGTCGCTAGATAAGGTTTTAAACCAAACAGGTAATGGATATCAGACGGGTTTGAATAGCTATTATCGTTTACGTCATCCATAACAACATGAAAATCTACTTTTCTATCTGGAAAATATTCATAAAAATGCCAGCCACCTGTCTCAGGATGTAAGAAAGGAACTTTATTGCTCATTGAGAAAATGAGGCTGCGGTTCGTCTGCCCAATGGCTCCGGTCGAGTTGTAGATAAAACCAACCTTTTTAAAAATATTGACCCAGTTTGCCTCGCTGGTTGTTCCATAAAAGCGAAGAATACCTGAACTAGACGAGTATGTGGCGGTAATTCCTGAATATCCAAAATTTGAGTAGCTTTTGCCATTCGCCGTTGACCTTGATGTCGCCCCCTTAACAAATAATAAATCCTTAGAATTATGATTTCCCGATATTGTAACGGCAGCTCCCGAAATATTGCCAGCTGAGCCTGCATTAAAATCAGAGGCCGATATGCCGTTATTGACTACGCAACCCTCTTCATTGGTCACGGTCACTGTCAAATTGTTCAGCGTCTCGGCAAGGCCATAGGAATTCTCGTTGTTATCGGTAACCGTAACGGTGATATTATATGTTCCGGCATCAAGGTCGTGAATGTCATCAACTCCAGAGGCGCCCGTATTAACAACAATATGACCATCGGGGTCTACCGTGAAAGGGTTGTCTGGATCACTGGCCGACCAGCTGGTCGGCCCCTTTGACACGGTAACAGCGAAGGTCACATTATTTTGCGCGGACGAGCAACCGCTCCCACCTCGCACTTTACACGATCCGTCATAGACGATGAGTGCGCTAGTTTGAGGTGTATTGTGGGCACCATCAAGTGTTAAAGATGATGGCGCTATTATTTGAGGCGGATTAACAACCCAGCCATTCCCGGCCGAAATTGCCGAATTAATTTCACTGGCGGAAGGGTTTCCCCCTAGTGCTGCAAGTTCCTGCAAATAAGCACTTGCAAACAGGCCCGGGTCGCCAGCTGGCTGGATGACTGTAGCCGTTATATTGGGATCAATAGCTAAAAGCGCCACAATTTCTGCGTTTTCAATTGAACCGTCATGATTGGTGTCGAAAAGCTGCAAATTATTGTCGACAACGGCTGTTGTTGCGGTATCAGCCGCATCTATAGTCTGGGCTAGGTTGGAGAGCGCAGACGAACCAGCATCTGAGAGGGACGTGCTTACGAAATTTTGCGCTGCTGATGCCGCGCCTGCAAGGCAGGCATCGTCAACGATTCCGCAGGCATCAAGATGTTCCAGTATAAAAATAGCTTGCTCGGAAGATACCCCATTAAAGTTAGCCCCATATGACCAGCTCAGCGTATTATTTACTTCAGAGCATTCAAGCAAGCCGTCGGCATTTGCATCCATGAAAAAGATTGCTTCTGGAAAAATATTGGCAGAGCAATCCGCTTTTAGTTGGTTAATTGTCGAACTTAGATCAGCGGAAGGAACGTTTTCATAGCTGGCTAGACCATGAACAAAACTATTAGCTGATCCAGTTTCAAAAGCGCCCGTCCCGTATTCCGACGTTGAGAATTGTGCTCTTGCGGCGAAGCTTAAAGCTAGGGCGAACCCAAGTATCACTAAAGAAAACCGAAATGAATTCATTTTAAATTCTCTATTTTAAGTTTGCGGAGTATTAGGAGTTGGGCACAAGTTAGGGTTATTTTTCAAGAAATTTTTTTGGCAATTTAGTGGATCAGGATCAATAGAACAAAAGTCAGTAACATCAGTAGTATTGCAATAATCTTGATTGGAGCAGACGCATGTATAAATCTTGTAGTCGCCTTGCTTGAGAGATGCAGAGCTATTCGCGCAAGCCACCATAACCATTCCTCGCGGTACGGAAATTACAGTTGCTGAAGCTGATGTAAAAGCACTCTTGAACCCGCATCCATCCAGCAAACCAGTTGAGGCATTTTTTATCACGCCAGGCCAATTAAGTGCTAAATTTCCGTTAAAGCCGCGTGGGCAGCTAGAATTAGCTGGGCTTTTCCCCTTCTGCACGACATTCATTTCATTTAGTATTTTTGAAACTTGGGTGCCGCAGCTAGTGGTGGCGGTTACACCCCTATTAATCTCACTAGGGCCGCCCCCGCCTTCGGTAATTAGTAAATTGTCCACATTGATAGCTCGTGCAACAGCAGTTTGGTTTGCTTTAGTTGCCTCGTCTTGCGTGGCTTCTAGGTATCCTTGATAGCCGACTGTTCCAATGGCCGCCAAAAGGCCAATGATTGCGACAACCGTTAGTAATTCAATAAGTGAAAAACCCGACCGCATATAAAATCCCAATTAGTAAAAGAAAGTTAGCCAAATGCGCGTCGGGCCTCAATCATTTTCTTGGATGTTAAAGCTGTATCAAATTGGGCTTTACACTGATCAATCTGTAAATCACCGAGGCAAGATATATTTCAGCCTATCAACTACTCCCGCTCGACGGCCGACACTTTTTTCTAGAAAGTTCAGGTTCTCGCTGGAGTGATGATTAAGACCTTTTCCGCTCAAACGATCAATTTGACCAGATGAATTAATCACGCGAGGAGAATGATATGCCGCTCTTTGCATTTCAGTTTCACTGCTGGTTTCAATAAGGATGCGTCCGTAGCAACAACAAGTGCAAGTGCGGTTTTTTTCTTCATCCAATTCTGTATATAAGGCAGTACCTCGAAT
Source organism: Rhodobiaceae bacterium (assembly GCA_002721725.1). Lineage (GTDB taxonomy): Bacteria > Pseudomonadota > Alphaproteobacteria > RS24 > RS24 > UBA8337. The sequence goes on from PBLK01000010.1 coordinate 36,971, forward strand.
AGCTATTGTAGCATGACGGGTTATCACGGCGCGCTCCGCCACCGCTTCGGGATCAAAAACCGAATGCAAAGCGCCTTGAAGCAGATGGACGACTCGCACGGCCAGTCCATCATCAACCCTAAAGTTAGCCTTTGTGTTTGGAGCAAAAAGAAACGCACATTTTCCGAGCCGAAGAGCAGAATATGTACCTGGCGTCTGAACTATTATTTCACTTTCACCAATATCCAAATCCAACTCACCCAATAAAACCTCAAGGTTATTTGCTTGGGCAGACAAAATACCCGCCAACGTTGTGGACAAGCAGCCTAACAAAAACTTTCTTCGATGCAATTTACCTTACCCCTAAAAAGATACTCCAAACCCTGCGTTGCCTGCCGAGGTTTTTGGAATTTTGGCGGAGGGGGAGGGATTCGAACCCCCGGAACGCGCAAACGCTCAACGGTTTTCAAGACCGCCGCTTTCAACCACTCAGCCACCCCTCCTTTGGGTAGGCGAAACCGCCCTGACGACCCGAGTTAAGCGGATGTAACTTAGCTTGATTGACGCCAAATTTCTAGCGGCCAAATCGGCTTATTTCAGCTTAGCTTGTTATTTATGCTGTACTTCTTAACCCTCAACGAATCTCCTATATTTGGCCGGACTTGACGAGCGCGTGTCGGGATGCGGGATAAGACTTTATGAGGCAGAGGATTTTAACATTTCAACTTGGTTTTGTTGCCTTGCTGGTTGTCGGCTGCTCGTCGCTTTCTGACCGGCGCGCTGCGGAAGAGCAGGGGCGGCGCGTCGCCGCCGGTGGTATTTACAAAATCGGCACGCCCTATGAAATTCAGGGCGAATGGTATTACCCGCAAGAAGACGCGACTTATGACAATTCCGGTATTGCCTCTTGGTATGGCCCGAAATTCCATGGGCGGCGCACCGCCAATGGCGAAATTTTTGATATGGATTTGCTGACCGCCGCGCATCCGACCTTGCCTATGCCGGTGCGCGCCAAAGTGACCAATTTGGAAAATGGGCGCTCAGTGGTGGTGCGGATTAATGATCGTGGACCATTTGCCAAAAACCGCGAAATAGACATGTCGCGCCATGCTGCGGACCTTTTAGGGTTTAAGGAAAAAGGCACGGCGAAAGTGCGGGTGCAATATCTCGGTCGTGCACCACTTTATGACAGCACCGGTCGGCTAATTAAACGACAAGAGCCGGATCGCTTCATTGCCGATAAGCCGGTGACACCAAAAGAAGACAGCAAAGTTGCCGCCGCGCCGGTCGCGCCTGTCGATGTGCGTTCATCTGACGGCAAGCGTTTGGTCAAGCCGGTGCCCGATGTGGAAGAAAAACGTTATGCGGTTCAGGTCGGTGTGTTTTCCCAGCGCAAAAACGCGGTGGCCCTGCAATCGCGCTTAGCGGCATTTGCACCTGTGAAAATCGTCAAAGTCGAAATGGGCGGTGCGACGCTCTACCGCGTGAAAATGGGCGGTGCCAATATTCGCGCCGATGCGCGATTGACGCTGGAGAGGCTGGTTGCTGCCGGTCACACCGATGCGGTGATTATCGAGCAATAGGAGGCTTGGTGTGCGATTGTTGAAATCATTATGGATCACGTTGCTGCTGCTGCCGATTTCGGCTCAGGCTATTGAAACCAAAGCCAGCTACGCCTTATTGCTGGATGTCGAGACGGGTGTCGCGCTGTTTGAAAAAAATGCCGATGCGCGGATGAGCCCGGCCAGCATGAGCAAGCTGATGACGGTGCTGATGGCATTTGAGGCGCTGGAAAGTGGGGCGATTTCTGCCGATGAGGAATTTTTCGTCAGCGATGATGCTTGGCGGCGCGGCGGTGCTGGTTCAGGCGGCTCAACCATGTTTCTGAACGCGCGGTCGCGCGTTTCGGTTCTCGATTTGTTGCGTGGGGTTATTATTCAATCGGGCAATGATGCCTGTATCGCTCTAGCAGAAGGTATGGCCGGCAGCGAACCGGCCTTCGCTGAGATTATGACCGAGCGGGCTCAAGAGCTGGGCATGAGCCGCTCGCGGTTCATTAATTCAACCGGCTTGCCGGATCCTGACCACAAAACAACGGCACGAGATTTGGCTATTTTGGCGCGCCAATTGATTAACAATCATGCTGATTATTATCGCTTGTTCAGCGAGCGCGATTTCACCTGGAATAATATTCGTCAGACCAATCGTAACCCTTTGCTTTATGCTAATATTGGGGCTGATGGTCTGAAAACCGGTCATACGCAAGAGTCTGGTTATGGGCTTGTGGCCTCGGCTGAGCAGAATGGGCGGCGATTGATTTTGGTTGTTAACGGGCTGAATTCAAAACGCGAGCGTGCCCGCGAGGCGCGTAAGCTGATGACTTTCGGCTTTCGTAATTTCCAGCGTGACTTGCTGGTTGAGGCGGGGCAGCAAGTGGCTGAATTGCCCGTCTGGCATGGCGACGAAGCGACGGTGAAGGTCACGACCAAACAACGTTTTGATATTGTCACGCCGCGCAGCGGGAGACGCAAAATGGTGGCGACAGTGACTTATGAAAACCCAGTACTCGCCCCAATCAAAACCGGGGACAGACTTGGAAAGCTAAGGATTACTTTGCCTGGATTAGTGCCGCAAGAGGTCGATTTGGTCGCGGCTGAAAACATTGATAAAGGCAACATATTTGGTCGGTCCATAGACAGTCTGCTTTATATTATGGTGGGCGATTAAGATGCGCGGAAAATTCATCAGTTTTGAAGGCGGTGAGGGCGGCGGTAAGTCAACCCAAGCGGCACGTTTGGCAGGCTATTTGCGCAGCAAAGGCCTTGATGTCGTAGAAACACGCGAGCCCGGTGGCACCAAGCAGGGCGAGGAATTGCGCGATTTGCTGGTGCAAGGTGATCCCAATCGTTGGCATCCATATTCGGAATTGTTGATGATGACGGCGGCGCGTGTTGAACACGTCAATCGGCTTATTGAACCGGCATTGGCCGAGGGCAAATGGGTGATTTGCGACCGCTTTTTTGACAGCACGCTGACCTATCAGGGTATTGCCGGAGGTTTGGGGCTTGATGTGGTAAGCTCGATGCAGCAAATGGCTGTCGGAAAAACCGTTCCCGATGTCACCTTTCTGCTTGATTTACGCGAAGACGCAGGCTTGCAGCGGGCTGCCAAACGCGGTGGTGCGGCGCGGTTTGAGAAAAAAGAAGCCGGTTTTCACCGCGATGTGCGTGACGGTTTTTTGGCCCTGGCAGCGGAAGACCCGAAACGCATAATGGTGATTGATGCCGAGAACACCTTCGATGCAGTATGGCAGCAAATCGAAGATGTCATTCAAGGGCGTTTTAAACTCTAGCCGCGCTTTGCGCGACTGCCTATTGTAGGAATATGAGCTCTGCTGAAACCATTGAGGAACTGCCTGATATAGATGGCGATTATCCGCCGCGATTGACACGCATTTTGACCGGTCACACCAAGCCGCAAGGGGAATTTCTCGCTGCGTTAAAAAGCGCGCGCATGCCTCATGCTTGGCTACTTACCGGCCCGAAAGGGGTTGGCAAAGCAAGTTTTGCCTATCTGGCGGCGCGGCTTGTATTAACGGGGGCCTCCTCCTCTGTCATGTCTCCAGCGCTTGAAAGTGATGACGCGCATTTGCTGGAAGAAGGCGCGCACCCCGATTTGTTTGTGCTGAAGCGAGAATATAATCCGAAAACGCAAAAGTTTCGAAGTGACATTCCCGTTGAGGCCGCGCGCGACTTGAAGCAATCCTTCAACCTCAGCCCCGGTCGTAGTGGTTGGCGTGTGGCGATTATCGACAGCATTGACGATATGAATAAAAACGGCGTTAACGCTTTGCTCAAATTGATTGAAGAGCCGCCGGAGAAATCCCTTTTCCTGATTGTTTGCCAAAACCCAGGACGGGTGCTCGACACTATCACATCGCGTTGTCGCATGTTGCGGTTCAATGCGCTTGATGAGGTTGATTTGCAGTCCATTGTAAGCGCGCGCATGGAAAGCAGCGACCAAAATGAGATTGCAGCTTCGGCCTTTTTGGCGCAAGGCAGTGCCGGTTATGCGCTAACGCTTTGCGCAGAAGGGGGGTTTGATCTGTATCGAGAGATGATTGGAGTATTAGAAACCGTGCCTCAGCTCGACGTCGAGAAATTGCACGGTTTAGCCGGCCGATTTAGCGCGCGCGCCGCGCCTGAACAGTTTTCAATATTCTGTTTTTTATTGTCCGGCTGGCTGCACCGCTTTGTGCGCTGTGCATCTATGGGGACAGTTTTTCAGCCTGTATTTGAGGGTGAGGAAGCGCTGGCTGCCCGCCTTTTGAGTACTGGTTTGGGGGTTGAACCCTTCATTGCCTTGTGGGAGAAGGTGGAGCAAGACAGCCGCGCGGTTGCGGCGCTAAACCTTGATAAGAAGCAGGCGGTGCTGGAGTGGATGACCGATTTTGCCGATGCGAGCCGCAAGCAGGCAGTTTAGGAAGTTAAAGTGAAAAATCAGAACTTTTTTATAACTACTGCAATTTCCTATCCAAATGGCCGGCCGCATATTGGGCATGCTTATGAGATTTTGGCGACTGACGCGATTGCCCGCTACCACCGTCTAAATGGCGAAAACGTATATTTCTCGACGGGCACCGATGATCACGGGCAAAAAATGCTGCAAACAGCGCGTGAACAAGGCAAAACGGCGCAAGAATTGGCGGATGAGCTAACCCCGGCCTTTCGCGAAATGGCCAAGGCGTTGAATTGCAGCCATGATGATTTTATTCGCACTTCTGAGGCGCGCCATCACGCATCGGTAAGCGAATTATGGCAGCGCATTGCTGAAAACGGCCGCGGTGACATTTATAAAGACAGCTATAAAGGCTGGTATTCGGTGCGCGACGAGGCTTTTTACGCTGAAGACGAACTGAATGAGGATGGTGAGGGTAACAAGTTTTCGCCGCAAGGTACGCCAGTGGAATGGCTTGAAGAAGACAGCTATTTTTTTCGCTTGTCGGCCTATGAAGACAAATTGTTGGCGCATTTTGAAGCACATCCAGAATTTCTGATGCCGGAAAGCCGCCGCAATGAAATTGTTTCATTTATCAAGGGCGGTTTGAAAGATTTGTCCATTTCGCGTACCGCATTTGATTGGGGCGTGCCGGTGCCGGGAGATAAAGACCATGTCATGTACGTTTGGATGGACGCGTTGACCAATTATTTAAGCGTTTTGGATTACCCTGACCGAGAAGGCCGGTTTTCGGAATTTTGGCCGTGCAATCTGCACGTTATAGGCAAGGATATTACGCGATTCCACACAGTTTACTGGCCAGCCTTCCTGATGGCGGCTGATTTGCCGTTGCCGAAACAAGTGTTTGCGCATGGATTTTTGACTGTGAAGGGCGAGAAAATGTCCAAATCGCTTGGCAACGTTTTGGACCCGATGGTGATGGCAGATCTGTATGGCGTTGACGCTTTGCGCTATTTCTTCTTACGCGAAGTGCCGTTCGGGCGTGACGGGAGTTTTGCAGAAGAAGCTATCGTTAATCGCGTCAATGCTGACTTGGCAAATGACCTCGGTAATCTGGCGCAGCGCAGTCTCTCCATGATAGGCAAAAATTGCAATGCGAAGGTACCTACACCGCTAGAGTTTTCGGCAGAAGATAAAGCGGTATTGAGCTTGTTTGACGGGCTGAAGGCGCATACGGATGCGGCGATGCGTGGGCATGAGGTGCATAATTACTTGACCACCGTGATGGACGCCGTGTCGGAAGCCAATCGCTATTTTGCAGCCGAAGAACCGTGGGCCCTAAAAAAGGAAAATCCTGAACGCATGGGCACAGTGCTATATGTTACCGCTGAATTGGTGCGGCAGGCGGCGATTCTGCTTCAGCCGGTTATTCCGACAGGCTCATCTCAATTGCTCGATTTATTGGAAATCGACCCTGACAAGCGGTATTTTTCTGCTTTGGGAATCGAATATCGGCTTGCCCCAGGCATCTCTTTACCCCCCCCACAAGGTGTGTTCCCGCGCCTTTCAATACCGGAAAACAGTGCTGACTTCTAGACTGTTGCAGCATTGCAACATTTTGCTAGTTACGCATGTTGAAAATAGTTATTCTTCTGCAATGTGTATGGCAAATAAAGCGCATCTGTTTGCGGTGGGATTTAGAAGGAGTGGCGGTTGAGTGCCCAACATCCCATCGGTGTAATGCGGAAGCCGCATATATGGCTCAGCCGTCTCAAACTGACTGAGGTCACGCGTTTTTTGTCTATCCTGTTTGCAATCCTTGGAATTGCGTCGGGTGTTGGATCATATTTGGTCTTGACCAATGTAACCCCTATCGAAGCAGAGCCGAAGACGGTTTGGACGCTGCTTTCGTTTAATATTTTTATAATTGGCGGCCTGTTATTAGGTTTGGCTGCCCAAGCTTTGCGCGTAAGGCGGCGACAGCGTGCCGGAACGGCTGGTGCACGGTTGCATGGGCGCATGATTGCGTTATTTTCAACAATTGCAGTTTTTCCGGCTATCTTGGTCGCCGTATTTGCGTTTGTAACACTTGACCGCGGACTTGATTATTGGTTCTCCACTCGCACCAAAACCATCATTGAGAATACAACGGCGGTCGCCAATGCCTATTTGGCCGACCAAAGAGAAAGTTTGCGTTATGACTTGAATATCATGACCCGCGACCTTTCGAAGGCAAGCGAAGTATATAAAACCGACCGCCGTCGCTTTGCCAGATATCTTGAGGCGCAAGCGGGGATACGTGGCCTGCAACAAGCACTTCTAATAAATGAACGTGGTGACGTGCTGATGGCAGCTGAACCCGAAACCACCATTTTGACCATACGCCCGCCGAACGAGGCCTTTATTGCGGCCTCAGACAAAACAGTCATTATCACCGCAATGGAGACCAGTCAGATTTTGGGCTTGCGACAAATTAAGGGCTTGGATAAGACTTTCCTCTATTCGGCGCGTCTGATGATGCCCAGCGTGACAGAACAATTGCTACGCACCGATGCTGCCGTCCGCGATTATTCTGCAATGGAGCAGCGTCGGTTTGAAACGCAGCTGACCTTCGCCTTAATCTACATCATTCTTACTTTAGTGATTTTATTGTCGGCTATTTGGCTTGGTCTATCGCTGGCGGACCGACTAGTTTCGCCTATCGGGCGGCTTATTTTGATGACCCAGCGCTTGGGTGAGGGCGACCTTGAAGCGCGGGTGGAAGCCGACAGTTTGCGTGGTAACGACGAAATCAAACATTTGGCAGAGACTTTTAACGAAATGGCCGAGCGTTTGGGAGAACAGCAGGCGGATTTGAAGGAAACCCATGCCGACCTTGATGAGCGGAACCGATTTACCGAAGCTGTATTGGCGGGTGTTTCATCTGGCGTTATCGGCGTAGATGAGAACGGAATTATCAATCACGCCAATGATGTCGCAGGGGCTCTATATAAGCAAGCGGCAGAAGCGCTTATCGGCGAGCCGCTTAAAAAAGCCATGCCTGAATTTTCGGGCTTATTGGCGGCTTTAGGATCAGCACCGACACGCAGCGTTTCCAGCGAGTTTAATATCGACAATACAGCGCTAAAAGGGCATATCATTCGTGCCTCAGCACAAAAGACGCTTGGCTTGCATGGCGGGGCCATCATCACATTTGACGATATTACCGACTTGCTGACAGCGCAACGCAATGCAGCTTGGGCTGACATTGCCCGGCGCATTGCCCATGAGATTAAAAACCCGCTAACGCCAATTCAGCTGTCGGCCGAACGTTTGCAGGCTCGCTATGGTCGTGATGCCGATGGTGACCACGATATTTTCAAACAATGCACCGACACCATCATTCGGCAGGTCGAAGATATTGGCAATATGGTTGATGAATTTGCCTCATTTGCGCGCATGCCAGCGGCGCGGATGGATGCTGTCAATCTTGCTGACATTATTTCAGAAACCGTGTTGTTGCAGCGGGTCGCGCATCGCGACATTACCTATTCGGTAGGTGATGTGCCGCAGGTAAATCTGGTCGGCGACCGTCGGCTTATCAGTCAAGCTTTAACCAATATTTTGAAAAATGCCCAAGAGGCAGTGCGCCTTGCAAATGGCGAGAAATTGATAGTCCTTGAAGTATATGAGCGTCGCGGCGAGGTGGTTTTATCGATTAGTGATACCGGTGTCGGTTGGCCGAAGACAAATCGNTATGAATTGTTGGAGCCCTATAATACCTCTCGCGAAGAAGGGACAGGGCTCGGGTTGTCGATTGTNAAAAAGATTGTAGATGACCACGGAGGNAAGCTTGTATTNAGCGACGCGCCGCGGTGTGCATCTGGCGGAACCGGAGCAATGATTCAGGTGGTATTNCCCTTGCANCCCCCNGAGNTAACNAGCAAATCCACAATGTTAGAGGAAATATNATGTTNGGGGATGTACTANTCGTTGATGACGAGCGTGACATTTGCGACCTGGTCGCCGGTGTTTTGGAAGATGANGGCTATGAAGCGCGGATTGCGCAAGATAGCGANAGTGCCTTGCGGGANATTACCCGTCGCTGTCCNGCAATGGTGCTGCTTGATGTGTGGTTGCANGGCAGTCGTTTGGACGGTCTTGAGATTTTNAATATTNTGCGCGAGCGNTATCCCAATCTGCCTGTGGTCATTATCTCCGGNCATGGAAATATTGACACCGCCGTGACGGCCATACGGTCTGGTGCCTATGACTATATTGAAAAACCGTTTAAGTCGGACAAATTGCTNGTCACGGTNGCGCGGGCAATTGAGGCNGCGCGNTTGCANCGCGAAAANACCGAGTTGAAACGNCGCGCAGATGTTCANTTGACATTGGTAGGCCNNGCGGCGGCAATNGAGCANCTGAAAACGAAAATCGACAAGCTTTCACAAACCAAAAGCCGCGTAATGATTGTNGGGCCTTCNGGCTCNGGCAAAGAAGCNGCGGCGCGTCAATTGCATNCNCGCTCACCCCGCGCCACGGGTAATTTNATTTCNGTGCACACAGCNATGCTCGGCGACGACGGGGAACAAATTGACCGNATGCTGTTTGGCTNTGAAGAAGGNGGTCAAATTGAACCAGGGCTCTTTGANCAGGCGCANGGTGGCACNCTTTATCTTGATGANATATGCAGTTTTCCCCNTCGTCAACAAAAGGCNATATTAAAAATGTTGCTCGATGGGGGNGTTANACGNATNGGTGGCAGGGATTTGGTGCNCTTGGATTCGAGGGTNTTGTCATCGTGCAGCGCNGATCCTGAAAAACTTATTTCTANGGGNATTTTCCGAGAGGATTTATACCACCGGCTCAANGTAATGACATTGGAAGTTCCNGGGCTGAACAAGCGNCGAGATGATATTCCTTATTTGGTTGAACATTTTGTTCGCCTGCTGGCAGCGCAAATGAACATGCCAGTGCGCAANGCNNGCAGTGATGTGATGGCGGTTTTNCAATCNCATANTTGGCCGGGCAATGTGCGTCAGTTGCGCAATTGTATTGAACATATGATGCTGACCAGCCATGCCGCCGGTGATACAACACTNNCGATTGANCATTTGCCAAAAGANATCTGGAGCGAAACNAATGTGGCTGAAAATGTCAGCCAATCACGACATATCATGTCTTTGCCCCTNCGNGACGCGCGTGAGTGTTTNGANCGCGATTATTTACTTGCCCAAATCGAGCGATTCTCAGGAAATATTTCGAAAACGGCTGAATTTGTNGGAATGGAGCGCTCGGCACTNCACCGCAAAATGAAATCGCTTGGNATNTCNGGCGGTAATNATGCTAAAAGCCANGNTTAGCANTTAACAATGAGGTTGAGANGCCAATGAAAGTCATTGTTTGTGGGGCCGGCCAAGTCGGTTTNGGTATTGCCCGGCATTTGGCTGGCGAAGGCAATGATGTCACGGTGGTCGACCGTGAAGTTTCGCTTATGCAGCGCATTACCGANACTCTGGATGTNCGNCCAATTTTGGGGCATGGAGGACACCCTGANGTNTTGGAACAAGCGGGCGCTGCGGAGGCAGATGTTNTGATAGCGGTAACTGCNTCTGATGAAGTNAACATGGTTGCGTGNCAAACAGCTAAAGCNTTGTTTAAAAAACCGAAAACAATNGCCCGAGTGCGTGACCGCAATTACNTNAAGGCAAAATGGCGCGGATTGTTTACCGAAGACGGTATTCCGATTGATGTNATTATTTCGCCNGAAGTCGAAGTGGCCAATGCGGTNATACGCCGTTTGGCCTTGCCTGGGGCATTTGATAGTTCAAGTTTTGNAAACGGGTCGGCTGAAATGATTGGTGTTGCNATAGGNCAAGATTGCCCAGTNATTGACACTCCGCTGAACCAGTTGACNGGNTTGTTTCCNGANTTNCAGGCNATTGTTGTTGGGCTGCGACGCGATAANAAGGTCTACGTTCCNGATTTCNACGANACGATNCAAAGCGGNGACGAGGCTTTTTTGGTCACCGCTAGCANTGATACTGAGCGAACGCTNAAGATTTTTGGTCATGAGGAACGTGAAGCNCGTCGNATCGTTATCGTNGGNGGCGGCAATATTGGNTATCAAGTTGCNAAGGAATTGGACACNCAGGCNGGNCGCTATTCNTTGAGNCTGATTGAGGCGAGCNCAGACCGCGCCCGCTCAATAGCCGAAAGATTAAACCGTTCGATTGTGCTTCAGGGCAGCGGCCTNTCACCAGANATANTGGCCGAAGCGGGTATTCGCCAAGCNGATTTGGTNCTAGCNCTNACTAATGATGANCAAGTCAATATTTTAACGAATATGTTGGCCTTGCAAGANGGTTGTGAGCGNGGCCTTTGCCTCNTCAATGACAANAGCTTCCAAAACCTTGCCGGTGATTTCGGNATGGAGGTTTCTATCAATCCNCGCGCTATCACCGTTTCATCNGTATTGNGNCATGTTCGGCTTGGAAATGTGTCNCANGTTCANGCGCTCAGTGATGAGTCGGCAGAGCTTATTGAAGCGGAGATAAAGGAAGGANCACCGATTGCGAGCAGCAAACTGCGGGACCTTGATCTGGGNANCGCTATGCGNATNGGCATGGTTTATCGNAAGNNAAAATTGATTTTACCCCGNGGTGGCACAGAGNTGAAGCCCGGCGATCGCGTTGTGATGTTTGTNACTGCCGAAGGCATNGAGCAATTTGAAAGCCTTCTTATAAGCAAGGAAAAGAANTAATTAATGCGGCTAGGTGCCATCCTTTTTACGTTGGGTTATGGCGGAAGNATGATTGCCTNGCTAATGTTANTNCCNTGGGTCGCAAGCTTGCTCGANCCCAGATATAGCCATGCNGGAAATTTTACCATTGGTTTAATGCTTTCTGCTTTTGTNTCGGGCGCTTTACTTTTNAGCGGCTACACTAGTCGCCGCCATCGNGCCAATGGCATAGAACTTTTGCTNATCATGGTTTTGTTTTGGAGTTTTCTGCCNGTCATTGCGGCNATTCCNTTTATTGGCGCNTCACAAATTGACAGATTTAGTNGCTGCTTATTTNGAGGCNGTTTCTGCCCTTACNACTTCGGGNGGTAGCATGTTGTCTGTGCCGCAAGCAGAGGNAACCCCCATTTTATTATGGCGANCNGTNCTAAGTTGGCTNGGNGGTCTTTGGACATTGGTGTTTGCTGTCGCCGTTTTGGCNCCGTTTGGNATNGGGGGTATTTCGCTTATCGGCAGCCCGCTTCTGCAGCATGAAGAAAACGCGCCNCTATCGTCACGACTGGGNCGGCCCTTGCGGCTNATTTTGCCGGTTTATCTGATGTTCACCGTGCTNGGCATTATTGCGCTNTTGGCATTTGGTAGCCCGCTGGTTGAGGCAGTATGTCTNGCCTTGTCCGCCATTTCGACGAGCGGNATGAGTGTTCATCAGCAAAGCCTTTCCGAGTTNNTGAGCCAGTCTGGACAGGGCGTGATAGCATTGTTGTGTTTTGTCGGGTCCATTAGCGTGCCAATGCTCATGGTGCTTACATTGGGGCGNGAAGCGCGCGGCNGTTTTCAGGTNATGGAGATGCGCGTTTTTATTACACTGANATTGGTATATGNNGCGATATCGCTGNTTNCNGTGNCNNCCAGTGGCGGNCTTGGCNTNCTCTGGCAGTCGATTTCTCTCCANAGTACGGCAGGNTTCAACTTNTTGCCCGANGANGAATTAGCCACTTGGCCAATTGTNTGGGTCATGGTTCCNGTGATGATTGGTGGTATGGCGCTATCGACCAGCGGTGGTTTNAAGGTAATGCGGGCNATNATTTTAGCTAAGGANTTGGGAAGTGAATTAGGNAAGCTTTCCTATCCGTCTTCCGTGCATCCGTTAACGCTNGAAGGNCGNCANTTGCAAGATAAGGAATTCAACGCCGCTTGGGCGTTTACCGCCATATTCATTCTTTTTGTCGGCGNNGGGGTCTTGCTGCTCGGTTTTTTNGGCATNACNTTNTCNGANGCATGGCCAATTGTTCTAGGCGCTTTGACCAATAGCTTGGCTATTTCTGGCCATCTTGATATGCCGCTCGGATTTGCCGCAATGTCTGGCGGTTTGCAAANCACCATTGCGCTGCTAATGATNGCNGGGCGCATAGAATTNTTGATTTTGATGGTCTTATTTACGTCATCTTTTTGGCGATANATGCGNTGANNGGAGNTNAAANTNNNATGAGCCGCATTGCTTATNTTGACGGTGTTTANCAACCGCTGANCNNGCCNGGNATATTGGTAGANGATCGCGGCTATCAATTTGCTGATGGCGTTTATGAAGTATGCGCTATTCGCAANGGGCTGCTGCTTGATGANGTNCGCCATCTCGAACGCCTGGAATATTCACTNGNTGCNNTNGATATGCCTATGCCGATGTCGCGTGCCGCACTGCAGCAGGTGATGCGCGAGACNTTACGNNGAAATCGCATTCACAGNGGNATTCTTTATATGCAAGTAACGCGAGGTATTGCNCCGCGTGAGCATATGTATGATCCCTCATTAANGCCGGTTNTGGTGATGACNGCGCGGCCAATCTCNGCAGAACGCCGCAGGCAAATTATGAGNNGGGGCATTTCGGTGATTTCCTTNCCTGANCAACGTTGGGCAAGATGCGATATNAAGTCACTCAGTCTGTTNCCCAATGTTNTAGCGCGTCAGTCGGCGCGAAATGCNAANGTGGANGAGGCATGGCAGNTNGACGGGCAGGGAATGGTGACNGAGGGCGCTGCNACCAATGCTTGGATNCTCGATGCAAAGGGCGTGCTGCGGACNCGNCCNGCTGNTAACGNCATACTTAACGGNATTGTTAGGCAAGTTNTGCTTGATTGCGTATCAAAATTAGCTCTGAAGTTTGAAGANAAACCGTTTTCTCTTGATGAGGCNNTGGCCGCACAAGAGTGTTTTTCAACTGCTTCCACTATGTCGGTGTTTCCNGTGGTCAANATNGACGGNACGAAAATTGGCAATGGTAAGCCCGGCGCCGTNGCAAAGATGCTGTCAGATGCCTATGACNCANTCGAAAANAAACTTTCTGAAAATTGATAATTAACTAGGCTTGGGATACCAATTATGTCAATCTTNGNGAGCTTAAGAGTCGCGACGAGGAGGGCCGCGTCNATAAAGTAACGGGACGAAACCTCCAACGTCCGCAGAATAATTTGGGAAAACCAATGTCAATAAAAACCGACTCGCTCGAGGCCTCGTTCCTAAATCATGTTTGTGAACAAAAACTGGCTTTGACCATATTTTTAGTGAACGGNGTGAAGTTGCAGGGAACCATAACATGGGTTGATGCAAATTCTATGTTGCTGAGCCGCGAGGGTCATTCTCAACTAGTCTACAAGCATGCTATTTCGACAATTATGCCGAACAGTCCGGTAGAAATCGCAGTCGCTTAANCTTTCTTTTCTGCCTNTTTGGCGGCTTGCCAAAATTCCTCNAGTTCCTTCAGGGTGAAGGTTTCTTTTTTGCTATCTGCGGCCACTGACTCAAGGTANTTGAAGCGCGAAATAAACTTNCCNTTTGTCCGNCGCAACGCTTTTTCAGGGTCTATGTTGAGGTGGCGGGCAATATTGGCTACCACAAAAAGTAAGTCGCCGATTTCGTCTTCCATAGCATCANCCGAGCCACTTTCGATAGCTTCTTGCACTTCANTAATTTCTTCCTGCANTTTGTCGAAAACNGGTTCGATGTTAGGCCAATCAAACTGAAGCCGCGCGGCGCGGTTTTGTATTTTAATGGCCCTACTGAGGCCGGGAAGGGCGAGGGGAATATCATCCATCAGGCTGCCAGNCNCGGATANTCCTTTTTCGACCATTTCTTGTGCTTTTATTTCTTCCCAGCTTTGCTGAACTGCTTCAGAATTTTTAGCATTACGACNTCCAAAAACATGNGGGTGGCGCCGTATCATCTTGTTCGAAATTGCATCAACTACATCGTCAAAGTCGAANANCGAAGCTTCCTCAGCCATTCGAGCGTGGAACACTACCTGAAGCAACAAGTCGCCAAGCTCGTCTTTCAGATCNTTCATGTCATCNCGTTCAATCGCGTCGGTCACCTCATAGGCTTCTTCTAANGTGTAAGGCGCGATGGANGCAAAATCTTGCTNGAGATCCCANGGGCATCCATTTTCAGGATGGCGTAATTGGGCCATCACTTCGAGTATACGATGTATTTTGCTTTCACTCATTTTTTNANCNTGCCGCGATTCCATNTNAATAGGGNTGTCTATAANTATTGTTCANANTNCAGCANNNTATGACGCATAATAAATATTATGACAAATTATTATTCAAATTCTAATCCGTCATGTGCAGGAATNACGTTGTTTGGTAATTCGCTGCATAGCTGTGCGTAGTCCATATCAACATGGAGGTTGGTTAAAATAGCCCGTTTGGGTTTAAATTTCTCGATTTCGGTAAGTGTTTTTTCGAGATGAAAATGTGTCGGATGCGGATCACGCCTTAGCGCGTCGACAACCCAACAGTCCAAATTTTCTANAAGCGGAAAGCTTTCNTCTGGTATCTCGCTGATATCACTTGAATANGCGACGTTACCAAAGCGAAAGCCAAGGGAGTCTATGCGGCCATGAATNTGACGAAATGGGGTCGCCGTGATGACGCCGCCATCACCTACTACCTCAATGTCCCGATANGGTGTTTTNATGCGATTATCTTGCAGAATAGCGGGATACAAGGTCCCTGGGCTCTGCTCAAAGCAATAGCCGAAGCGATCGATCAAGGTATTAGAGGTCGCTTCGTCCATCCAAACTTCTATTCGTTTTCTTTTGG
The DNA here is from genome assembly GCA_002721725.1 of Rhodobiaceae bacterium. Lineage (GTDB taxonomy): Bacteria > Pseudomonadota > Alphaproteobacteria > RS24 > RS24 > UBA8337. Next base: position 52,229 of record PBLK01000010.1, read on the forward strand.
TGTAAACCATTGCGCGGACATCATCGATTCCGTGTGTTTGGTCGGCATGGTCGTGAGAATAGAGTATTGCATCAAGCCAGGTCACATTGGCTTCAATCAGCTGATGCCGCATATCCGGCGATGTATCGACCAGAACATTAGTGATGCCGTCAACGCTAAATCGTTGGGCCAAAAACGAGCAACGGCTTCGCCTGTTTCTCGGGTTTTCCGGGTCGCAATCTCCCCAATTGCCATCTAAGCGCGGNACTCCTCCGGAAGAGCCGCAGCCCAAAACGCGGAATCGGAGACTCATGCGTCGACCGGCCTTNTGGCTTTTTTAAACAGCGAAAAGAAATTATCACTAGTGACTCGCGCTAATTCTTTGGTGGTCACACCCTTTAGATCGGCGAGCATGGCTGCNGTGTCGGCGACAAATGACGGTTCATTGCGTTTGCCGCGATGTGGAACGGGTGCCAAAAACGGCGCATCCGTCTCAACCAAAAGTCGATCAAGTGGGATCATTTTTATGGTTTCGCGNAACTCGGCTGCGTTTTTGAAAGTCGCTATACCGCTTACGGAAATATAAAAGCCGATATCAAGCGCGCGCTGTGCAAGCTCAGGCCCCGCGGTGAAGCAATGGATAAGACCCGGATAATCGCCTTTCTCCATCTCATTTTCGAGTATATCCGCCGTGTCTTCATCAGCATCACGGGCATGGACAATCAACGGCAANCGGCTTTCGCGGCAGGCCTCGATATGAGCACGAAAGTTTCTTTGCTGTGCATCGCGCGGGCTGTGCTCGTAGAAATAATCAAGGCCGGTTTCGCCTATGCCCACCACTTTCTCGTGTTTGGCCAGGGCAACGAGCTGCGCCGCATCGGTTTCCGGCTCACGCCCTGCCTCATGCGGGTGAATACCGACCGAGCAAACCAAAGCATCACTGGTTTCTGCAAGCTTGATGATTTTCTTGGCCTCGGTGATTTTGGTCGAGATAGTAACCATTAAATCGACGCCTGCCGCTTTAGCCCTTGCCAAAACATCATCCCTATCGGCATCGAAATCCTTGAAGTCTAAATGGCAATGGCTATCAACAAGCATGACTGCTCCTAAATATATTGTCCGTCATCAACGCTGATGGTGGAGCCGGTCATTCCGCTGCCATGCGGCCCNGCCAGCAGCAATAAAGCGCCATCCAAATCTTCTTTACCGGCCAGTCGACGGCGCGGCCAACTTGCAATCTGCTTCTTGCCACCATCGGTCTGCCACCAGAAATCATTGATTTCTGTTTCAATGTAACCAGGGCAAATAGCGTTGACGTTGACTTCGCTTCGTGCCCACTCGCGGGCCANCCCCCGCGTCATCATAATAATGCCCGATTTNGAGGTGCAGTAAGGTGTGAGGCCGGGNAGCACATTATGACCGCCCACTGATGCGATGTTGATAATACGCGCGGCTGAGCCTTGCTCGATATGGTGGCGGGCAAATTCATTGGCAAGAAAAAACGGTGCGGTCAGATTTGTGTCNAGCACTTGGCGATAATCATCCGGCGTATAATCAAGCGCAGGCTTCACCACATTCATNCCTGCATTATTGACTAAAATGTTAGGCATCAGATTTTTTTCGCGCAGCGTGTCAAAAAAGGCTGGAAGCTTATCCAAATCGGTGACGTCAAGGGCAAAAGAGTGCGCCTCGCCGCCCTGCCTATTTATTTCTTGCTCCAATTCGGCCAGTTTTTTTTCACGCCGCGCCGTAATGATGACCCGCGCGCCTGCGGCTGNTAAAACTTGCGCAAAGCGCACACCGAGGCCGGAACTGGCTCCGGTAACCATCGCCGTTTGGCCTGTCAAATCGGTATTGGTTGAAATATTCCCCACGCGTTTTGCCCTCTTTTTTCCGCTGTGCACTTTGACATTGTTTGACATTCTTTGCCACTATAAAGGAAACGGGAGAGCGATATGAGCCAAGCTGAAACTGAAAACTTGCCAGTGCTGCAACTGGACGTGATTTCCGACGTTATTTGTCCGTGGTGTTTTATCGGCAAGCGCAAACTCGATGTAGCATTGAAAAGCCTTACAAATGTTCGCATTAATTTAATGTGGCGNCCCTATCAACTTTACCCGGATACACCGCCTGAGGGAGCGGACCTGACGACCAAAATAAAACAGCGTTATGGTGAAGAAGGTGCTAAGAAAATGCGCGAGAACATAAAGGTGGCTGCTGANGGCACNCTCATTAATTTTGCCTTTGATAAGATAAAAATCACGCCCAATACACTCAACGCACACCGGCTCATTCGGTGGGCGGCCAGCACCGGCCAACAACATATGATTGCCGAAGCTTTGTTCTNGGCACATTTCGAGCAAGGCCGTAATATTGGTGATGTCGCCGTACTTCTGGAAATTGCCGGTCTTCATGATATGGATGTGCCACTACTGGCTGAGTTATTTGACAGCGAAAGTGATATTGAGGCCACGCGCANTGATGATGCGGCAGCGCGCGATTTGGGCGTGCATGGTGTCCCGGCTTTTCTGGCCGGCGGCAAATTTTTGCTGATGGGTGCACAAGAGCCAGAATATCTCAATCGATTTATTGAAAAAGCGCGGCAAAAACTGGCCGTGCAATAGTCAAGCGGCNAGTTCAGCCAATTGCTTGGCGACCAGTGCGGAAATGCGCAAACGCTCATCCGAATCTTCCGCTTTGGTGCGAAACACTAAGCTCTGGTCCGGACGAATTTTGATACCGGTCTGATTTTCTGCCACATGAGCGATAAGTTTCTCAGGATTGGCAAATAGCTGATTTCGGAAAACCACGGCAACGCCCTTTGGTCCGGCGTCGATTTTNTCAATGCCTGCTGCGAGACAGTCTATTTTAATGGNGAGAATGGCAAGCAAATGCTGCACTTCCTCAGGTAGTGGACCAAACCGATCGACCACCTCAGCCGCAAATGCATCAATTTCGANGCGNGCGGTCAAGCTCGACAAGCGCCGATAAAGCCCCATGCGTAAATCCAAATCGGGAACATAATCTTCCGGTATTAAAACCGAAATGCCAACATTGATCTGCGGAGCCCAGCTTTCTTCGGCGGCCTCNCCCTGNCGCTCGGCCACTGCCTCTTCCAACATGGCTTGATANAGCTCATAGCCGACTTCTTTAATGTGACCTGATTGCTCTTCTCCGACCAGATTGCCGGCCCCGCGTAAATCAAGATCATAGGAAGCCAGATTGAACCCGGCACCAAGGCTGTCGAGCGACTGCATAACNTTAAGCCGTTTCTCAGCAGAATCNGTTAAACCNNTGTTTTCATTGTATGTAAGATAACCATATGCGCGTGTTTTGGAGCGTCCAACACGGCCCCGCATTTGATAAAGCTGCGCCAAGCCAAACATATCGGCACGGTGAATAACAATAGTGTTGGCCGAGGGAATATCCAATCCGCTTTCAATAATCGATGTTGAAAGTAGCACGTCATATTGACCGTCATAAAAGGCGTTCATGCGNGTTTCTAGCTCTCCACCGGCCATTTGGCCGTGCGCGGTCACGTATTTCACCTCCGGTACGGTTTGGCTTAAATAGGCTTCCATATCGGGCAAATCAGCAATGCGCGGCACAATAATAAAGCTTTGTCCGGTGCGATATTTCTCGCGCAACANNGCTTCACGAATACCGACCGNATCAAACGGCGTCACATAGGTGCGCACTGCGAGGCGGTCAACCGGGGGNGAGGCAATCAGAGATAAGTCGCGCACGCCGGTTAATGCCATTTGCAGGGTGCGCGGAATGGGCGTGGCGGTCAGCGTNAGCATATGCACTTCGGCGCGCAAGGNTTTTAAACGCTCCTTATGCGCCACGCCGAAATGCTGTTCTTCGTCTACGATGACCAGCCCCAGCCGCGAGAATTCGATGTTCTTCGCCAACAATGCATGCGTGCCGATGACAATATCGACNGTGCCCGATTTCAGCCCCTNTTTGGNTTCAGCGGCCTGCGCCGTGCCGANCAAACGGGACAATTCGGCGATTTCGACCGGCATGCCGACAAAACGCTCAGTAAAAGTTTTGGCGTGTTGGCGTGCCAAGAGCGTGGTNGGGGCGACCACAGCAACTTGCTTGCCCGACATGGCGGCAATAAAGGCGGCGCGCAAGCCGACTTCGGTCTTACCGAAGCCGACATCGCCGCAAATCAGACGGTCCATCGGGCGACCGCTGGCCAAGTCATCAATCACCGCCTCAATAGCGTCAATTTGGTCTTCGGTTTCTTCATATGGAAAGCGAGCGGCGAATTCATCATAGAGACCGATATCTGGTGTCATAACCTCACCGTCGCGCATGGCGCGCTCAGCTGCNGTTTTTATCANCTCATCTGCNATTAGTTTGATTTTTTCCTTGAGCCGCGCTTTGCGCATCTGCCAAGCGACCCCACCGATTTTATCGAGCGTCACCGTCATATCGTCACCGCCGAAACGGCTCAGCAATTCGATATTTTCAACCGGAAGGAAAAGCCGCGAGTCGCCGTGATAAATCAGCTTTAAGCAATCATGCGGTGCGCCGCCGACATCAATGGTCTGCAAGCCTTCAAAACGGCCAATGCCGTGCTCTACATGCACCACATGGTCGCCTGGCGTCAGACTGCTCGCCTCAGTNAGGAAGTTTTCNGCTTTCTTCCGGCCAGGGCGCCGTACCATGCGGTCGCCTAGAATATCTTGCTCGGTCAACACACTCAGTTGTTTAGTGGNAAATCCGTTATCCATTGCAATAATGGCGATGCGCGGGCCCTGCCCTTGCTGCGGCGCCTCCCANCTTTCAATGCGTTGCACCGGTGGCGCGCCGTGTTCGTTCAAAAGTGTTTGCAGTCGTTCCATGGCACCACGGCTGGACGCGACCAAAAGCACAGAACGACCGGCCGCCTGTTCTGCTGCTATATGACTGACCACTGCGTCAAATAGATTAGCGTCTTTCTGCTTGCGCTCGGCGGCAAAGTTGCGGCCTGCGCGACCCGACAGGTTNTTGCCGTCGGGACGTTCAAACGTGCCTATGCTGCGCCACCGCGTGTTATCAACTCGTTTCATCCATTCATCATTGAGTAAATAGAGCATTTCCGGCGGTAAGGGCTTNATAATGCGCCGTCCGTCGCTTTCTTTTANATCAGCCTGCATGGCTTCTTCGCGCGCTTGATAATAGTCGGCAATTTGCTCATGGCGCTCTTGCAGGGCTGCTTCGGTTTGGTCATCGGCGATATAAAGCGCCGCACCGCAATGGTCGAACAACGTTTCCAGCTTGTCGTGAAAAAGCGGCAACCAATGCTCCATGCCCTGATAGCGNGCGCCGTCACTGATGGCGGCATAAAGCGGATCATTATCCATAACCGTGCCGAAAGCCTGCACATATCCGCGCCGAAAGCGCAAAACCGTCTCTTCATCAAGGTGAATTTCACCNGCGGCATTCAGTGTCAGTTCACTTAGCTGACCGATGGTGCGCTGGCTCTCTGGCTCAAATGGGCGGATGGATTCCAGCGTATCGCCAAATAAATCTAGCCGCGCAGGTGTCTCGTTGCCAGGCGGAAATAAATCGATAATGCCGCCGCGCACGGCATAATCGCCGGGCTCCATAACGGTAGAACAGCGGCTATAGCCNTTGCTTCTCAGAAAAACAGTCAGCGTATCAACGTCGATATTATTACCAGGCCGCAATGCCATCGCCAACCCGGCCAGCATGTGGCGCGGTGGCAAGCGCTGTGCTGCTGCCGATANGGTGGTGACCAGAATATGCGGTGTGCNTTCCAACANGGGTAATTGCGCCAANGTGGCCATGCGCTCNGACATGACAGCGACCTGCGGCGAAAGCCGGTCATAAGGCAAGCAATCCCAGGCCGGTAAATANAGCGTGGGGATATCGGGCGCGAAAAAACCNAGCATATTTCGCATGGCCATGGCGGCGGAGGCATCGCGCGCAATATAAACTAGCCGATCGCCCTCCAAGCGCGCCATATCAGCCAACACCAATGGTTGATAGCCCTCGGGCGCGCCGCCAACAGCCACNCGACCTTTATACGAAATCAGTTTTTCAATTTGNGCGTTTATCAACTCTGCCTCTTTTCTTNTTGGCAGCTTACATATNCTCCAGGCTCAACANACGGTNGAGCAATGGNGANCGNACCTCATCAGGCACATCTTCACGGCCNGTGGCCCAGNTGAACAGCTTATCATCTGGCAATTCNAGAATGCGCTGATAATCNGCCAAATCATCTTGCGGCAAGTCAGCCAGCACGGCATCGGCAAATTTGCCGAAAATNATATCCATTTCTTTNATGCCGCGATGGCACGAGCGGAAATGNAGTTTNCGGCGTTCANCGTCAAGCTNTTGTGTCATTTTTGGACCTCTNACGGGGTTTATANCANAGCCGGGCGNAATGTCATNTGCCNGATNCCTGNCTGATATAAGNNCTTTTNTGTGNTAGTCTAATGACGATTCATNGCTGTGAGAGACCGATGCGCCCNACGCTGCTTNANATATTNTTTGCTGATGCCACCACCCTACCAGGCATTGGGCCGAAGCTCGGCAAAATACTGGGTGAATTCACCGGCAATAAAATTATCGATTTGCTTTTCCACCTGCCGAGCAATCTGATTGACCGCCAATATCGCCCGTCTTTGGCCGAGGCTGAAGACGGCCGCATTGCGACTTTCGAGGTCGAGGTGATGAAGCATGAAGCACCCAGAAGGCGTAATCTGCCCTATCGCATTTTATGCGGCAATGAGACCGGCTATTTATCGCTGGTATTTTTCCATGCGCGAGGTGACTGGCTAGGTAAAACCATGCCCGAGGGGGTAAAGCGCATGGTGTCGGGTCGAGTTGAGCGGTTTCGCGAACAACTGCAAATCGTTCATCCTGATCATATGCTGCCGCAGACCGAGTTCGATAAATTACCGGTTGTCGAACCGGTTTATCCGCTAACGGCTGGCCTGTCGGCGAAAGTGTTGATGAAGGCCATTCAAGCCACTTTGCCGCAAGTGCCCGAATTGCCAGAATGGCAAGAAGAGAAATGGCTGAAAAATCAAGGCTGGTCGGATTGGCAAAGCGCGACACAGGCGGCGCATCGGCCTGAAGGCGTGGCGGCGCTGGAACCCACGCATCCGGCACGCGCGCGCCTNGCTTATGATGAATTGCTGGCTCATCAACTGGTGCTGGCCTTGGTGCGGCGCGACCGAAGAAAACAACAGGGCCGCGCCTATCAATCGAGTGATGAACTGCAGCAGCGCTTGCGGGCGCTTTTGCCCTTCCCNCTAACCGGCTCGCAGGAAAGTGCGATAACCGATATTGCCGAGGATATGGAAGCACCCACGCGCATGTTGCGGCTTTTGCAGGGCGATGTCGGCAGCGGCAAGACCGTGGTCGCGGTTATGGCCATGCTGCAAGCTGTGGCCAATGGCGCGCAAGCCGCGCTGATGGCACCAACTGAANTATTGGCGCGCCAGCACGCGGAAACGATTGGCCCATGGCTTGATGATCTTGGTATTNGCTGGCAGCTGATGACGGCACGCAGTAAAGGCAAATTGCGNAAGGAAAACCTAGGCGCTCTGGCCGCGGGCAATGTGCAAATCGCTATCGGCACCCACGCGCTGTTTCAAGATGATGTCGCATTTGCCGATTTGGGGCTGGCAGTAGTTGATGAGCAGCATCGCTTTGGGGTGCAGCAACGCATGGCGCTGTCTACCAAAGGCAATGGTGTTGACGTGCTGGTGATGACTGCAACGCCGATACCGCGCACGCTGACGCTGACTGCCTATGGTGATATGGATGTGTCACGCATGCCTGATAAACCACCGGGTCGGCAGCCGGTTGATACCCGGGTCATCTCAATGGACCGCTATGCGGAGGTGGCGCAAGGCCTCAGCAATGCGTTGCAAGATGGCGCGCGTGTCTATTGGGTGTGTCCATTGGTCAGCGAAAGCGAATTGATTGACCTTGCGGCGGCTGAAGACCGTGCAAATGCCTTACGCACCATTTACGGCGACAAGGTGGGGCTGGTGCATGGCCAGATGAAGGCGGTAGAAAAAGACACGGTAATGGCCCGTTTTGTAAGCGGCGAGATTTCCATTTTGGTGGCCACGACGGTGATCGAAGTTGGCGTTAATGTGCCCGAGGCCACCGTGATGGTGATTGAACACGCCGAGCGATTCGGTCTGGCGCAATTGCACCAGTTGCGCGGGCGGGTTGGGCGTGGGCTTGATAAATCAAGCTGCGTGCTGCTCTATCGCGGGCCGCTGGGCGAAACGGCGAAAGCCCGTTTGGGCATTATGCGCGAGACGGAAGACGGCTTTAAAATTGCCGAAGAAGATTTGCGCTTGCGTGGTGCCGGTGAAGTGTTGGGAACGCGGCAGAGCGGTCTGCCGACTTTTCGCCTTGCTAATTTGGAGGCTCACGCCAACTTGCTGCCGGCTGTGCATGATGATGTGAAAATGGTGCTAGAACGAGATCCGTCTTTGGAGAGTTCGCGCGGTGCGGCCTTGCGTCTTTTGCTTTATCTGTTTCGCCGCGATGAGGCGATCCGCTTTTTGCAATCCGGCTAGTTGCTCTCATTGCTCTCCTCGTCGGCCAAACCAGCCGAGATGACGAGGCGCGCGCCCTCCTCCACTGTCATATCAAGGATGGTCAATTCATCTTCCGGTACGAAAAGCAAAAAACCCGATGTCGGGTTGGGTGTGGTCGGCAGAAACACGCCAATCATGGTTTTGCCGGTCGCCTCATTGATACGACGGTCGGCTGCTTTGGTGACGAAGGCAACGGCGTTCAACCCTTTTCGTGGATACTCAATCAGCGCGACTTGGCTGAAGCTGGCGCCGTCTTCGCGCACGGCAGTTTGAAAGATTTGCCGCAAAGCCGTATAAACCGTTCCTGCCATCGGGATTTGGCGGATGAGGCGGTCGGCCAGCGCTAACAAGCCACGTCCCAAAAAATTCGCCGTCAATCCACCAATAATGGTGAGTAGCATGAGTGCCAATACCACCCCGACGCCCGGCACATCGACAGGCAGATAAGTGGTTGGCCAATAAATTTCAGGTATCCAGGGGCGGAAATAGCCATCGAGAAACTCGACGAACCAAAGCATCAAATAAAAAGTGATATAAATGGGAGCGGTAACAACAAGGCCCGTTAGAAAATAAGTCCGCAGTGCGCCCAATAATGTGCGCCGTTTCTTTTTTGGCGGTTCGAGTATTTCACTCATAACTCTTTATGCGATGATTCCGTAAATCCTTTCAAAGACTAGAGGCGCTCGAAAACCACACTTGCTTAACCGCCTTTCCAATGGCAGGGTTCGCGGCATGGTAGAGCTTTCAAAAGAGCAATTTGAAGAGCGGCTCGCAGGCATATGTACGCGCCGTTTTGATTCGCCTATCGAACATTTGAAGCGTTTGTCAGGGGGGGCCAGCCAAGAAAGCTGGACATTTGTTTGCGGCGGCCTTCCATATGTGTTGCGACGAAATCCGCGCGGGGTTCAGACCTCGCAAAATGCGCTGCCGAAAGCCAGTGAAGCGGCGATTATCAACGCAGCCGCCGAGGCNGGCATCGCCGTGCCGAGAATCAGCTTCATTTGCGACGAAAATGATGGCATTGGCGAGGCCTATGTAATGGACTTTATCGAAGGCGAGACCATAGCGCGGAAAATCCTGCGCGATGAAGAATTTGACAATGTGCGCCCCGCCCTCGCCGCCCAATGCGGCACCATGTTGGCTGCGCTACACAATATAAATGTCTCTACCCTGCCGGATTTGCCGTTTAGCGATGCGGAAGGTGAGCTGGAGAAATATGCCGGATATTTGCAAGCCGGTGGTCACCCGTTTCCGGTATTTGAACTGGCCATTAAATGGCTGCGTGACAATCTGCCGGAAAAGCGGGAGCCTTCTCTGGTGCATGGTGATTTTCGCAACGGCAATATCATGGTGTCGCCGGAAGACGGGCTGGTCGCCCTGCTCGACTGGGAACTCACCCATATTGGTGATCCGATGGAAGACCTCGGCTGGCCGTGCGTGCCAAGCTGGCGTTTCGGGCAACATGATATGCCAGTCGGCGGTTTCGGTCCGCGTGCCGATATGTATGCCGCCTATCGCGCCGCCGGTGGTGAGATTGACGAGAAAGCGACGCGCTTTTGGGAAATTCTCGGCACATTAAAATGGGGCATTATGTGCGGTGTGTTGATGGTCTCGGCTTTTGAAAGCGGAGCTGACCCTTCAATCGAGCGCGCCTCTATCGGGCGGCGCGCCTCGGAAACCGAAATCGACCTGCTACGCATGCTGATGGGAGAAGATTGATGCAAGACAAGCCGTCAGCCGAAAAGCTTCTCGCCGCCGCGCGCGCCTTTTTGAACGAGACAGCAATGCCGCAGCTGTCGGGTCAAGCCGCCTTTCATGCTCGTGTCGCCGGCAATGTTTTGGATATATTGGTGCGTGAAATGGAGCTGGCGCCGGGTTTCAATCGTGCCGAAACAGCGCGGCTCGAATTACTGCTCGGCGAAACTGGCAGCTTGGAAGAGTTGAACCGCAAACTTTGTGACAAAATCGCGTCAGGCGAGATGGAGTTATCCAATGACGGCCTGAAAACACACTTGATTAAGACCACAATGGGCAAGCTGGCCATAGACCAGCCGCGTTATCAGGGGTATAAAACGGCCAAGGCCAATGGATGGCCGGAAGAAGACTCTGGGGAGACTACCAAATGAAGAAAATTCTTATTCCTGTCGTGTTGAGCCTGGCGGTTGCCGGATGTGGCATCATCGATATCCCGTTTATTCCGGGCATCTAACAAAATCATAAAGAGCGCATGTAACGGCGATACAGCCAAGGCGCTAAAATATGATTATAAATCAAGCCGGTCATTCCTCGCATGATCGGCCAATTTATTGCGTGTGCCAAATATTTGAATTTTGGCAGTCGCAGCCACATGGCGATAAAAGCGTCGACACCCACCAACATTTTGCCGTTTTCCTCTGCATGTATGCGGCGTAACAAACTATCGCGCTGATAGCCCGACGGGCAGCTATCCGTAGCGATATTTTTAAATACCAAATTGTCGATTTGCGCCGTCGCCGCCATGTTTCGATAAAGCGCCACTTCCGGCCCGCAAATGGAGCAGTCGCCATTATAATAAACAGTGAGAAGCGGCCTCAATTGATCGACCCGGCAATATCGTCGGGTCTACCTTCGCGCAGCGCGATCAGATATTCGATAATCATGTCCCACGCTTTCAGGCCATCGACATCACCGGCGGCGGCAAACTCGGCCGCCCGCATGGTGGCAATCACCTCGGCGTCCTCGCCATATTGCTGGGTTAAAGTGGCAGCCGCTTGNACCACCATTTCATGCACTTGCTTTTCAGCTTCTTCCAACTCACTCATGCGCCTGTATATAAGGCAATCGAGCTTCTATTCCACTGTCACTGGGTAGATTTAACTTCCTACTTTTTTTGGTTNAAAAAATTAATNAAGAAATCAAAATGTTTCTTTTTCATTTTTCTTTTTTGGTTTTTGCCAACNTATTGCCGCTCCGATTGCGACACCTACCGCTATCCATNCTGGTTCATTGGTTACGGCAAAAACTGCTGCCCCGATAGCCGCTCCAACACCAATCCAGTCGCCAGTACTTTTAATGTTATCTGGATTTTTATTCATATCAATTAATCAACTTTCTCGGCCCAAAGATCACCGACTCTTTGGAAGCAAAAAATCAGTCTTCATTGTACTTTTTTAGAGAATTCCCTTTTCTTCGAGCTTCTTTTTTAGTTTTTGCACTTCGACAAAGGCCACTATTCCGAAAGCAATCCCAGACACGCCGAATATAAATGCCATCATTACCATTTCATTCACAATCCTATCCCCACAGAGTGACCAAGTGTTTGAAAAATTATTATTTAAGACCTTTTTTCTTTGCCCATCTTACGATCACCAGCCAAGCATATGCCGTTACTGCAATGGTTAAAAACAGCCAAATATAAAATTTTGTTTCCACAATTACCTCTGGTTAACACACCCTTATGTTCTATTCCAAATTAGCAAGAGGAGGGTTTAGGGGTGCGTTTTCCGTTGCTGACCCTGCCTTTTGCTTCACACTCACCTGTCGTTCTCCTGCCCTCACCGACAATTATTACCCTGAAATCAGACTAGCACGTTATCAGACCATCTCTGAGCATTTAGGGCAGGGTTTGCGCTTTATTGTTATGGTTTCAGTTAAAACAGAACAGATAAAAATCTCTTACCCGATTCGTCTATGTATTATTTGAGTTGATTAAGATCCATATCTCATTTCCTTTTCTGGGTCGTCGGTATTTCGGTAAATTTGATTTATGCTGAATCCTTCGTTAGATTTTTTTAGATCAGGCTTCATTAATCCAAGCACTTTTGAAACTTTAAGCGACAAGGTTGAGGTGATAATTATGAGAAAAGCAATTTATAAAGTCATAATTACCTTTGTTTTTTTAATTTACCCCGCCGGCAGTTTTGCAGAAAATGTAGAAAGAATTCTCTTTTCAGGGAGCGAGTTGTTATATCCACTTCCAAAAGGTTTTTGTAATGTCACTCAAGAACCACAGGGAATTTTATTGATGGAATATCTTGGAAAACAAAAAGGCCCAACGGTTCCCGATCCTCAAATTATAATTGGGTCTTGTCAACAGAACACCGTAGATACCGGATACCCATGGGGTTGGATCGGACTGGTGAAGGAAAGTAATACATTTACCCAAAAAGCCCTCAATAAGATGATGGCGAAAATGTTGGAAAACGAGGACTTTATGGGCAAGCTACAGGAGAGTGCCAGCAAAAAAGGCAGTGAGGCATTCGAAGAATTATTTGATGTTGAGATGACACAGGACGTCAATAAATCACGAATTGTATGGGCAGATGAACATAGTATTTTAGTTCTTTCTAACGTATCGGGACAAGTAGGAGGAAATGCTCTCAAAGAGGTTCACTTAAGCAGCACTACTGTTATTGAAAATTTGTACGTGTACACGTTTCTTTATAATTTAGAGGGCGCTAATCCAAGCGGAAAACAACTGTCCAAAATTTTAATTGATAACGCGCCCAAAATAAAAAAACTTAATTAGTTATTCTACAGTAACAGATTTTGCCAGGTTGCGGGGTTGATCAACATCCGTGCCCTTAGCAACAGCGGCATAATAGGCCAACAATTGCAGCGGCAGCGCATAAAGTATGGGCGTGATGAACGGGTCGAGCACTGGCATCTTGATCGTCGCCAGACACCCCTCACCCGCTTTGGCAATGCCTTCTTCGCTGCCCAGCATGATAACTTTGCCGCCGCGTGCCAGCACTTCCTGCATGTTGGAAACGGTTTTCTCAAACA
>PBLK01000011.1 GCA_002721725.1 Rhodobiaceae bacterium
GGTTCTGTGCGCATCCAAAGGATGGCGGTGATCATTCATCTGGGATGGCCGTTACCGGACACCTCAAGCAACCTACCCAGGCGGCGGCCCGGAAACTGGCCATGTGCTGCCTCTATTTGGTCTTGCTCCCGGTGGGGTTTACCCTGCCACTGCCGTTACCGGCAGCGCGGTGCGCTCTTACCGCACCCTTTCACCCTTACCTCATAAAGAGGCGGTTTGCTTTCTGTGGCACTTTCCCTGGAGTCACCTCCGCCGGACGTTATCCGGCGCCGTGTTTCCGTGGAGCCCGGACTTTCCTCCCCCGTCCCCTGCCGAAACAAGATGCGAAGGCGATTACCCGACCCTCTGACCGGAGACTGGCATAGGCCGTCTGATTGATAGCGTCAAGATGTCCTGTTTTGGGCGTCGGCTTTTCTTCTTGCGCTCGCGGGCCAAAGCCTCATGATTTTGAAAGTAAAACTGGCGTAATTCTTTTCGGCTGATTAGCCATTCATGAAACCAATAGCTGGCAAAAAGGCAGGCAATGATTGTAAGAAAAAAGCCGATGATGAAAATACTTTTAGCTGTGGCACTCATTGACCACCATGTGCTGAAGAATCAGCCATTAGGTGATAGTGGTCATCAGACACTTGCACAATCAGCGACACGGGTGAAGCAAGCTATTCACAATAATTTACATCGTGGGCAATAAGTGAAATGAGTTATACACTCACACCAGGCGACATAACGCATAAACCAGCGTCTGGGTTTCGGCGTCAGCAATGCCGTCGATTTTAGCGGGGCGGAAATGGCGTTGAAAGGCGCTGATGACGGCTCGCGTTTGCGGCCCATAACTCCCATCAACGGTAATTTGATAGCCGATGGCGGCGAGCGCTTTTTGCAGCGGCACGACGGCTTTGTCTTCGCTGCCCGTGGCTAGCGGCAGCACGTCTTCTGTTTTCACATTATCGACCCACAAACCGAAACCGGCTTTATGCAGCGCGGCCCAGTCAAACGCTTCGCCGGGGTCGATTTTTCGGCCCGGGGCAATATCGCTATGGCCGAGAATATTTTGCGGCGCAATAGCGTGCCGCGCCGTCACCTCTTGCAAGAGCCAAATGAGCGCCGATATTTGCGCTTCTAGGAAGGCGTCCATTTTGCCGTCTTTATGCCCGTTATGGTCAAGCTCAATGCCGATAGAGGCAGAGTTCATATCTGCTTCGCCGCGCCAGCAAGAAACACCGGCATGCCACGCGCGCGCCGCCTCATCGACCAGATGGAAAATATGCCCGTCGCGGCGAATGAGATAATGCGCCGAGACTTTGGCCTCCGCATCGCACAACCGCGCCAGAGCCAAATCGCAATCGGCCATATCCGTATAATGCAAAATTATGTGACTGATAGTACAAGCCCGATTGTCGAAATTGGGCGATGGGTGACGCTCTATGACAAAGCCGCTCACAACACCGCTCCGGCTTTTTGCACCTCCGGTTTTCTGAGGCCAATAATCAGCACACCGAGCAAAGTCAGCACGCTACCAATCCAAAAGCGCAGGCTCAACTCATCACCCCAAAACATCACGCCGAAAACAATGCCGAAAATCGGTGCCATCAGCGTCAGCGGCGCGGTGACGGAAACATCATAACGCTGCAACAGATAATACATGCCGGCATGGCCGATAAGGCTGGCCCCAATAGCGGTGTAAAGCACCCCGCCCCAGCCCATCCATCCGGCATTTTGTAACACCGCCAAATGATTGCTCTCAAAAATTAGCGAGGCGGCGCACAGTGGCGGCCAAGACATCATGGCTATCCATGCTTGCATTTGATAGACGCCGGTATCGGTGATTTGCTTCATGACAATCATGCCGGCCGAACCAATAAAGGCGGCGGCAATGACCATGATTAGGCCGAGGCGCTCATTGATAATGGCCGGGTCGAGCCCGATAACCATAACCCCGCCAAAGGCCATGACAATGCCGCCCCAGCGCCGCCAGCCGACCTGCTCATTGAGAAACACAATCGACATGACGGTACTTATCGGAACGGAGAGCTGCACAGCCACGGCGACGGTGGAGACATTTTCCGCAAGCCCCAGCCCGCCATAAAACAGCGCGAAATGTATCGACCCCATTGTGATGGTAATGAACATGACTTGTGGCATCTTGCCGGGCACAATGTGCAAAAAAGGGAACAGCAAAAGCGCCAGCAACATATAACGCAGAGCCGTGAACAGCATGGGCGGCATTTCGCTCACCCCCGCCTTACCGGCGACAAAAGTGAAGCCCCAAACCACACATATGATTAGCATAAGAAAAAGATGTCGTGGTGCCATGAATCCGATTTAACATGGGCTGGCGCAAATGCCCTAATGAAAAGCGAGAACCCCGAGAGATAATGCCTGCTCTTTTATTTGATCTTGATGGCACATTGGCCGACACTAAGCCCGATTTGCACGCTGCGATGAACCATGTGCTGACCAAAAACCGCCTCACCGAAGTGCCCGATGAGGCCATTACAAATATGATTGGCGGCGGCGCGCGCGAAATATTGAAACGGGGTCTTAGCGAAAACGGCACAAGCTGGGACGACGCCAAGCTGGATGCGGCCACGGAAGAATTTGTACTCTGGTATGACCGGAATATCGACGCAAACACGACCATCTACCCCAATCTGCTGCCGCTTTTAAATGCGGCGCAAGCGGCCAATATTAAAATGGCTGTGGTTACCAATAAGCGCGAAAGCCTGTCAGCCAAGCTTTTGTTTCGCCTCGGTCTGCATAAATATTTTGATTTATTGGTCGGCGGCGATACGCTGCCCAAACGCAAGCCTGACCCCGACACGATTGAGCTGGCGCTACAACGCTTGGGCGTGGCGGCGCAAGAGGCGATTATGGTCGGTGATAGTGAGGCCGATACGGGCGGCGCCATTGCCGCTAATGTCGCCTCGATTTGCGTCAGTTTCGGCTATCGCCGCGTCAGTCTGGAAGCGCTTAACGCCGATGCGATTATCGATGATTACAATGAATTTGCCGCGGCCGCGAAAAAGCTGAAACCCGGCCTGTTCGACGCGCTGTAGCTAGAATAAGACGCGGACAGAAACCCCACCACCATGCCTCTGTTCGCCATCGGCAAAGCGCGCACGATAATTTAGCTCAACCGCAAAATAATCATTATGCGCAGCCAAGCCAACGCCAAGGTCAACCGAATCCTCCGATTCGATGTAAGATTCCAGAATGAAGTTTTCATCCGTACCGACGAAATTGGCTTTCGCCTTATAGGGTGAAGTGTCAGAAGTGGTGCGCCAGCCAAGATAATAATTTGGCTCCCAAACTACGGCGACAGGGTCGCCTCCGCCGCGGCGATAGCCGCCGCGCAGGCCAATAAATTGGGAGGTCTTTTCAGACTCGCCGCCTTTGATTTGCATAGCAAAGCCGTGCCCGACAGCTTCGCTTTCGCTATAGTCATCATGTTCCAGACGAAAGAAGTCAGTCCCCATCTCAAAGCGCAGCAAATGCGAAGCCTCCAAAATCGGATAGGCCAAACGAACCGATGCGGCCGTACTGGTGGCATCCCAAGAAGCTGTCAGGCGGTCCACCAGACCAGCAAAGCTAACCAAGCGGTCACTCTCCAAACCGATAAAGCCATGAGCCGCATTCAACTCATATTGAACAGGACCAATTTTATCNGACAAATAAGCACCGTAGGAAATGCCATCGCTTGTTATTTCATTGGTTGCAGNGCTTTTTTCATTGACNGCACTGAAACCCATTTGCACATAAANCCCCAATGCATCAATTATTGAGACCGGNAAATCATANCCTAAAGCAATAGCATAACTTGTNCCNCTGACGGTCGCGCCATCAATNCTNGAGTCTTGCTTCCGGTAATCNCCAAATTGTTGAACCCAGCCATCGCCNCCGCGGCGTCCTCCGGCTTTGATAAGCTGCAAATGNTGGCTCACCGCGCCTGTNGCTATATCGGCAAGGCCGGATAATTGTTGCGCCGTGCCATCGCTATAATGTGGCAAAAGATGACGATAATCAGTTCTAAANTCATCGCCATNATAAATGCNGTTAATCGCCGACTCTAAATTTTTATTGCTCCGGAAGTGAGCTAACACCGCATTGAAAGCCGATCCTTCGCTTCGATTGAGCTCCAATTCTGAAACTGATTTCAAATTGAAATTGGCCGAAATAGTTCCGTTTTCATTCTTGAGCGCAACATTATAAATGAACGGTGTTTCATTGTTCAAAATTGTGCCCGGAAGCGTCACTTGATTACCGTAGCTAATAATGTCAACTGTGGTTTCTTCATTTGGATTTTCAGGCAGACCCGTCAGTCGGGGAGTAATCTTCGCCCCATTGCCCAAGGTCAAATCAGTAACGCTCAAAAGCGGAGTACCGGCGCTCAATTGCTCATGATCAACCACCACCAGCAATTCGCCATTTAGGGTAAGCGCATCGATGGAAAGGTTTTCAGTCTCCGCCTCGACATCGCCTTCTTGCCCGATAAGATTTAAACGGGTCCGCTCGCCAATAGAAATATCGAGATTGCCCATATTTCCATTGGTGATGCGGCCAGTTACTTCGGCCAACGGCGCAGTATAATTATCAACCGTGTCGTCGGCGATTTCATTCAAAAGGATCAGCGCATCATCACCATCGCCAAAACTAATATCTCCGACTACCGTGCCGGTTCGCACATTTAACTCATTATCGCCATCGCCGAATTTCACATTACCGATAATGCGAGGAGCGTTTACATCTCGCGTATCAATCAGGCCATCACCATTTGCGTCAATATCTAAATCGCCATTACCGCGATATGGATTTTCGGCCGTATTGGCATTGCCCGGTGTCAAAAGGGCATCATCTTTCAGCAATTCTTGCGTGATTTTAACAGCTCCCGAATAGTCCGAAAAATCAAAAGCAACAGCATTCGTTCCGTCTTCTTGATTGCCAACGCTATTGAAAAAGCGAGCTGCGCTATCAATCGCTCCGCGATTAACAAAATTTGGAGTACCCGAAACATTAAAGAGGACGTCCTCTGTAAGCAAAATAGCGGTAGCCGTGTCGCTGCCTTTCGTTTTGCTTTCATCGGCTCCAGCATGGGTGCTAATACTGGCTAAGACCGTGCCATCATTTTGAAAAACAGACCCATCATTGCGTAAACCATCGGTCAAGCTGACTTCGTCAAATTTGATCGCTGTCGCATTTTGATTATAGGCAACCGCGCTAATTGATCCGGAGGAATAAAACCCGCCATAAACCGTCGCATTACCATTAAATAATATTGCATCAGCTTTATATCCATCATACAGCCCATCAGCCGAAATGGTACCGCGGTTCATCAACCCGTATGAATAGAAAAACTGCTTTAGACCGCTGGTGCCGCGCGTGTAAATATCACCATCGCCGTCATCATTTAAGACATCCAAAAGAATTTCAGCTGACCCGCCGTTGATTGAATCGCCAACATCGCCAGCGATTTTAACGGTCGCTTCATTATCGTCCTCGCCATAGCTGGTCAAGCGAACGGCCGTGTTCAAAGGCCGATTGCCATCGAAATCTACCGGTGTCGAGCGTAAGTCAGACCCGTCGGGCGATATATCGACCCGATTGCCCTCGTCATCGGTTAAACCGATCGCAATATTATTGAGGGTTGAAGCCTCAGCGCTAGTCAACACTTGGTTTACCTTACCACCGATAATCAAACCTCCCGGCAGATTGCCGGCAATATCGACTGCAGCACTGCCACGACGACGTTCATTACTATTAGCATTTACTTCAGCAGCTTCTAAGTCGCTTTCGTCGCGTCCATGGTCAGGCCCTCCACCCGAGCCAGCAACAATTAATGAATAACCGGTCGCATTGACGCCGGCATCAAGCATCATGCCATTGCCGACGGTGGCGCTAGCGTCAACTTTAATACCCACACTGCCTTCGCCACGCACATCGATATCGCCGCGTTGCCGGTAATAACCGTCAATATTGGCGTTGATTTCAACACCGACCGCGTCATCGCCAGAAATGCCTCCCAATTGGCCGTCATGGACAACTGTCGAGAAATCAAAATTTTCGGAAATTGGGTCATCTACTTGAACGCCGCGCGCATTATTGCCATCAATGCGAATGAAGCCTCCCTTGCCAATCAAAGAACCCGTTATCGCTTCATCGACCCAGAGGCCGATGCGCTGCGCGGTGCCAATGGAAGGCGAGCCTTCGATAATACCGTCATTATCTGCGTCATTATTTTGCGGCCCCAGAATTTCGGAAATATCAATATTGAAACCAGTTTCAAAAGATAGATTTGTACCGGTGAAAGGGGTGGTAATTTTAACGCCGACCGCTTGGTTGAGATCATACGTTTCCGCATCATCAGCCATACTAGATCGATCACGTATGATGATAAGCCCATTGACCGTTACAGCGCGATCATCATCCAAATTCAGGGCTACCCCTTCAGCACCCTGCGTGCCATTGATAATTATGTTCTCAGCATCTTCCGGGTTTGATGACAGCGAAACCGGAACGGTAATATCGGCATCATCTACCTCACCCGTCACTTGGAAACCCCTAGCAGGTTCGAGTGCCAACGATAAAAAAAGCGGAATGATAAATACAGATTTCCGCTTTCGAGATGTATTGACCACGCTGTCCCTCATTTTTGTCGCGAAAGCGAACAGTTAAGCTGCGTCTGCCGTGTCAAGCGTATCGCGCAATTCTCTTTTGAGGAATTTACCACTGGCATTGCGCGGTAATTTCTCAGTTCGCAGCCAGATATAGCGCGGAATTTTGAAATTAGCCAATAGTTTGGCACAGTGCGCGCGCAATTCTTCAACATCTAAATCAGTGTCTTCATCTACCACAACGGCCGCTCCTACTTCTTCGCCCAAGCGCTCGTCTTCAACACCGAAAACTGTGCATTCGGCCACCGCATCATGTTTAAACAAAGCGCTTTCGACTTCGGCGCAGTAAATATTCTCACCGCCGCGCAGCACCATATCCTTGGCACGGTCAACAATGAATATAAAACCCTCATCATCCATACGGGCAATATCGCCGGTACGCAGCCAGCCGCCGTGAATACTCTCAGCGGTGGCTTCTTCGCGATTTAGATAGCCTTTAATAACATTGCCGCCTTTAACGCAAAGCTCGCCAGTTTCGCCATATGGCAAATCATTACCGTCAGCATCAATCACCTTGCCTTCCAAAGTCGGCACAAGCGGGCCACAGCTTTCCGGCTTATCGACAAAATACGTCCCCAAAACAGAGGTGATGATGCCGCATGTTTCGGTCATGCCGTAGCCGGTGCTGGCTTTGCCATTCGGCAAGGCGCGGTCAATTTTGTCAACCAAATCGGGCTGTAATTGCGCGCCGCCGCCGCCCAACATGGCCAGCGAAGATGTGTCATATTTTTCAAAATCAGGATGCGAAATAATTTCGCGCGCCATCACCGGCACGCCGCTGACATTGGTCACTTTATATTTGTCGATTATTTTAAGCGCCTCGCCAGCATCCCATTTATACATGAAAATCAACGTGCCACCGGCCAATGTTGCCGGATGCGATACGCAATTATTGGCCGTCACATGAAATAGCGGCGTGGTCACCAGACTGACCGGCCCCGGCGCGGCGGGGTCGGGTTCGGGCGGCGCCTCCCCATTGCGCAGCGCTTCTGCCGCCGCATAAGAACCGCCCATAAAAGCGATATTCATCACATTCAGCACACAGCCGCGCTGGGTCAGTTGCGCCCCTTTGGGTCGGCCTGTCGTGCCGGATGTGTAGAAAATACAAGCATCTTCATCGCCGTCAATTTCCACACTCGGCATATCGCCGCCATGATTGCGCAATTCGGCATAATCAATGACCCCGTCAATCGGCTGCGCCAAGCGCAGGCCGATAAATTTCATTTCCGGCAAGCTGTCGCGCACCGGCAAAATACGGGCCAGCCGCTCATCGTCAACAATCAGCGCTTTCGGCGCACTGTCTTCGAGCCCATATTGCATTTCATCGGTAACCCACCATGCATTCATGCCGACTACCGCAATGCCGATTGAAGTGAGCGCCCAATAGCANAACATCCATTCGGGATAATTGCGGAAAGCCAGCGCCACTCGGTCGCCTTGTTNGATGCCATTGGCNNGCATCCAATTGGCNATNGANGCGGTTTCGGCATAAGCCTCGGCATAGCTCCAGCTNTCATCTTCATAAATCAGATAGGGTTTNTCGCCATGCAAAGAAGCCAGCGCCCATAAATCGCGCAAGGAAGCAGGCGCATTGGNAAAAGTTTTNAGTGTCTCGCCGCGCACNTTAACAGTNCCGATTTCAAATTGGCCNTCTGCCGCCATTTGCGCACGCACTTGTTCCAATTCNTCATACATTNANGTTCCTCCCAGATTGCNNGGGATATTACCCGCTCCATCAATGCCCGCAAGCAAAAAGCAGNNCGTAANNCGGCGANNCAAAAGCGCGCNTAGCTGGCCTTTTNCNNNNGCTTCGNNTAGANTTTNCNNCATGATTAATTTTGCNCTGAATGCNCTCGACCAATCNGCNATTGTNACCGATACCGATGCCGCGCAAGCGGTGCGCGAAACGGTGGANCTNGCNGAATATCTTGATGGGTTGGGNTATCGCCGCTTTTGGCTGGCCGAGCATCACAATACATCGGCTTTTGCCGGGGCCGCGCCNGAAATTCTTATCGGGCATATTGCCTCGCGCACGCAGCATTTATCGATCGGNTCNGGCGGCGTGATGCTNCCNCATTACAGCCCGATGAAAGTGGCNGAACAATTTCGNATGCTGGCCAGCCTGTCGGGCGGACGCATTGATTTGGGATTGGGACGCGCGCCGGGCGGCGACCAAAAAACCGCCGCCGCTTTGCANCCCGGCCCGAAAGCATGGCCGCCGGAAGTGTTTCCGCAACAGGTCGAAATGCTCATTCAATTTTTGGAAGANGCCAATGGTTTAAGCGGCGANCAAGGCGGNTTTCCTGACGATCACCCCTATCAAGGCATTCACGCNCANCCGATGGGCGATGANAGCGTNCCNGTNTATATGCTCGGCTCNGGCGGNGACGGCGCTTATCATGCNGCACAATTTGGCCTGCCCTATGTTTATGCGCATTTCATNAATCCCGANAATCTCNACACCGCGCTTGAGGCCTATCGCACCCANTTNAAACCGTCNCGGCAATGCGCNGAGCCGAAAGTCATNCTNGCGACNTCTGTCTTGGCNGCGGAAACGCAAGAAGAGGCNGCTTATTTNGCGCGCCCGCGNAATATTTGGGCGACGCAGCTTATGCAAAACAAGGGTGGGCGTTTTCCGACNCTNCATGAAGCNCANGATTGGGATTTGACGCCGCGCGATGAGGCAATCTTNCCGCAAGTAGAANCCCGGGGCTTTACCGGCCAAGTCGATGATGTGGTNCAAAGACTNAGCGATGTGGTNGCACAATATGACATTGATGANGTTTTTGCNNTGACCCTTATCCCTGATATTNCAGCCCGCAAACGCTCNTATAAATTACTGGCNNAGGCCGCCGGATTGGCCGCCAACNGCCTTGCTGCNGCNCAATAAAAGCGCTNGGGATAAGCGCTGAAAGCGGCTTGACCCTTTACGCCCCATCATGCACAAAAGGGCAGANTTTTTCTTTGGAGGACTTTCATTATGAGTTTNGATTTTNCCGATAANGTGGTCATCGTAACCGGNGCTGGCGGCGGNCTTGGCAANAGCCATGCGCTGGAATTTGCCCGCCGNGGTGCAANNGTCGTNGTCAATGATNTGGGCGGNGCAATGGACGGNTCGGGCGGCTCATCAGATGCCGCCGAAGCGGTGGTCGCGCAAATCAANGAAGCNGGTGGNGAAGCCATCGCCAATGGGTCCAGCGTCACGGATGATGCCGGTGTNGATAANATGATNAAGCAGACAATGGACGCTTANGGCCGCATTGATGTGNTGGTCAATAATGCCGGTGTGCTGCGCGACAAAAGCTTTGCNAAAATGGAAATTNACGACTTCACNTTTGTTGTCGATGTGCATTTGTTCGGCACCATGAAGCCGACCAAAGCGGTTTGGCCGATTATGAAAGAGCAAGGCTATGGCCGTATCATGGTCACCTCTTCTTCTTCAGGTCTTTACGGCAATTTCGGCCAGTCCAATTATGGCGCNGCCAAACTTGGCGTTGTCGGNTTTATGAATACGCTGAAGNTGGAAGGCCAAAAAGACAANATCCACATTAACGCGCTGGCCCCGGTTGCTTGGACNCGGATGACGGAAAATCTNATGCCGGCTGAAATGGAAGATATGCTGACACCGGAACGNGTAACNCCGGCCGTCGTNTTTATGTGCTCAGAANGCGCGCCGACNGGNAAAATTATTTGCGCCGGTGCCGGTGCTTATACATCAGCTGCNNTTGTTGAAACNAAAGGTGCTTATCTTGGTGAAAANCCGTCNGCTGAAGATGTTGCTGAAAACTGGGAAACCATTTCGAAAATTGATGACGCTGCCAAAGCCTTNTTCCAGGGCGGTGANCAGACCGGNCGCATGTTCGAATTGATNCAGGAAGCCAGCAAGTAATTNGGGCGGGTGCGAGGTCANCTCGCGCCCGTTTTGTCTTTATGCGCCAAATNGCCATATCCACTGNTCTTTTATATGCCCTCTGGCTGTTGCTGTCGGGACATTANACNGGGCTTCTTTTAACGCTCGGNNTTCTTAGNGCGCTCGGCTGTTCTCTGATTGCTGCNCGCATGGGTGTGCTTGATGAAGAAGGCNTNCCAATGGCNATATTGCTGCGCTTGCCNAAGGTNTCTTTNTGGCTGGTNTGGGAAATTCTCAAATCCAATTGGGGCGTGGTGAAAGTCATTCTCAATCCGCAAAGCGCCAAACCGCAAATGGTCAGCGTCAAAGCGAGCCAAAAAACTGTNGCCGGNNTGGTCACCCATGCCAATTTNATCACNCTNACACCCGGCACGGTTTCGGTCGATGTCGATGAANANAAAAATNNGATTTTNGTGCATGGCCTNACCGATGATTTNGCACAANGCTGCCTCGAGCCTGATATGGACCGAAAAGTCAGCGGNCTNGAGGGNAANTAATGGAAACGGTATTTGCCATCACCCTNATNGCACTGGGCNTTGCCGCNACTTTGGCAATCATCCGCGCNACCATTGGCCCGACTTCTTTTGACCGCGTGNTGGCCGTCAACACCATNGGCNCCATCGCCGTTTTGCTGATTGCCGTTTACGGCTTTTTTGACGGGCGACCCGAATTTCTCGACATTGCGCTNCTNTATGCGCTGATNAATTTCATCGGCACGATTGCGATTTTGAAATTTTTCCGCTTCGGCACTTTGGGNGATCATGGCCTGCNTGAAGAAGGNGNCGAGCAGTGAGCGNTTCNGCNNTGATTGAANTTATCGGCATGGTCAGCCTATGCGTCGGCAGTCTNGCCGTCATATTNGGGGCGCTTGGTTTGTTGCGTNTGGGCGATGTTTACCAACGNATGCACGGCACCGGNATTGTCGATACNGGCGGNGCNGGCCTTATTCTTTTCGGTCTGCTCATGCTGTCGCCCGATTGGACGGTGACGGTNCGNCTNNTTCTTATNGGCTTTATTCTGGTGATGACCGGCCCNACCGCCACNCATGCCATTGCNCGCGCTGTGCGCGTGTCGGNCGAAGAACCCGATAATGTNAAANCCAANCGNAANAAAGCGGNCAAAGGAGGGNNGAAATAATGTCCGGTTTCTTTGTCAACGCGGCGCTGATTTCTCTGCTGACGCTGATTGCCTTTTTGGCCATNCGCCTGCANCGNCTGTTTGCCGTGGTCATGTTGTCGGGNGCCTTTTCTTTGGTCGCCGCGACCTTATTCGTGGTGCTTGATGCGGTTGATGTCGCTTTCACCGAAGCGGCTGTCGGCGCGGGAATTTCGACGATTTTNGCNCTCGCCACTTTGTCGCTCGTGCCNGCCAATGAAAAGCCGCATGATTTTGCNTTTGTNCCCGCNTTTCTGGCTTTCGCCACCGCNGCCATGCTGGCCGTTGCGGTCGCCGATTTACCNGCCTTTGGCGATGTCAATGCGCCGATACACAATCACGTCGCNCCCGATTATNTNCAAGGCAGCGCCGAAGATATCGCCATTCCCAATGTCGTGACCTCGGTTCTGGCCAGCTATCGCGGCTTTGATACGCTGGGCGAGACCGTGGTGGTGTTTACTGCCGCCATTGCCGTTTTGCTGGTTTTGGGCGGCTGGACAAGGCGCAAACAAGACGGGGAGGATGACAATGCAAGATGATGNCGTCATTCGCGTCATTGCCAAAGTGATGATACCCGCCGTCATGCTGTTTGCGCTTTATGTGCAATTTCACGGCGATTACGGGCCCGGCGGCGGTTTTCAAGCAGGGGTTATTTTCGCCGCCGCTTTTGTTTTGAACGCGATGATTTTCGGTCTCAATCGTGGCCGCCATGTCTGGCCTGCCGGGCTCAATCTATTGGCCATTTGCGCCGGTGTCTTGCTCTATGGCCTGACCGGCATCGCCTCCATCCTGCTCGGGGCCAATTACCTTGATTATGACGTGCTCGGCGCAACCCCTCAATCCGGGCAACATATCGGTATTTTGCTGGTCGAGTTCGGTGTCGGCCTGACCGTCGCCTCGGTCATGGTCGCTTTATTCTTCACCTTTGCCGGTCGCCTCACCCATATTCGCCTGATGGCGAAAATGCAGGTGCATGAAGAAGCCGACCAACGCAAAAGCAAGCGCCAGTCCGAAAGCAAGAAAAAAAGGGCGCACAAATGAGCAATCTCATCGCCCATTGAAATTATTTTCTGGTCATTGCGCTGATGATGATCGGCTTTTATGCCGTGATTGCGCGCGGCAATATGGTCAAGAAAATGGTCGGCCTGACGATTTTCCAGACCTCTGTCTTCATGCTTTACATTTCAATGGGCAAAGTGGCCAATGGCACGGCGCCGATTTTGACCGGCGGTGCGGCGACGCCTTATGCCAATCCGTTGCCGCATGTACTCATTCTCACCGCCATTGTTGTCGGCGTGGCCACCACGGCGGTTGGCTATGCGCTCATCATTCGCGTTTATGAAAGCTATGGCACGATTGAGGATGATGAACTCATCAAAATGATTGAAGCGGAAGAAAATGAGGAGGCAAGTGACGCATGATGCAGCACCTCCCCATTTTGCAAGTTCTCTTGCCGCTGCTGGGCGCGCCGCTGGCGGCTTTGTTGCGCGGCCGCGATATGGCTTGGGGTTTGGCCCTTTTGCTGACCGGCGCGGCGTTTTTGATTTCGATTATCCTGTTCGGCCAACAACAAATTGCCGGAGAAACACTTATTTATGATTTGGGCGGCTGGCCCGCCCCTATCGGCATTGTTTATGTCATTGATGCCGCCAGCGCGCTGGTTCTGCCGGTGATTTCCGGCATTGCTTTTGTCGCCACCATTGCGGCGCGGCGCTTGGTTGAGGCTGAAATTGACGGGCGTGACCATGCGCTGTTTTACGCCGCTTGGCTGCTGACCATTGCCGGCATGCTCGGGCAAGTGACGACCGGTGATGCGTTCAATATTTTCGTGTTTTTGGAAATTTCATCGCTATCGGCCTATGCACTGGTCGCTATGGGCGCAGGGCGCGACCGCCGCGCTTTACCCGCCGCTTTCAACTATCTCATTCTCGGCACGGTCGGCGCGACTTTTTACGTTATCGGCCTCGGGCTTTTATACATGCTGACCGGCACGCTCAATCTGATGGATTTATCCGAGCGCTTGGCCGATGTGCAATCAACCCGCGCCGCCTTCACCGCTTTGGCTTTTATCGCGCTCGGCCTGTTTTTGAAAATGGCGCTGTTCCCGCTGCATTTCTGGTTAGTGCCGGCCTATGCCCATGCGCCCTCTGCGGTTTCGGCGCTGATGGCGGCAACCGCCACCAAAGTCTCGGTCTATGTGCTTATCCGTTTGGTGTTCGGCGTGTTCGGTATTGATTTCCCGGGCCTTGCCGATGCGGTCGGGCTGTTGGTGCTGACGCTGGGCATTGCCGGGGCTTTTGTCGGCACGCTGGCCGCCATTTTGGAAACCGATTTGAAAAAACTCTTTGCGCAATCGTCCATCGCGCAGCTTGGCTATATGGCTATCGGCATTGGCGCAATGAGCGCCACCGGCCTCGCCGCCGCCTTTATCCATTTGTTTAATCACGCGCTGATGAAAGCGGCGTTATTTCTCGCCATTGGGGCGATTGCCGCGCAAGTCGGGCGCGCCAGTATGGGCTCCATTCAGGGGGCAGGACGGCAAATTCCCCTGACCATGACCGCTATTTTGGTCGGCGGCTTGGCGCTTATCGGAGTGCCTCTGACCGCCGGTTTCATTTCCAAGCTTTATTTGGTGCGCGCGCTATTGGAACAAGATTTCTGGCTGCTGGCCGCGCTGACTTTCATCAGCTCGGCTTTGGCATTGGCCTATGTTTGGAAAATCATTGAAGCGGCTTGGCTGAAGGAGCGCCCGAAAGGTGCGCCGGTTTTGGTGGAAACGCCGGTGCATTATGTGCCCGCTTGGTTGATGGTGATTGCCACAATCGGCTTCGGCATTTTCGCAAGCCCGCTGGTTAATGCGGCCTATGCGGCGGCACATGTATTTATCGGAGGGGCGCGCTGATGGCCGCTGATACGCTGATATTGGCCCTATTGGGGCTACCGCTCTTGGCCTCGGCTTTGGTGCTGGTGCTGCGCGATAAGCCCAATCTGCGCGACGGGCAGGCTTTGCTCATCGGCCTCATCACCGCCGCTTGTGCGATTGAACTTTATGGCCGCGCTGATGGCGATACGCTTTTTATCCTGTCATTGGCCGAGGGTCTCGACATCAGCTTCACCCCCGAACCATTGGGCAAATTATTTGCGCTGGTCGCCGGTGTGCTGTGGCCGGTGGCAACGCTTTACACGGTCGGTTATATGCGCGGCGCGGGCGAAAAAAACCATACGCGCTTCATGTTTTTTTATGCCATTGCCATTCATGCGGCGATGGGTATTGCGCTGTCGGGCAATTTGCTAACGCTGTTCGTATTTTATGAAATCCTCACCTTCTCAACCTACCCGCTGGTGACCCATAAGGGCACGCCGGAAGCGATGCGGGCGGGGCGGATTTATCTCGGCATATTGGTCGCCAGTTCGGTGATTTTGCTGCTGTTCGGCGTTATTGGCATTTGGGTGCTGACCGGCACGCTGGACTTTGCATCGGGCGGCATTCTGGCCGGTCATATTGACCCGTTTTATGTGCCGCTATTGCTGGCATTATTCGCCTTCGGCATCGGTAAGGCGGCGCTGATGCCCTTGCATCGTTGGTTGCCTGCCGCCATGGTCGCGCCGACACCGGTCAGTGCGCTTTTGCATGCCGTGGCCGTGGTGAAAGCCGGTGTTTTCACCGTCTTGAAAGTAGCGGTTTATGTATTCGGCATTGATTTTTTGCGCGAGACCGGCAGTAGCGATTGGCTGGTATGGGTTGCCAGTTTCTCTATTCTCGCCGCTTCCATTGTCGCCATGAGCAAAACCAATTTGAAGGCGCGGCTTGCTTATTCGACCATCAGCCAGTTGGGCTATATTGTTTTGGGTGCAGCATTGGCGACCTCGCTGGCGGCCAGCGGCGCGGCCTTGCACATTGCCGCTCATGCGGCGGGTAAAATCACCTTGTTTTTCTGCGCCGGTGCAATTTATGTGGCCCATCATTTGACCGATATTAAAGAAATGAACGGGCTGGGTCGCGTCATGCCGGTCACCTTCACTGCCTTTGCTTTGGGGGCGCTGTCCATTATCGGTGTGCCGCCATTGGCCGGGGCTTGGTCGAAAATCATGCTGATGGGCGGCGCTTTGGATAATGGGCACTTTGCGGTTCTGGCCGTGCTGATGATTTCTTCGCTGCTCAATCTGGTTTATCTGGGGGAGTTGGTGATACGCGGCTTTTTTGCCAAGCGGGGCCACGGGCTGAAAAGCGCGGCAGTGCAAGAAGCGCCGCTGACCATGTTGGTGCCGCTTTGCCTGACCGCGCTGATGTCGCTGGCGCTGTTCTTCGGCGTTGATATGTTCATTTTGGATTTCGGAGGCTGAGATGAGTGATAAACCCCAAATTTCCATTGCCGGACGCCGCTTCATTCGCGCCCTTTTGCTTATATGCGTGGGGCTGCTTGTCGCCGAGTTTATCATTCACCGCCATGCTTATTTCGCGCTTGAGGCGACACCACTTTTCTTTGCCCTGTTCGGCTTTGCCGCTTTTTGCATTGTTGTCGGCGGCGGCGTGTTGCTGCGCAAGCTGGTGATGCGCGCGCCTGATTATTATGACGGAGATGACGATGCTTGATGCCATTTTCGCCATTCCCGGCATGATGCTGATTTTGGGCGCGGTGGTCGTGCCACTGCTGCCGCCCTTCGTGCGCAATTATTATATGCTGGCGCTGATTGCCTTTTCCGGTTGGACGGTCTGGCAAATTGCACCGGGCGTGCATATGACGGCCAATCTGGCCGGTTTTGACCTCATTTTGGTGCGCGCTGAGGCAATAACCAAACCGTTTGCGCTGGTCTTCCATATCGCTGCGGCGCTGAACGTCATTTATGCCATGCATGAAGACGTCAAAATCACCGCCACAGCGGGGCTGGCCTATGCCGGTGCGGCCATTGCCGCTTTGTTCGCCGGTGATTTCCTGACCTTGTTCATTTATTGGGAATTGACCGCTTTCACTTCAGTGTTTCTGGTGCTGGCCGGAAATACGGCGCGCTCTATGGACGCGGCGATGCGCTATTTGCTGATGCAAGTTGCCTCCGGCGTGATTTTGCTGGCCGGTGCGGTGCTGCTATGGCGCGAGGGCGCAGGCTTTGCCATTGCCGCATTGGACGCAACCACGCCGGCCGGTTTCTGCGTGCTGCTCGCCTTCGGCATTAAGGCCGCCTTTCCGTTCTTGAACGGCTGGCTGCAAGACGCTTATCCCGAAGCCTCGGTCACCGGCACGGTTGTTTTGTCGGCCTTCACCACCAAGCTATCGATTTATATGCTGGCTTTGTGCTTCACCGGATTGACGCCGCTGATTTGGGTCGGCGCGGTGATGACGCTGTTCCCCGTCTTCTTTGCAGTGATTGAAAATGACTTGCGCCGCGTCTTGGCCTTTTCTCTAAACAACCAATTGGGCTTTATGGTGGTCGGTATTGGTGTCGGCACGGAGCTGGCTTTGAACGGCACAGTGGCGCACGCCTTTGCCCATATTATTTATAAATCGCTCTTATTTATGAGCATNGGCGCGGTGTTGTTCCGCACCGGCACGGCGAAAGCCAGTGAGCTTGGCGGCTTGTGGAAGCNAATGCCGCTGACCNCCATATTCTGCATTATCGGTGCCGTGTCGATTTCCAGCTTCCCNCTCTTTTCCGGCTTTGTGACCAAATCGCTGACCATTGGCGCGACCGCCAAAGANGGNTATTTCCTCGTCTGGATNGCTTTGATATTCGCCTCCGCCGGTGTGCTGGAACATTCGGGCATTAAAATTCCCTATTTCGCCTTTTTCGGCCATGACCGCAAATTCAAGGTCAAGGAAGCGCCGCTCAATATGCTNGTGGCNATGGGCATTGCTGCCGCATTATGCGTGATTATNGGNATTTTCCCGCAGCCGCTTTATGCGCTTTTGCCNTATGAGGTGAAATATGNTGTNTGGGAGACCGGTCATGTCTTGGGCGAANTGCAACTCTTGCTGTTTGCCGTTTTGGCTTTTGTNTTCNTGATTGTGCGCGGGCTTTACCCGCCGGAAATTGACTCNACNGTGCTCAACACGGATTGGCTGTTGCGCCGCGCCATACCGCGCGTCGTCAAAGGNCTNGCCATGCCCGTGNTGACATTATGGTTCGGCNNGGTNNCNTGGGCGCAAAAAACCATTCTCGCTATTTTCCGCATCAGCGAAGAAACCAGCCGCGAAAGCGGTTTGGNATCNGGNATTGCCTCAACCGGCGCAGCGGCAGGCATCTTCCTCGCCGTCTTNGCGCTGATGCTNNTTGCCCGCCTGGTTATGTAGTAGCCCATAAAAAAGGCGCACCNGCAGGCGCGCCTTTCTTTNTNTCNTNTANCNNGCNTAAAGACCGAGCACGGCCTTNGAGATAATNCCGCGCTGAATTTCATTCGAACCGGCATAAATCGATGTTTTGCGATAATTGAAATAACGCGGCGNGACCGGCGCAACACCGGCCATGCCGATATCNCTCTCATTGGTCGAGGCCANCGTATCTTCAACAAAGGGCAGACCGTATTGACCGACCGCTTCCATNCCCAATTGCGACAATTCCTGCTGCAATTCAGAGCCNCGCGTCTTCAACATNGAAGACGAGCCNGGGCCGATNTTCTGACCGGCNCTAATCTCGGAGAAAATGCGCAATTCGGTCGCTTCCAGCACCATAATCTGACGCTCAAGATCGGCCATTTTGGCAGCAAAATCATCATCCTGAAGCAANGGCTGGCCTTCNCTGACCACATCACCGGCCAATTTTTTGACTTTTTCCANNCTGCGATACANACCGCCGGAATANGGATTGCCACGCTCAAATTCCAGAAGATATTTNGCGCAAGTCCANCCTTCGTTCAAATTGCCGACAAGGTTTTCCTTCGGCACTTTCACATCTTCAAAGAACACTTGNTTAATCTCTTGCGCGCCTTNAGCCGGTCCGTCCAGCGTCACCAATGGCGACACAGTGACACCCGGCGCGTGCATATCAATCAGCAGAAATGAAATGCCTTCTTGGCGNTTGCCTTCATTGGAGGTGCGCACAAGACAGAAAATCATGTCGGCATGCTGCGCCATTGTCGTCCAAATCTTGGTGCCATTGCACANAAAATGGTCGCCCTTATCTTCGGCTTTCATTTGCAANGAGGCGAGNTCNGAACCTGAGCCGGGCTCTGAATAGCCCTGACACCACCACACATTTGACGCGAGAATATCGGGCAGATATTTGGCTTTCTGCTCTTCCGTGCCAAATTTCATGATGACCGGCGCGACCATTGTCATGCCAAAAGCAATGGTATGCGGCGCACCGGCTGCTTCCATTTCTTGTGTNNANATGAATTTCTGCGTCGGGGTAAAACCCGCGCCGCCATGCTCGGTCGGCCAATTGGGNGCGGCCCANCCTTTTTCATAAAGGCGCTTTTGCCAGGTCACATGGCTTTCTTTGGTGATATAGCCGTTTTTCGAACGCTCACATTCGCGGCGAATATNCGGCGTGAANGCTTCNTCNATAAAATCACGCACTTCCTGACGGAAGGCCTCATCTTCTGCACTATATTTCAAATCCATTGGTCGCTCCTTAAGATATGAATTTAACCGGCACAACGTCGGGGGCTGCTGCCATCACGCCGCCGCCNAGCGGGGCTGCCGCTGCGCCAAAGGCTTCTGATCTGCCATGCGCTTTGCGCGCCTCTTCGCTTTCGTAAATTTCGAACACGCGATAGGTCGNCGGATCGGCCTCATCTTGCATCAAATCATATTGCAGCGNGCCCGGCTCATCAGCCNCCACCGCNTTTTGCATTTCGGCAAAGGCGGCTTCAAAATCNNCCTGCTTGCCATCGGCAACTTTCAAGGTNGCCATATATCCTACTTTCATCATCAGTCTCCCGTCATTATTTGTCTTTATACTCTGNCGGCCTCTTCTCCAGCATGGCCGTCACTGCTTCTGAATGGTCTTCACTCATATGCATGAGGGCTTGTGNATTGGCCGACATTTCCATCACGCTTGCAAAATCATTGGTCTGGCCATGACGCAATAAGCGCTTGGCGGCGCGCAATGCTTCTGCACTTTGCGCTGCAANTTGATGAGCCNTANCATGCGCGGTTTCGAGCAATTTGTCATCTGCCACGACTTGCGACACAAGACCCCAGCTTAACGCCTCATCAGCCGATATGGTTTTGCCGGTAAACAATAATTCTGAGGCACGTGCGCCGCCGATAATGCGCGGCAANAGCCANGCCCCGCCATCGCCCGGAATAAGCCCGACTTTCAGAAATGTCGCGCCGAAAANCGCTTGTTCAGAAGCAATGCGCATATCACACAGGCACGCCACATCATTACCNAGGCCGATAGCCGGGCCGTTAACNGCGGCAATGGTCGGCACTTCCAAACCCCACAGGCTTTTGACGATTTGATGAATNCCGCGGCGATAGCCATCGGCAATATGCGCNGGTGAACCGGCAAATGGGCCTTCGCGTTTTTGCATGGCNTTGATATTNCCGCCGGCTGAAAAGGCTGAACCGGCGCCGGTCAGAATGACACAGCGCACATTGCGGTCGTCATTAATACGCGCNACCGCATCTNAAAAAANCCCGCCATCGCCCGGCTCGCCAAGCGCATTGCGCATGTCGGGCCGNTTGATGGTCAGGGTTACAATGTGACCCTGCTGGTCAAAATCCAGCATGGGAAACCTTAAGCGGCNGCGAAGCGCTTCAGGTGATGNTCAACATTACCGAATTGCGTATCGATAACNGTCAGGCGNTTGAAATAATGCCCGACATTCAGCTCTTCCGTCATNCCCATGCCGCCATGNAATTGCACNGCTTGCTGGCCNACNAAACGACCCGATTTACCGATTTGNACTTTCGCACCGGCGGCCGCTTTTTTNCGTTCGGCTTCGCCTTCAACCAGTTTCATATTGACCATATAGGTCATGGANACGGATTGCTCNTATTCCATGAACATATCAACCATGCGGTGCTGCAGAACTTGGAAGCTGCCAATCGGCACGCCGAACTGCTTGCGGGTTTTACAATATTCAACCGTCGCATCATTCAGGCATTTCATATGACCGATAGCTTCGGCGCATACCGCACCAATGCCATAGTCAAGCGCTTCCTCGAGCAATGCCAAACCGTTACNGGCATCACCAATCAACGCATCGCCNCCCACCGCGACATTTTCCAATGTCACTTCGCTGGCGCGGTTGCCGTCAACCGTCGGATAATCNTGNGTCGAAANACCGGNGGCNGATTTTTCAACGATNAACAAGCCGAGCCCGTCACTGTCNCGTTGGTCGCCNGAAATGCGCGCCGAGACAATCAGCTTATTGGCCCAGGGCGCCGCAACCACGACCGCTTTGGTGCCGTTCAGCACATAACCGTCGCCATCCGCTTTGGCCGAGGTCAGCACATCAGCCGGATTAAAACGGCTTTGTGGNTCGGCATAAGCCAGCGCCCAAATATCTTCACCGCCGATAATGCCNGGCAATTGCCCTTCTTTTTGCGCCTCAGAGCCGTGACGCGAAAGAATGCCGCCGCACAAAACGACGGTCGGCAAATAGGGCTCGACGACCAAGCCACGGCCCAATTCTTCCATAATCACCATAGTTTCAATCGGACCACCGTCGAGGCCGCCCATTTCTTCTGAGAACGGCGCAGCCAGCAAACCAAGCTCGGCAAATTGCTGCCAGATTTCTTTGCTCATGCCATCTTCGCTGCGGACAATTTTCATCCGTGCATCGAAATCATAATTATCCTGCACAAAGCTCTGCACCATGTTGCGGAGCAGGGTTTGTTCTTCAGTAAAGCTAAAATCCACTGTTCAATTCCTCTTCAAATTCGCTTTGAAGCCTAGAGGCCCAAAACCATCTTGGCAATAATATTGCGCTGAATCTCGTTCGACCCGCCATAAATGGAAGTCTTGCGATTGTTAAAATAAGATTGCGATACGCCTTCAGCATGGTCCGGCCCAATGGCCAGATAATTATCGCCACGGTCAAGCTGTGGCACCCAGGGAGAGGCGTAATTGCCGACCGCTTCTATTGTTAGTTCGGTAATCCGCTGTTGGATTTCCGTGCCCTTGATTTTCAAGATTGAGCTTTCCGGACCCGGGCCTTGACCTTTGCTTTCGGAGGCCAAAGTGCGCAATTCGGTATATTCCAGCGCCGTCAGGTCAATTTCCAGTTCGGCAATCTTCTTGGAGAAATCAGCCGAGTCCAAAAGCGGCGCACCGTCTTCCAATTCGGCGCGCGCAATATCACGCAAGCGATCAATGGCTTTTTTGGAGCGCGCCACACCGGCAATGCCTGAGCGCTCATTGCCCAATAGGAATTTGGCAATCGTCCAGCCCTTATCTTGTTCACCAACCAGATTTTTGGCCGGTACGCGCACGTCTGTCAGGAACACTTCATTGACTTCATGACCGCCATCAATGGTGATGATGGGCTTCACTTCAATGCCCGGCGTGTTCATGTCAATCAGCAAAAAGGAAATGCCTTCTTGCGGCTTACCGTCGCTGCTGGTGCGCACAAGGCAGAACATCCAATCAGCATGCTGCGCCAAAGTGGTCCAAATTTTGTGGCCATTAACGACATATTCGTCGCCGTCCAATTCGGCTTTAGTTTTCAAACCGGCAAGGTCAGAACCGGCACCGGGCTCTGAATAGCCCTGACACCACCAAGTTTCGCCCGACAAAATGCCCGGCAGCACCCAGTCTTTCTGTTCTTGATTGCCGAATGAGTAAATCACCGGCCCCAACATAGCGACGCCGAAAGGCAGAGGCGGAATGGTGCCGAAAGCGGCACTTTCTTCATTCCAAATATATTTCTGCGTTACCGTCCAACCGGTGCCGCCGAATTCTTCCGGCCAGCTCGGCGCGACCCAGCCTTTTTTGGCAAGAATTTTGTGCCAAGCAAGGAAATCTTCCTTGCTCAAATCGCCACGGTCGGCACCGACCAAATGTTTCGGATAATTTTCTTCAATAAAGCTACGCACTTCAGCGCGGAAAGCCTCATCTTCAGGTGCAAAATCGATATCCATTAGGACCTCCAATCAAATTTATTCGAACTTAGACGAAAAAAGCGGTGAATCAATCACCCAAAGGGGAAAAAATGACGCATCAGTCATATTGTGTTAAAACCCCCTTATGAGCGTGACAGAAAACAGTCCCAAATCGCCTTGCCGCCGCATCTGCGCGGTGTCGGCGCGCGCCGGTTTTTGCATTGGCTGTGGGCGAAAAATGAATGAAATCGGCGGCTGGTCAGGCTTTTCAGATGATGAAAAACGCGCCGTTTTGGCCGAATTACCGGCGCGGCTCGACAGCTTGAAATCAGCCTAAAGCGGCTTATCACCGAACCAGTGCAAGGTTTCGGCCAAATTCACCACTTCCCCGATGACGATAATTGAGGGCGGCTCGAGCGTGTGCGTTTCTGCCAATTTCGCCGCCTCGGCCAAGCGCCCCATCGCAATGCGCTGACGCGCCGTTGTTGCATGGGTAACAATGGCCACCGGCTCATCGGAACTGCGCCCCGCTTGCAGCAATAATTCGGCAATGACCGCCAAGCGGCTCATCGCCATATAGATGACAATCACCGGCGAGGCTTTGGCAATCGATGCCCAATCCAGCAATTCGGCTTGACCTTTGCCGGCCAAATGGCCGGTGACAAAAGTAACGGCGTGATTGACGTCTCGATGGGTGGCGGGAATGCCGGCATAGCCGAGCCCGCCGACACCGGCCGAAATGCCGGGTATCATGCGAAACGGAATATCGGCCGCGACCAACGCTTGCGCTTCTTCGCCGCCGCGTCCGAACACAAATGGGTCGCCGCCTTTCAAGCGTAAGACGCGATGGCCGGTTTTGGCCAATTCAATCAGCTTGTTGGTAACGTCTTGCTGGTTCCAACTGGGTTTGCCGCCGCGCTTGCCGGCATAAAAAAGCTCGGCATCGGGGCGCACCAGAGACAAAATATCTTCCGAGACCAGCGCGTCATAAACCACTTTATCGGCCTGTTTGAGCGCATTGACCGCGTGCAGCGTCAACAGGCCCGGATCACCGGGCCCTGCACCGGCCAGCCATACCCAACCGGGCGCAAATTCCGGCATGCCGTCAATTTGAATGTCGGGCATCGGGCTGTCGCTCAGCGTCAGGCG
The DNA here is from genome assembly GCA_002721725.1 of Rhodobiaceae bacterium. Classification (GTDB taxonomy): domain Bacteria; phylum Pseudomonadota; class Alphaproteobacteria; order RS24; family RS24; genus UBA8337. The sequence goes on from PBLK01000011.1 coordinate 23,871, forward strand.
GATAATTTCCTGCCGGTTTTTGTCATCAGCACTCATCGGGCGGTTATAGGCGGTTTTACCGAACCGGTAAATCTGCTATCAGCAAACAAGTATTACCTCCCACTGGAGCTCTCCCATGCTGTCAAAACCACAAGCCGATTTAAAACCTAATAGCGAAGCCTTTGAAAATACGCCATTGGTGAAGCCGACCGGCTTTCGCGAATATGATGCGCGCTGGTTGTTTCCCGATGAGATTAACCTTTCGGGCATGCAGGCGCTCGGCTTCGGGCTCGGCAATTTGCTGTTTGATTTATTGGGTGATGGCGCGCAGCCGCGCATTGTTGTCGGCCATGATTTCCGCTCCTATTCGCAAAGCATCAAAATCGCTTTGACCACCGGCCTAATGGCGGCCGGTGTGAAAGTGCTGGATATTGGCCTCGCTTTGTCGCCGACCGCTTATTTCGGGCAGTTTCACCTTAATGCACCGGCCGTCGCCATGGTGACGGCCAGCCATAATGAAAATGGCTGGACCGGCGTGAAAATGGGCGCGGCGCGGCCTTTGACGTTCGGCCCTGATGAAATGTCGGCCCTGCGCGATATGGTGCTTGAAAATAAGGGCGTAAACCGCCAAGGCGGCGCTTATGAGCGGGTCGATGGAGTGGCGCAAGCCTATAAGGATGATTTGACGGGACGCGATAATTTCAAACGCAAATTGAAAGCGGTTGTCGCTTGCGGCAATGGCACGGCGGGGGCTTTCGCTCCTGATGTGCTGCGCGCGCTGGGCGTTGAGGTGGTCGAATTGCACTGCGAGTTGGACCACAGCTTCCCACATCACAACCCCAATCCGGAAGATATGGAAATGCTGCACGCCATGCGCGACAAGGTTTTGGAAACCGGTGCCGATATCGGTTTCGCCTTTGATGGCGATGGCGACCGCTGCGGCGTCGTCGATAATGAAGGCGAAGAAATCTTCGCNGATAAAATGGGCGTATTGGTCGGGCGCGATTTGGCCAAACAACATGACGGCGCGGTGTTTGTCGCCGATGTAAAATCGACCGGCCTGTTTATGACCGACCCCGACTTGCAGGCGGCGGGTGCGACCACGCAATATTGGAAGACCGGCCATTCTTATATGAAACGCCACACACATGAGATTGGCGCTTTGGCCGGNTTTGAAAAATCGGGNCATTATTTTTTCAACGCGCCGATTGGCCGTGGCTATGATGACGGCATTGTNACCGCCATTGCGATTTGCGATATGCTNGACCGCGCNGAAGATAAAAGCATGGCCGATTTGCGCCGCTCTTTGCCGGTCACTTATGGTTCGCCGACNATGTCGCCCCATTGCGATGATTTGAAAAAATACGAGGTGGTCGAGCGCGCCATTGCCCATTTTGANAAGCTGGNAGCCGATGGCGGCACGCTTATCGGTCAGCCCATTCGCGATTTGGTCACCGTCAATGGCGTGCGCATCACGGTTGAAGACGGNACATGGGGGCTGGTGCGCGCCTCATCCAATAAGCCGGGGTTGGTTGTCGTGGTTGAAAGCCCGACCTCGGAAGAAAATATGCGCGCCATATTTACCGAGATTGATACGCTGCTNTCATCTTATGAAGAAGTCGGCGAATANGACCAAAAAATTTAGACNAAAATCGCAATCAACATGCGCCCGCCGCTGACAATCAAAAATCCGGCGAAAATATTATTGAGCGCCTTTTTGCTCAAACGATGCGCCAGTCTCGCGCCNAAAGGCGCGGCCAACATGCTGGTCGGGATAATCGCCAGCACCGCCAAGAAATTGACATAGCCCAGCGCGTAATCGGGCAAATCGGGCAATGAGCGACCGGCNAGCGCGAAGCCAAGCGTCGCCGGTATGGCGATGAATACGCCAAACACGGAGGATGTGCCGACAGCGCGCAACACATCACGCCCCGATGCATTCAATAGCGGCACGGATAANGTGCCNCCGCCAATGCCCATCAAGGCCGAGAAAAACCCNACAAGAGAAGACAAAGCTTTTTGCAAGGTCGCACCAAAGCGCGCTTCACCCGCCTCGCCCGGATTGTCATTGAGCAACATGCGCGTCGCCATGCTGAGCGCCAAAGCCGCAAANATGATTTTCAATCCGGCCGGCGCAATAAAACGCGCCGCCACCGCACCGGCCAAAGCGCCNATAGCGATAAACGCGCCCCAGCTTTTGACNACTTCCATATCNACCGCGCCGCGCNTGAAATGGCTACGCGCCGACAATNAACCGGTAAAGCAAATAATCGCCATGGAACTNGCAACCGCCATATGGANTTGCAAATGCGCTGCCAGGTCGAAAAAGATGAAGGTTTGAAACAGCACCGGCACCAAAATCATACCGCCACCAACGCCCAACAGACCGGCGACAANGCCGGATAAAAATCCGGCGGTCATCAACACGGCGGCNAGGATGATCAATTCCGTTTCCATTGCTAGCGGCTTTCCATTATGGNGGNTTTTTTGGCNGTTTGCTCTTCAACCAAAGCCAAAGCCTCNCGCAAAATTTGCGGATCATCACNGCGCCGCGGCGCGTTTTCGCTCAAATGCCGCCGCCATAAGCGCCCACCCGGCAAGCCTTGAAACAGCCCCATGACATGGCGCGTCAGNGCATGCAGTGGCGNGCCATTGGCAACCAATTTTTCAGCATAGGGAATAAGCCCTTCGACCACTTCTTCGCGGCTTGGCGCAATNTCAGNATCGCCGAATAATTGCGCATCGACAGACGCCAATAGATAAGGATTTTTATANGGCGCGCGCCCCAGCATCACCCCGTCGGTTTTGCTGAGATGCGCGGCGCAATCTTGCAATGTCTCAATGCCGCCATTTATCGAAATCAACAAATCGGGATGCGCTTGCTTCAACTGATAGACGAGGCCGTAATCNAGNGGCGGAATATCACGGTTCTCTTTCGGGCTTAACCCGTCGAGCCAAGCTTTGCGAGCATGCACGATAAAATGGCCAATGCCGACGCTTTTGCTTTTTTCGACCAGCGTGAACAGCGCCTCGCGCGGCTCTTGATCGTCNACGCCAATGCGCGACTTTACCGTCACCGGCACGTTTACCGCCGCCGNCATGGCCACCACACAATCGGCGACCAAATCCGGCTCTTGCATCAAACAGGCCCCGAACTGGCCCGATTGCACGCGGTCAGACGGGCAACCGACATTGAGGTTTATTTCNTCATAGCCATAATCTTCACCGATTTTTGCCGCTTCCGCCAAAGNTTGCGGATCGCTGCCGCCAAGCTGCAGGGCCAGCGGGTGTTCTTCTTTATTATAAGAAAGCAGCTTGTCNCGGTCGCCAAAGCGCACCGCATCAGCCGTCACCATTTCCGTATAAAGCCGCGCGCGCTTCGACATTAACCGCATGAAATAGCGNTCATGGCGNTCGGTCCAATCCATCATNGGCGCGACGGAGAACCGAATATCGGGCGCGGTCAAACTCATGCCGCCTTTGTCGCCTTTTTCGAGGCTTGGGGCAAGAAAAAGCCCNCAAGGTTTCCCCTGCGGGCTTTCAAAATCAGGCCGTNAAACGACTATTTTTTGCTACCGGCTCCCGGCAATTCGTTAAACGGCACGTTTTTATCAACGCGAATATCTTGCGGCAGGCCAAGCACCTGTTCCGATACGATATTGCGCAAAATCTCATCCGTGCCACCNGCAATGCGGTAACCGGCTGCGCCAANCCATTGGTTTTGGAAAGCACCGGCCATCGGNCTTTCCTCAACATCTTGCATGACGCCGCCCTGACCTTGAATATCCATCGCAAAGCTCGCCAAGTCCTGCATTTTCGGACCCGAAACGATTTTACCGATAGAACTTTCCGGCCCCGGCACTTGGCCTTTCGACAAAGCGGTCAGCGTGCGGAACTTTGTATATTTCAAGCCTTGCGACTGGACATACCAATCAGCCAATTTTTCACGCACATTGGAATCTTTAATGGCCNGGCCGTTTTCCAGTTCCGTGTCGCGCGCCAATTTCAGCAATTCGGCATGGTCAACNCCGCTGCCTTGACCGATGGCCAGACGCTCATTCATCAGCGTTGTCAGCGACACTTTCCAGCCCTCTCCGACATCGCCCAAACGCTGGCTATCCGGCACGCGCACATCATTGAAGAACACTTCATTAAAGCCGCTNCCGCCGGAAATCTGCTTAATCGGGCGAATTTCAATGCCCGGCGTTTTCATGTCGAGGAAGAAAAAGGTCAGGCCTTTATGCTTCGGTACGGTCGGGTCAGAGCGGGTAACGATAATGCCGTAATCGCAAAAATGCGCNCCCGACGTCCANACCTTCTGGCCGTTAATGACCCATTCATCGCCNTCTTTTTCGCATTTTGTGCGCAGACCCGCGACATCGGAACCGGCTGCCGGTTCTGAGAAAAGCTGGCACCAAATTTCTTCGCCATAAAGCGCCGGCTTTACATAGCGGTCGCATTGCTCTTTGGTCGCCCATTTCATCATGGTCGGAATGCACATGCCGAGGCCNATTTCAAAGAAACCGCCGGGCACNTCAAAATTCGACTCTTCTTGGCTGTAAATCACCGATTGAATCGGCGTGCCGCCAAGACCGCCATATTCGGTCGGCCANGTAATGGCCGCATAACCGGCTTCGGCTTTTTTGGCCTGCCATTCTTTGGCGCGCGCCAAACGCTCGGATTCGGGCTTGGCCGAAACGCCTGCTTTTACCTTGCTCGGATCTTTCGGCTTGGCATTGGCAGAAAGCCATTCACGNACTTCAGCACGAAATTTTGCTTCTTCGGGGGTATCGTTAAAATCCATTTTAACTGTCCTTCCTGATGATTATTTCTTCATATGCTAGCTGACACGAGAAGTGCTGCATCAAGCCACGTTACTTTTCTCAAGCTCTGATACGAGCCTGTCTTTCCATCGNCTGGCACTGCCCAGAGCCAATGCCAGAAGTTTTGAGCGNCGATAATGAAACTGCGGATTGGCTTCCCAGGTAAANCCGATGCCGCCATGCACCTGNATGCATTCCTGCGCGGCAAAGCGATAGGCCTCGGTCGCAGAAATGCGCGCTGAGGCTGCTGCCAATTCAAGNTCGGCGCTGTCNTCAGACAAAATCATNGCCCCGTAATAGGCATTGGAGCGCGCCAATTCGAGCTTCACATACATATCGGCGAGGCGGTGTTTAATGGCCTGATAAGAACCGATTTGACGCCCGAAAGCATAGCGGTCGAGCGAATAATCTTTCGCCATATTGAGCGCCGCTTCTGTGCCGCCGACTTGTTCAAAAGCCATCAGCACGGCTGCGCCGGCCTCAACCCGCTTCAGCATGTCCCAACCTTCGCCCTCCGTGCCCAACAGGCTGGCATCGGCATTGTCGAAATTAATCTCGGCATGGCCGCGCGTCGGGTCAATGGTTTCAACCGCCGACCGNGTAATGCCGTCTTGATTAAGGTCAACCAGCACNAGAGACAAAGCTTGTTCGCCGCTGCCGCCCGTNTTGGCCAGCACCACCGCAACCGAGGCTGTTTCGCCATCGGGNACNGGCAATTTGCGTCCGCTNAGCTTGCCGCCGGAAAAACTTGCCTTCACNGTNCGCGGCGATGGCGCTTGTGTGCCTTCCGCCGAAGCCAAAGTGCCGATAATTTCGCCGGTCGCGATTTGCGGCAACCAAGCGGCTTTTTGTTCANCCGAGCCGGTCAATTTCAGCGCTTCGGCAAACATNTAAATGGAAGATGAAAACGGNACCGGCGCGGCAGCGCGGCCAAGCTCTTCAGCAATCACGCATAGCTCAAGCGGCCCCAATCCCAGCCCGCCAAATTCTTCAGGAATGGCGGCACCGGCAAANCCNAATTCGCACAAGCCGTTCCATACGCCATCATGGTGGCTGTCATCGCTTTCCAAAACAGTCCGCACATCGTCATAGCTGCACTTGTCCTCAAGGAACTTGCGCGCCTGATCTTTCAGCATTTTCTGGTCATCCGAAAAATCGAAATTCATGTCACTCTCCCAAAACTGGTGAAAGGCTATTTAATTTGGCCATGTGGGTCAATCTTTTCAAAGCCCGCGCAATTGCGTCATGGTCGTCTCAAAACACGCCGCAACATAGGNCCGATGCGCGGCAATGCTCTGCCCCAAGCGGCTCATATCAGGCTCATTCAAGGCTTCGAGCAGCAAGGCGGCAATGGCNGGGGCAGGATTTTCTTCATTATCCTCAAGACACAGGCTGGCAATTTGTCGCAAGCTCAAAAAGCATGCCGCGGCCGCTTGCAGCCCTTCATGCGCCTTTTCGTCGAGGCAATCGNCATCGCGCAAAGCCGTCAAAAGCTGCNGCAGAGGCATTGAGGCAGCCAAATGGGGATGCGTCGCCCCATAGGCCAATTGCAAACATTGCGCGATAAATTCGACATCGACCAAACCGCCATCGCCGCGGCGAATATCAAACGGCCCGGCCNGCGGTTGGTGTCGGCGCAAGCGNGCCCGCATATCTTGCGCATCATCGGCCAATTTCGCGCCATCNCGCGGTGCGGTCAGTACGGATTTTATCGCCACCTCCACNTTCTCGCGCAAGGCATCGCCGGCGGCCAAAACACGGCCGCGCGTCAGCGCCATATGCTCCCAATTCCATGCTTGATGGGCTTGATAATCGACAAAACTGCTGANCTTGGTGACCAGCGGGCCGGCATTGCCTGAGGGGCGCAGTCTTGTATCGACTTCAAATAAATCACCTTCCGATGTCGGGGCACTCAGACCGCTNATCAACCGCCGCGCCGCNCGGGCAAACCATCTATCGGCATCAAGCGGTTTGGCACNGTCGGAAAGCGCCNCGAAATCAGGGCAATCGCAAATCAGAATAAGNTCGAGGTCGGATTGCAGGGTCATCTCCCCNCTGCCCAACTTGCCCAAACCGACCACCGCCATATCGCCGCCCTCAATGCGGCCATATTGGCGCTCAATATCAGCCAGCGCCGCATCATACATGGTGCTGATGGCGGTTTCGGCAAGCCGGCTATAATCCTCCCCATGATGCGTGGCCATTANCGGATCGGCCAAANTGCGTGTNCCGACGCGAAATTGCGCTTCGCGCACATGGCGACGCAAGCCATCCATAGCGCTTTCAAAATCNGCAAATTTTTCGGGCACGTCTTCAGCGATATGCCCCGGCACCAGTGCATCGACCAGCTTGGCATTNGCNGAGAGCAGGGCCGCCAAGCGCGGCGCTGTATTGATGATATCGACCAGCAAATTGAGNACATGCGGGTTGGATTGAAACAGTGAGAAAATCTGCACACCGGCGGGCAGCGCGGTGAGGAATTGGTCAAAGCGCAAGAAACCGTCATCGGGNGCNCGCGCTTGCGCCAATTTGGCCAGCAGGACCGGCTGCAAACGGGTAAGGATTTCGCGTGCNCTTTCGCTGCGCGTCGCCGCCATACGACCGGCGTGCCAGCCGCGAATAATGGCNGAAATATCGGCCGGTCGNTTNAACCCCATATNGGACAAGGTTTCCANNGTTTCAGGGTCATCTTCGCCGCCGGTAAACACCAAATTGCCGGCATCGCCAGACAGGCTTTCCGCCTGCTNGAAAAGCCGCGCATATTCGTCNGTCACGCCGCTTAAATGCGAANTCAATTCCGCCGCGAAATCTTGCGCGCGCTCATAGCCCGCAAAACGCGCAAAACCGGCAAAGCCCGCATCATCTTTCGGNAGGGTTTGCGTCTGCTCATCAAGGCGCATTTGCAANCGGTGCTCCATGCGCCGCAAATAATAGTAAGAGGCCGTCAATTTTTCTGCTGTCGCCGTATCTATCCATTGTTTCTGCGCCAGCATATGCAGCATTTCAACGGTGCGGTGACCACGCAAATCAGGGTCGCGCCCACCGGCAATCAATTGCTGCGTCTGCACGAAAAACTCAATNTCACGAATGCCCCCGCGCCCCAATTTCAAATTATGTCCNTCAGCCGCAATTTCGGCATGGCCGCGCACCGCATGCATTTGCCGCTTCATGGAATGGACATCTTCAATGGCGGCAAAATCNAAATAGCGTCGCCAAATATANGGCTGCAAATCGGCGAGGAATTTCGCCCCCGCCGCCATATCACCGGCAATGGGCCGCGCCTTTATGTAAACCGCACGCTCCCAATTTTGTCCCATGCTCTCATAATAGCTGAGCGCCGCATCNACGGTGATGGTGACCGGCGTGGCGCCGGGGTCAGGGCGCAAACGCAAATCGACGCGAAAAACAAAACCGTNCGCCGTCACATTTTGCAAAAGCGCGGTTAAATCCTGCACCAGCTTAATGTGAAATTTACGCGCATCTNGCCCGTCGACCAAGGGTAGCGCATTGGCTGTGTAGTAAATGACGAAATCAATATCAGAGGAATAATTCAGCTCCTGCCCGCCATGTTTGCCGAGTGCCAAAACCACCAGACCGTCGCGCGAAAATTCTTTCAAACGNCCNTCNNCTGCCGCCTCGCGCAATAAATAATCCAAGCCGCAGCGCACNGCGAGGTCGGCCAAGCGCGTGAGGTAATCGGTGACGGTTTCGACATCCCANANATCGGCCAAATCGGNCANAGCGATGGCCAAAGCGGCNCGATTNCGNGCATGACGCAATGTGGCAATGGCGCGGTCGCGNTCTTGCACTTGTTCCATATCNNCCNGCAAAGCGGNGTATANNTCGGCCAGATATTCTTCCGGCNGCNTGCCCGACAGCNCCGTNAGCGTGTCAGGNTAGCGCNTGATGAGACGCGCCAAAAACGGNCTGCCCTCGACCAACCAAGCAAAAAAATCNTTATGNGCNTCAACCAGCGNGGCAAGCACANNAATGGCCTCGATGTCTTGNAACAGCAAGGCCGCTTGCGCGGCATCGCGCGGGCGGTGCGGTGNCAGCTTNTCAAATAGGGCNGTCATGGCGACNCTTTCANGCCTTTANCGGCAAATGCATTTCCACCCGCAAGCCNGGCTCNTTATCGGCNAGATGCAATTCGCCACCATGATGGNCGCAAATGGCNGCGACCAGAGACAGCCCCAAACCATGCCCNCCTGTTGANCGGCTGGCNTCCAATTGCACAAATCNNTCCAGCGCATCNCCGCGCCGCTCGGGCGCNATNCCCTTGCCGCCATCGGCCAGTGACAAAACCNCCTTGTCGCCCGCATNCTGCGCCGCCAGTTCAACCGAGCTGCCGACTTCAACGCCNTGCGCCAAAACATTTTCCAACAGNTTGACNAATGCCTGTCCCAATAAATTNGCATCACCGTNCAATTTCAAATCATCGCCGCCGGAGACTTGCAGNATCATGTCGTTATCTTCAAAAAGCGGCGCAAACAAATCGTGCAACTCGTCGAGTAATTCATTGATGTTGACAGGCCAGGCCTCAAGCGTTGCAATGCCGCTATCAATCCGTGACAAGGTCAAAAGCGCATTGAAACTTTTCAGCAAACCGTCAACATCATCAAGCGCGGCGGCAAGTTCATCATTATCGGTTTTCGCCAGTTGCGCCTCAAGCCGTGCCCGCAAGCGGGTCAGCGGCGCGCGCAAATCATGCGCCAAATTATCGCTGACCTGCCGTGTCGCCAGCATAAGCTTTTCAAGCTGGGCCAAAGTCGCATTGATGCGGCTTTCGAGGACTTGCCATTCCACCCCGCCTTTGGCAACCGGTAAACGCGCCGACAAATCGCCTTGCATGACCGGCCTTAGACCCTCGCCAATCGCTTCCACGCGCTGCAAACCGCGCCGCGCCAAAAACGCCCCACCGCCCAGACCGATAAGCAATATGGCCAGCAAAGCAAACGCAAAAGCATTGCGGAAACTGCTGAGCAAGGTTTCACCATCAACAATTTCATGACCGACCAACAGCACCAGATTCTCATCCACTTGCAAAAGCCGCGCCCGCACCGGTAATCCGTTTACAGAAAAATGCACCCAACCTTCAGCATCGGTGCGCTCGGGTGTCGGAAAGGATTGCAAATTACCAGCAAGAAAATTGCCAAGCCCGTCCGACAGGCGCACATAGCTGCCCTGCCCCGCTTGCACGGCGCTGACGGCCTGCGCCAAAGCACGCACCCCATCGCGCTGATGAATAAAACTGAGTGCCGCCGCTTCGCGCCAAATCAGATTGTCTTGCGCCCCGCGCATAGTGTCGGCCAGCCGCCCATATAACAGCCCCATAACCAGCGCCATTGCGACCAGCAAAATGCCGGTATAGGCAAGCGCGGCGCGAAAGCCGGCGAGGCGCAATAAATTTCTCATGCCTCAACCTGTAAAATAAAGCCTTGTCCGCGTTTGGTGTGCAAAAGCGGCGGGCTGAAATCCTTATCAAGCTTGGCGCGCAACCGCGAAATATGCACATCGACAACATTGGTTTGTGTGTCGAGGCCGTAATTCCAGACATTTTGCAGCAGCATGTGGCGTGTCACCACTTGCCCTTGATGGCTGGCTAGATAAGCCAGCAGGTCAAATTCGCGATTGTTCAAATCCAGCAGCGTCTCACCGCGCCGCGCTTCACGGGCCAGTAAATCAAGTTGCAAATCGGCCAGTTGCAATTGCGTTTGCGCCGCCTCACCGCGCCGCGCCAGCGCCGTCACCCGTGCCTTCAATTCAGCAAAAGCATAGGGCTTGGTCAGATAATCATCGCCACCGGCTTCAAATCCGGCGACTCTGTCATCAACCTCACCCAGAGCCGAGAGAAACAAAACCGGTGTAGCATCTCCCGCTTGGCGCAGATTTTCGACCATTTGCGTGCCACTCAATTCGGGCAGCATGCGGTCAACCACCAGCACATCAAAGCCACCTTTTTGCGCCATTGCCAAGCCATCCGTCCCATTGGCGGCATGCTCAATCGCCACCCCCTCTGCTCGAAAGCGGTCGCACAGCAAAGCGGCGGCTTTGACATCGTCTTCTATCAGCAAAAGGCGCAAGGACTGTCCCATGCGCCGAGACTAGCTTTTATTGTCGAGGGGTTGAAGTGTTTTGACGCGCCGAATTAAGGACCAACCGCCACGCCATAACGCCGCCGAAAAGCAGGATAAGGAGCGGCATGGCCCACAACGCCAACGTATGCGGTGCGATGCGCGGGCGAAACAGCGCGAACTCGCCATAACGTTCTGCCACGGCATTGCGAATGGCGGCATCGCTGTCGCCGGCAAGCAGGCGCGCGCGCACAAATTGCCGCAAATCTTTGGCCAATGGGGCATCGCTATCGTCAATCGATTGATTTTGACAAACCATGCACCGCAATTCTTGACTGAGGGCACGGGCGCGCGTTTCAAGCCCCGCATCGGCCAGTGCTTCGCCAGGGTCGAGCGCGTGTGCCGGTGCCAGCACGAGGGCGAATAATATCAGCAGACGCGCCATCATATCTGCCGCTGCAGCCGTGTCGCTAAAGCAAAGCTGCCGCCCAGTGCCATCAGCACCGCGCCGAGCCAAATAAAAGCGACATAGGGGTGATACCAAATGCGCAACACACGCTTATCGCCGCTCACCTCACCGACCACGGCGTAAAGATGACCGGTCAAATCAGTGGTGATGGCCGCTTCGGTGGTTTGCGACCGTTCGGCCTCATAAAAACGCCGTTCAGGATAAAGATGCGCGCCCTGATGCGCGCCGCTCAGATAAGTCAGTCGTGCTTGTTCGGCCGTGTAATTGGGCCCGTCCACTTCGCGCAAGCCGTCATAGCGCAGCGCGACACCGGCAATATTAATCTGCTGGCCGGGGCTTGCCGCAACCACCGCTTCTTCGCGCCATTGTGTGGCCGCCAAAATACCGAGCAGCATCACCGCCAAACCGCCATGCGCCAAAGGTGCGGTGAAAGCGCTTGCCGGTAGTGTCCAGAATTTATGCAGCCGCGTGCGATAGGGGGTCAGGCGTTGCGCCACGTCGAGACCGGCGCCGAACAGCAACCAAAGGGCGGCAGCAAACAGCGCAACCACCATCAACGAGGCCGCGCCACGCGTCAGCATAATTCCACAGGTCACCAAAGCCGCAGCAGCGGCGGCCAATGCCAATTTATTTTGTAGTTTTTGCACACTGCCCTCGCGCCAATTCAGCAATGGGCCGAGCGGCAGCAATAAGGCAAATGGAATGATCAGCGGCGCGAACACCGCATTGAAATAAGGCGCGCCGACGGAAATTTTGCCCATGCCGAGCGCGTCGAGAATGAGCGGATAAATCGTGCCGATAAACACCGTCACCGTCGCCGTCGCTAAAAATATATTATTGACTAAGAGCAGCCCCTCGCGACTGACCGGCTGAAACGGGCGGTCGGCGGCCAGATGCGGCAGGCGCAAGCCGTAAAGCAAAAAACCGGCCAAAGTGAAAAGACCGAGAATGGCGAGAATGAAAAGTCCGCGCTCCGGATCATTGGCAAAAGCATGCACAGAGGTCAGCACGCCGGAGCGCACGAGAAATGTGCCCGACAGCGACAGCGCAAAGGTGATGATGGCCAAGAGCAATGTCCAACGTTTCAGCGTGTTGCGTTTTTCAGCCACCAAAGCCGAATGCAGCAAGGCCGTACCGGCCAACCATGGCATCAGCGAGGCGTTCTCCACCGGATCCCAAAACCAAAAACCGCCCCAACCCAGTTCGTAATAGGCCCAGTAAGAACCGAGCGCGATGCCCAAAGTAAGAAAAACCCAAGCTGCCAAAATCCACGGACGCATACGGCGCGCCCAATCTTGCCCGTCTTCTTTTCCGGTGAGAGCGGCCAGCGCAAAAGCATAAGCCATCGAAAAGCCGACATATCCGGCATAGAGCAAAGGCGGATGCGCGGCCAAAGCCGGGTCTTGCAAAATTGGTGTCAGCCCCTGCCCGATAAACGGCGCAGGCAATAGCCGCGCAAACGGGTTTGAGGTGAACAGGAGGAAGGTCAAAAAAGCCACACCAAGCCAGCCCTGCACAATTAATACGCGCGCTGAAAAACCGTCTTGGGTTTTTGAAAACGCACCATATGCCGCACCATAAGCGGCGACAATCAGCACCCATAGCAGCATGGAGCCTTCATGGTTGCCCCACACACCGGCGATTTTATAGATGAGGGGCTTGGCGACATGACTATTGGCAAACACCACGGCGAGCGAAAAATCCGAGCGCACAAAGCCGTAAGTGAGCGCCAGAAATGCCAACATCACAAGGATCAATTGCGCCAGCGCCGCGCGGCGCGCCAGTGGCAAGGCCAAAGCCGTATCACGCTGCATCAGATAAGGCGGCGCGATTGCTTGCACCAACGCCACGGCCAATGCCAGCACCAAAACGAAATGGCCGAACTCGGCAATCATGGCGCACCCTTTGCCGGATGCGGGGCATTATATTTGCCAGATTTCTCTAGAGCTTCGGCCACCTCCGGCGGCATATAGGTTTCGTCATGCTTGGCCAGCACAGTATCGGCGCGGAATATACCCGAACCGTCAAAGCGCCCTTCAGCAACAACCCCTTGCCCTTCGCGAAACAAATCGGGCAGCATGCCCTCATAGGAAACGGCAATGTCATGCGCCAAATCAGTGACCTGAAAATCGGCGCGCAGACCGTCGCGCGTGACCGAGCCTTCGCGCACCAAACCGCCAATGCGAATGGCCTCGCCAATGGCAGCCGGTTTGGCCGCCAATTCGCTGGGCGAACGGAAAAACACGATATTATCTTCGAGCGCGGTCAAGGCAATAAAGGCAGCCAGCGCCAAAAAAGCCAAGCCACCGCCAATTGCCGTCAATCTGATTTGCTTGCGTGTCATAAAGCGTCCTCTTTGGCCGCACTATAAGCAAAGCCCCGCCCTGATGACCAATATTTTCGGCGCGGCAAATCGTGCCGCTTTACTTTGCAAGACGGCGGTCGAGCATTTTGGCCAGAGGCATATTATCGGGCAGCTTTTCTCGCATTTGCCGCCATAGGATGCGTGCTTGTGCCGTCTCACCCAATTGGTCATAGGCTTCGGCGCGCCAGAAACGAGCCGCGAAGTTTTCAGGCTCCGACGCCAATGCGGTGTCCAGCAAATCAATGGCCGCTTCGCTGACGACTCCGCCATCTTGTTCAATCAAGGCTTGCGCTAGACCGACCATCGCCTCGCTATTGTCGCTTTCGAGGGCCAGCAAGCGCTGCCAGCTATCAGCCGCTTTTGGATAATCTTCAATGGTCATGCGCAGCCGTGCCATCAGCAACCAGCCGGTCGCATCATTGGGTGCGTCGCGCAGGCGCTGCTCCAATTTGGCCATTACCGCGCCGGGCGGCAGATCTTCCAACGCCCCTTCAAGGCGCGGCTCAAGCGGCGCATCAGCGCTGTCGGGATTGCCGATGGCAAGATAAACCATAAGCGAAAAAAGCGGCATAAAGGCGAGCGTCGCCAAAGCCGCTTTTTTATCTCGGCGCGCATGCAGTGGCCGGCTGACTACATAGCCGACAGCGCAAGCCGCCAAAGCGACCAAAACCCAAAATATGCCTGCCGTAAGCAGCGCTTAAAAACCCAAATAGGTGACAACTTCATCCATCGGCGCGCGCGGACTTTCCAAGCTGTTGACCGATGCGTCAGAGTCGGCATAACCGAGCGCCAAGCCACAAAAGAAAATATAACTGTCGGGAATGCCCAAATATTCTTTGACCGTTGGCGCCCAAATGGCCCAAGCCTCTTGCGGGCAAGTGTGCAGACCGCGCTCGCGCGCCAACAGCATCATGGTCTGAATGAGCATGCCCATATCCGACCATTGGCCTTCTTGCATTTGTTTATCGAGAGAGAAGAACATACCGACAGGGGCATTGAAAAAAGTGAAATTGCTGGCCAGCCAAGCCAGCCGCGCCGCCTTGTCTTCGCGCGCCACGCCCATGATTTCATACATGCGCTCGCCAATATCATAGCGGCGGCTATTATAGGGGTCGCTCAATTCGGGCGGATAAATATGATATTCCGAACCCTCGCCCATCGGTTTTTCTTGACCCTTTTCAGCAATCAGTTTGACCAAATTATCGCGCGCCTCACCCTGCAAAACATGCACATTCCACGGCTGTAAATTGCCACCGGAAGGAGCCCGCACGGCCGTTTCGACAATATATTTCACATCTTCTGCGGCCACCGGCTTATCGAGAAAAGCGCGGCAGGAAAAGCGCGTATTAATGGCGTCGCTGACGCTTGGCGAATTTTCGGTAAGTCTGTTCATATCGGTCTCCCTTTTGGCCGCAGGATAGCCGCGCGCAAAGTAGATGACCAGAGCTATAATGTCTCAATAGAGAGGACTACAGCAATTGGATAAAGCGAACGGCAAATTAACTGTCGTGCGGCCAATCAACGACGCGGTCTTCGCTATCGCCGTCAAATGTCATTTCGGCAATCACCCGTCCTTTGACCGACATGCCGGCCTCAACCACACTATCGGCGTGGCCCGATACCAGCGGATGCCATTGCGGTAAATCTTTACCCTCATGCAAAAGCCGATAAGCGCAGCTTGGCGGCATAAAATCAATTTTATCGAGATTGTCTTTGGTCAACTTTACACAATCGGGCACCAACTTGGTGCGTTCCTGATAATGGGCGCAGCGACAGGTTTGCTGATCGAGCAAATTGCAAATAATATCGGTAAAGACGATTTCACCGCTATCTTCGTCTTGCAATTTCACCAAACAGCATTTGGCACAGCCATCGCACACGGCCTCCCATTGCGCCGCCGTCATATCGGTCAATTTGACGGTCTGCCAAAACGGCTTTTCGGCCATATTCTTCTCCTCGCGTGTCGTCGCTCAAGTTGACGCGCCCCAGACTGTCTGCCAGTTTGTCACAAATGAGATGGGGAATACAGTCGCTAAAAATAGCCGCAATTGGATTGCTGATGCGCGCGCTTGCGTTGGCCGTTTTGCCATTGCAGGTTTTGGCGCTGGAAGGGGTGACATTTGCCACAGACTGGAAAGCGCAAGCCGAGCAAGGCGGCTTTTATCAAGCCAAAGCGCTGGGCTTATATGAAAAAGCCGGTCTAGATGTGACCATTCTGGGCGGCGGACCGGGTGTTAATATCCCGCAATTACTGGGCGCCGGTGCGATTGATTTCGGCATGGGCTCAAACAGCTTCATTCCGTTGAATATGGTCCGCGCCGGTGTGCCCGCCAAAGCGGTCATGGCGGCATTTCAAAAAGACCCGCAAGTGCTCATCACCCATCCGCGCGCTGATATCGCAACGCTGGCCGATATAAAAGACAAGCCGGTAATGATTGCCGATGCCTCAATCAATGCGTTTTGGGTTTGGTTGCGCGCCAAATATGATTTTTCCGATCGCCAAATCCGCAAATATACCTTCAATCTGGCACCTTTTCTGGTCAATCCAAGAGCCGTTCAGCAAGGCTATGTAACCTCCGAGCCCTATACGATTTCGACACGTGGCGGTTTTGAGCCGCAAGTCTTTCTGCTATCCGATTTCGGCTATCCCAGCTATGCCGCTATGGTGCTGGCACAAAATCGGCTGATTGAAGAACAGCCGGAACTGGTGCAAGCCTTCGTCAATGCCTCGGTCGAGGGATGGCAAAGCTATATTTACGGCGACCCAAGCCCAGGCAATAAGCTCATTCTCGCCGCCAATCCCGATATGCGCCAAGACATTATCGATCAAGCGATTGAACAAATTCGCCAGCGCGGCATGCTGGCCTCGCCTGATACAGAAAAACAGGGCCTCGGCGCGATGAGTGAAGCGCGCTGGCAAAGTTTCTTCAAAACCATGTCGGAAAACGGAGTTTATCCGTTAACACTGGACTGGCAAAACGCCTTTACGACCGACTTCACCAATGCAGGCGCGCCATGAGTGCACTGGCTCTCAATGCAGCCAGCCTGAGATATGACAATGGCTTCACTGCGCTCAAAAATGTGACGGCGCAGTTCATCAGCGGCAGCTTCACCGCTCTGGTCGGGCCATCCGGTTGCGGCAAATCAAGCTTGTTGCGCCTGTTGGCCGGTCTTGAACAACCTTTTATCGGCAGTGTAACAGGCTTGGCGCAAAGCCAAATCGGCTTTGTTTTTCAAGAACCGACTTTGCTTGCTTGGCGCAGCGTCGCTGACAACATTACCCTGCCCTTGCAAATTGAAGGCCACAGCCCGAATGAGATTGCCGCGCGCCTTGATGAGGCATTGGCATTGGTCGGTCTTACCGATTTTGCCGACGCGCTGCCGCGACAATTATCCGGCGGCATGAAAATGCGTGTGTCGCTGGCGCGTGCTTTGGCCAAACGCCCACCCGTGCTGTTGATGGATGAGCCGTTTGCCGCTTTGGACGAACTGACCCGGTTTCGTCTCGATGATGATTTACGCGCCATTTGGCAGCAACAAAAATGCACGATTATTTTCGTAACTCATAGCGTTACCGAAGCCGCCTATCTGGCCGAGCGCGCATTGGTGATGCAGGGCGGGGAAATTCAAAAGGAAATTGCCATTAATCAAACCGGCCGCGACAGCGGTTTTCGCAGCGCGCCTGCTTTCACCGCAGCCTGCAGTGCGTTGAGTATGGCACTTGGACATGGCACTAGCCCGGGAGGCGGAGCTTAAGCGATGCGCTATCTCCTTCCCTTTCTGCTCGGCTTGGCACTGCTTACCCTATGGGAAATCTGGGTCGGCCTTGCCGGTGTGCCGGTGTTTGTTTTGCCCGCACCCTCGCTCATTCTGGCCGCTTTGGTTGATAATTTTACGGCGCTTATGGCGGCGCTGTGGGTGACGGTGAAAGTCACCTTGCTGGCCTTCGTCTGGGCCGTGGCGACCGCCGTCAGCTTGGCTATTGTTTTCACCCGAGCGCGGCTGATTGAAATGGCGCTTTATCCTTATGTCATTACCTTGCAAGTCACGCCGGTGGTGGCAATTGCCCCGCTCATTCTTATCTGGGTCGGCTTTGATAATCTGTCGCGCGCTTTGGTTATCATCGCCTGGATTGTTGCCTTCTTCCCAATGCTAACTAATACAGTGCAAGGGCTGCGCAGCGTTGACCCACAATTGCATGATTTGATGACCTTATCGGGCGCGTCTTGGTGGCAAAGATTGATTTACTTAGAACTGCCCGCGGCGCTACCGGCCATGTTGACGGGGGCAAAAATTTCCGGCGGCTTGGCTTTAATCGGGGCCGTGGTCGCGGAATTTGTTGCCGGCTCCGGCACCAGCACCGGCTTAGCGTGGCGTATTATTGAAACGGGCAACCGGCTTGAGATTGCCACCATGTTTGCCAGCCTCGCGCTATTATCGGCGCTCGGCATTTTTCTTTTCTATTTGCTGAGCTTTTGCGAATGGCTTCTTTTGCATCGCTGGCATGAAAGTTTCCGTCGCTGAGATAAAGCTCATGCTGTCAGAACATTGGCCGACCGGCTGACTTGCCAGCATACCCCGCCACACCATGACCGGCACCGGCATGAAAAACGCAAAACTCAATATAATCAGCATCCTTAACCGCACAGTAGTCTCGATGCTGTAAGAATGTCGAAAAAAGTAGAGAAAGCTCAAACGGAACTATATTTTACGCATTATGTTGTAAATGAACATATTTTACATTCTATTGACGTGTTTAGCGAAATTGGGCAATATCCGCGCGTCTTATTCAAGGAGCAAATATGGCTCAACACGCCGCCAAAGGGGCCCGTTTTCAAGCCGTGACCGCCAATCGCTTGAGCGATGGCGAAGTGGTCTATTTCAGCGCCGATAATCGATGGGTAGAACGGTTTACAGAGGCTGATGTGGCCGATGGAACGGAAGCCGCCGAAGCGCTTCTGGCGCGCGCTATGCCCGATGATTTCGAAGCGCATGTGTTGGAGCCCTATTTGTTCGAAGTGCTGGAAGATGGCCGCTTTTACAAACCGGCCAGCGTGCGCGAGACCATTCGCGCCGCCGGACCGACCGTGCGGCTCGACCTCGGCAAACAAGCAGAAGCAAAAGCGGAGTGAGCCGATGTATCGTTATGACGAATTTGACCACAAGCTTGTTGCTGATCGCGTCAATCAGTTTCGCGGCCAAGTCGAACGCCGCGTCTCCGGCGCGCTGAGCGAAGACCAGTTCAAACCGCTTCGCTTGATGAACGGGGTTTATTTGCAATTACACGCTTATATGTTGCGCGTCGCCATTCCTTACGGCACGCTGCGCAGCGAGCAAATGCAGATGCTGGCGCATATTGCCCGCAAATATGACCGTGGCTACGGCCATTTCACCACACGGCAAAACATTCAATATAATTGGCCAGCGCTGGATAAAATTCCCGACCTGTTGGACGAATTGGCTTGTGTTGAAATGCACGCCATTCAGACCTCGGGTAATTGTATTCGCAATGTAACCTCTGACCAATATGCCGGTGCCATTGAGGGCGAAGCCGAGGACCCGCGCATTGTCTCGGAAATCATCCGCCAATGGTCAACCTTCCATCCCGAATTCACCTATCTACCGCGCAAGTTCAAAATCGCCGTCACGGCGCATAAAAATGACCGCGCCGCCATCAAGCTGCACGATATCGGCATTGTGGTGAAACAAAATGATGCCGGTGAAATTGGCTATGAAGTGCATGTCGGCGGCGGTCAGGGCCGCACGCCTTTTGTTGCCAAGAAGATGAACGACTTTGTTCCGAAAGCAAAGCTGCTTGCCTATTTGGAAGCGGTGATGCGGGTTTATAATATGTTGGGGCGACGCGATAATTCTTACAAAGCGCGCATTAAAATTCTCGTACACGAGACCGGCGAAGAAGAAATGCGCCGCATGGTAGAAGAAGAGTTCGCCAAGATTGATGCCTCTGAAATGTTGACCGTGCCGCAGACAGAAATCGATCGCATCAGCGCCTATTTCGCGCCGCCCGCTTTCGAAACCTTGCCTGCCGACAGCCAAGCCTTTACGCAGGCGCAAGCCGATGATGCAGATTTCGCCCGCTTTGTGCGTGCCAATGTGGTAGCGCATAAGCAAGACGGCTATGCTATTGTCAATATTTCGCTGAAACCGATTGGCGGTGTGCCAGGCGATGCGACCGATGCGCAAATGGATGTGATTGCCGATTTAGCCGAGCGCTTCAGCCATGATGAAGTGCGCGTGACACATGAGCAAAACCTTGTTTTACCGCATGTCAAATTGGACGATGTGAAAACCGTCTATGACGCGCTGGCCGCGCATGATTTGGCAACCGCCAATCTCGGCCTCATCTCTGACCAGATAGCCTGCCCGGGGCTTGATTATTGCAATCTCGCTAATGCCCGCTCCATCCCGTTGGCACAGGAAATCTCCGAGCGCTTTTCTGACCTCGACCGGCAATATGATATTGGCGAGTTGAAGATTAAAATCTCCGGCTGCATCAATGCCTGCGGTCACCACCATGTCGGCCATATCGGCATTTTGGGGGTCGATAAAAAGGGCACGGAGTTTTATCAAATCTCGCTTGGTGGCGCGGCAGATGAAAACGCTGCCATCGGCCAAATCACCGGCCGCGCTTTTACCGAAGAAGACATTGTTGACGCGATTGAAACCGTCGTAACCACCTATACGGATTTGCGCGCTGACGGCGAACGCTTTATCGACACTTATAACCGCCTCGGCATGGCGCCGTTTAAGGAGCGCCTGTATGACTGATTATCACCTTGTCATTGACGGCGCGACAGCGGAAGAAAGCTGGACCTATCTGGATGATGACGCAGCGCTGAGCGATGCGCCATCCATCATCTCACTGACCCGCCTGAAAGACGAAGCCGACGCACTGGCCGAGCGCAGCGCGCCGTTTGGCGTTATTTTACGTGCCGACGGGCTGGGCAAAACCGATCTCGGAGAAGATGTGCGCGAACTGGCGCCCTTTATCGACCGACTGGCCCTGATCGCCATTCACTTTCCCGCCTATCGCAATGGCCGCGGCTATTCCGCCGCCCGTGTATTGCGCGAAGAGTTTAACTTCACCGGTCAATTACGCGCCACCGGCGATGTGCTTTACGACCAATGGGCAATGATGAATCGCTGCGGTATCAACGCATTTGAATTGGCCGCCAATATCGACCTCGCTACTTTCCAAACCGCGCTTGGTGAATTATCGGGGGCTTACCAACCAGCGGCTGACCAAAATCGCGGTGCGCTTTGGGCGCGCGGGAAGTAATTATTCCACCCTGCCCTGCTCGACATAAATCGAGCGGCTGGGGAAAGCAAAACCGGCACCGACCTCTTCGACAATCTGCTTAATGGCCAGCGCCAAATCCTCTTTGGCCGACAACCAGTCATACCATCGCGTGGTTTCGGTAAAGCAATAGACCAGCATATCAATCGAGCTGTCATTAAAGCCTTCAATATGGACGATATTCGGCACGTCATGGATTTCCGTGACAAAGCGCGGGTCGCTGTCGAGCCAGCTCAAAATACCGGCGCGAATGGTTTTCAGCTGTTCCGATGTGGTGCGATATTCCAGCCCAATAATCCATTTAATGCGCCGACGCGTCATATTGGAATAATTGACCAGCGCATGGTCGGAGAACATGTTGTTGGGCACCACTACCGGCACTTGATCAAAACGCCGCACACGGGTCGAGCGGAAGCCGATTTGCTCAATATTGCCTTCCACCACACCTTCGACTTCAATCCAATCGCCCAGCGCGAAACGTCGCTCAATCAAAATGGAAACACCGCCGAGCAGGTTTTTGAACAAATCTTGTGCGCCCAGCGCCACGGCGACGCCGAACAGACCGAAGCCAGCAATAATCGGGCCGATTTGAATGCCCCAAATTTGCAAAATCGTGGCCACGCCGGTCAGCACAATGCCCCAGCGCAACAGCGTCAGCAGCCAGCCGACAATTTCCGGCGAGAGAATATTCTCAATGCGCCTCAAGGCCATGCTGGCCGGTGTGCTGGCCGCGTAAAAAGACCAGAAAATGCCGATGGCAATCAACGAGCGCATCACCTTATCGGCCAGTTCTTCAGCCAAGCCGTTTAACGGTAAAACTTCCAGCGCGAAAAACACGCCCAAAATAAGGAAGAAAAATTTAATCGGCCGTTCCAGTGCCTCGCGCAGCAAATCATCAATTTCGGTTTGGGTGCGTTGGGTCAAACGTTCCAACCCGCCCAATACGAAGCGGGTAAACAGGCCGCGCAACACGGCAAAGGTCAGAAAAACACCAAGCGCCGTCAATAACTCAGCTGGACTGACCCCAAATAAGCTATCGGCCCAAACCTCGCTCACTAAAGCAATAAATTCGTTCATCAATCCCACACGCCTTCTATGCGCCCTTCCAGAAAATGTCGCCCACGCGCATCTTCAATGTCCACTACCCAAATATCAGGGTCTCGTTGCATTTCTCGTTCAATTAGCGCATCGCTCTCAGCCTCATCGCTGTCCACGGGCAAAACCACACGAAAACTCTGCGCGCCGTCCATATCGGTAAACATATTCAGCACCCCTGCCGTGCCGTCAAGCCGATTGACGCGCACATAAATGCCGCCCGCATCCTTATCGCCGCGCCTCAAAACATAGGCCGCTCCCATTGCCGCTTGCACGCGGCGTACCAGCGATTGCACATAAAGCTCGGATTTCAGGCGCAGACTCATGAAAAACAAACTACCATGATTGCCAATATCAGCAATCGCGCCTATTTTCCGCTAGTGATAGGAGACACTGATGTCGCTGGAAACGTTAATTGATGATTTCGCCCTGTTTGACGATTGGGAAGAACGTTATCGCTATATTATCGAGCTCGGCAACGGCCTAAAGCCGCTGAGCGAAGCCGAGCATAATGAAAACAATAAGGTGCAAGGCTGTGTCAGTCAGGTTTGGCTGGTCAATGATCGCGACGGCGAGCGCCTCTCTTTTCGAGGCGATAGCGATGCCCATATTGTGCGCGGCCTAGTCGCCATTTTGCTGGACCTTTATGACGGTAAATCGGCAAAAGAAATTGCCGCCTATGATGCTGAAAGTGCGTTTCGGCAATTGGGCTTAGGTGAACATTTGACGCCGCAACGTTCGAACGGCTTTTACGCTATGGTTCAGCGCATCCGAAATGATGCAGCGGCCGTCCTTGGCGAATAGATTGATCGTATCGATAATAGTGCAGCCTGCATGACATCGCGCAGCTCGTTTTCATGGCCGGAGTGCATTATAAAACTGTCATGGACCGGCAGAACGGCTAACCCTATATCAGCCAAATGCCGCAAAACCCTTTGCTCTGAGGGCTAAACGGCTTATTTAACGAGAAGCCGTGTTTCGCGGTCAGGGAGTTTATATGTCAGCCAGCCAAGACCCATCTTCTCAGCAAGCCATTGCGCGCTGGGGCATCAATCCGATGGCGCCTTATCTCGGCGGCATTGCCACTTGGTTTCTTGCCAATGGTCTCCAATTTGTCATGGTGCCAACATTGGTCATCATCACATTGGGCGGCACGGCAGGTGATTTGGCTGCCGCGCAAGTAGCGCTGGCTTTGCCGCAAGTGTTCCTGATGATGTTTGCCGGTTCGCTGGCCGATAAAAGCGACAGCCGAATGATTTTGCTTTGGGTCAATTTATTGGCTGCTATACCGCCCATTGTCTTGGGGTGGCTAACTTTTTCCGGCCAATTGGCATATTGGCATATTATTATTTTCGGTTTGGCCATGAGCGCTAGCTTTGCCTTTATGGTGCCAACCCGTGACGCGCTTTTATCACGCGTCGCTTCCGGCAATATCCAAAATGCCGTCATGCTGGCCTTGATTGCGCAATTCGCTGCCCAACTCATGGGTTATGTTTTGGCCGGTGCCGCCGCGCCTTTGGCCGGGCCGTGGGCGCTTTTGGCCATGCAGACCGTCGCCCTACTTATCGGCTTTTTATTGACCCTCGCCCTGCCCGATTTCCCGCCCGTGCCTTCGCAAGATGAAGGCTCGAGCGGATGGCAAGCAGGTTTTTCAATCGTTTGGAAATCAGCGGTCATGCGTCCGGTCATTTTATCTTCTGTCGGTACGGGCATTTTCTTTATCGGTATATTTATGGTCACTCTGCCGCTTATCGTCACCGACATATTTGATGGCGGGCAGCTAGAAATTTCTATTCTCAATTTCACCTTTTGGGGAGGCACGATTATCTCAACCGTGGGCATGATGGCGCGCCGACCCATCGAGCGCCGCGGACGCGCCATGATGGGCGCGCTGATTGTCGGCTGCTTTGCCCTCATGCTGGTACCTTTGGCGCCCAGCTTCGCTGCCGTTTGTGCCATTGCCGGTGCCTGGGGGTTGGCCGCAGGCGTTAATATGACTATGGCACGCACCATTGTTCAAGTCGAAGCCCCGCCGGAAGCGCGCGGGCGCGTTTTGGCATTTTACAGTTTGGGCTTTATGGGTTCCGCGCCGGTCGGCGCAACCTTAAGTGGCATCGTGACCGAGCTTATCGGCCCGCTGGCGACCACGTTTATATGCGCCGCTAGCATGTTAGTGTTGGTAAGCGTGCTGATTGCAACCACGCCGGTCTGGCGCATTATGCGCCATGAAGACGAGCCACAATAGTGTTATGAAAACTTCCGTTCGTCCCACCAAGGATAAAAGCCCGGCATGTCGGCGCTTGGCTTATCGACGAAGTCGGGGTCGCGTTTTTCAAGAAAAGACACCACACCTTCTTTGGCATCTGATTGGCGTCCTCGACCGAAAATCGCTTTGCTGTCGACCTTATGCGCTTCCATCGGATGGTCGGCACCCATCATGCGCCACAGCATTTGCCGCGTCATGGATACGGAAACAGGTGAACTCATTTTGGTCATTTGCAAAGCCACTTCTTTGGCGCGTGTCATCAGTTCGGCTTGCGGCACAATCTCACTGACCAAGCCCCCGCGCAGCGCTTCTTCAGCGCCGAATACCTCGCCCGAATAACACCATTGCAAGGCTTGCGAAATACCGACAATGCGCGGCAAAAACCAGCTTGAGCAGGCTTCCGGCACAATACCGCGTCGCGCAAACACAAAACCGAAACGCGCATTATCGGAAGCAATGCGCACATCCATCGGCAATTGCATGGTCACGCCGACACCCACGGCCGCGCCATTAATCGCGCCGATAACCGGCTTGATGCTGTCAAAAATACGCAAGGTCACCATGCCGCCGCCATCGCGAATATTTTCGCTCGACCAATTCACATCGCCTTCATCTGAAACGACCTGATTTTTCTTACCGCCATCGCTGCGCTCGGCATAATTGAAAGTCTTATCGCCTTGCGACAAATCGGCACCAGCGCAAAAGGCACGCTCGCCATCGCCGGTCACGATAATGGCGCGCACCGCATCATCATTATCGGCTTTATCAAACGCATCGATGATTTCATGCATCATGCGGGCGGTAAAGGCGTTCATCGCCTCAGGTCGACACAAGGTCAGCACCATAATGCCGTTTTCATCTATTTCGGTTTTGATTTGCTCATAATCGCTCATTTGGCGTTCTCCCTAAAGCTCACTCTTGCCGAAAACTCCCATATCTCTATAGTTCTTGGCAATAGGACATTTTGGGAGGTTAAAAATGCATCCTTACATACACGCACAAAATATGCCGGATCAACCAGCCTATATTATGGCCTCTACGGATGAGGTGGTGACTTACAAACAGCTCAATGACCGTTCCAACCAAATAGCGCAATTGGCGCGCGCGCGCGGTCTGCAAATTGGCGACGGCATTGCCATTTTTATGGAAAACAATGCGCATTTTCTGGAAATTTGCTGGGCAGCCCAGCGCGCGGGCCTGTATTTCACCGCCGTATCGTCACGCCTTACCGCCGGTGAGGTTGAATATATTGTCAAAGATTGCGGCGCAAAAATTCTTTTCACCTCCGATTATATGAAAGACGAAGCGGAAAAGCTGGTGCCCTTGCTGCCCGATATGGCCGGCATGTTTATGGTCGGCGAAGCATCTGACGGTTATGAAGCATATTTGCCGGCCCGCGATGCCATGCCGGCGGAGCCGGTCGCAGATGAAACGCAAGGCATGGATATGCTTTATTCATCAGGCACGACGGGCCGTCCAAAGGGCATTCGTCGCCCTCTGACCGGTAATAATATTGAAGATGCCGATGCGCTGTTGGGACTTGTTACCTTGCTTTACGGTTTTGACGATAAAGCCATTTATCTGTCACCCGCACCGCTCTATCACGCCGCCCCGCTGCGCTATAATATGGCCGCACAAGCGGTCGGCACGACCTGCATCATCATGGAAAATTTCGACCCGGAAGAAGCTTTGGCGCTGATTGAAAAACATAAATGCACCAAAAGCCAATGGGTGCCGACCATGTTTGTTCGCATGCTGAAACTGCCGGAAGACGTGCGCACCAAATATGATGTGTCATCCATGCAAACCGCCATTCATGCCGCTGCCCCCTGCCCGATACCGATTAAAGAGCAAATGATCGATTGGTGGGGGCCGGTGATTTATGAATATTACGCCGGTTCAGAAGGCAATGGCTTCACTCAGCTTAATTCCGAGGAATGGCTGGCGCATAAAGGCTCGGTCGGCACGGCGCTGACCGGCGTTCTGCATATTTGCGATGAAGAAGGCAATGAATTGCCGGTCGGTGAATCGGGCACGATTTTCTTCGAGCAGCCCGATGTCGATGCCCCGACATTTGAATATTATAATGATGAAAAGAAAACGGCTGAAAGCCGTCACCCGTCGCAGAAAAACTGGTCGACTTTGGGTGATGTCGGCAGGTTGGATGAAGAGGGCTATCTCTATTTGACCGACCGAAAAGCTTTCAT
This sequence comes from Rhodobiaceae bacterium, assembly GCA_002721725.1. Lineage (GTDB taxonomy): Bacteria > Pseudomonadota > Alphaproteobacteria > RS24 > RS24 > UBA8337. The sequence continues at coordinate 50,467 of PBLK01000011.1, forward strand.
GATTATTTCCGGCGGGGTCAATATTTACCCGCAGGAAACCGAAAACCTGCTCATCACCCATCCGAAAATCGCTGATGTCGCCGTTATCGGTGTGCCGAATGACGATTTCGGCGAAGAGGTTAAAGCCGTGGTGCAACCGGCAAAGTGGGAAGATTCGGGGCCTGAATTGGAGGCCGAACTGATTGCTTTTTGCAAAGACAATCTGTCCGCCATCAAATGCCCGCGCTCGGTTGATTTCGACAAGGAATTGCCGCGTCACCCGACCGGCAAATTATACAAACGCCTTGTGCGCGACCGTTATTGGGGTAATAAAGACTCCAAGATTGTCTGAACAATCAACGCAAATTGAAGGAGATAACAATGCGCATTTTTGAAAATCTTGACGAATATGCCGGTGCTGTCGGCGAAGAATTGGGCGTCAGCGATTGGTATGAAGTCGACCAAGAGCGGGTCAATATGTTTGCCGATGCGACCGGCGACCATCAGTGGATTCACCTCGATGCCGAGCGCACGCAAAAAGAATTGGGCATGGGCACGATTGCTCACGGTTTTTTGACCCTGTCTTTGCTGCCGGTTCTGATGGGTCAGATTTCCGGTGTGAAAAGCGTCACGCGCGGCATTAATTACGGTTCCAACAAAACCCGCTTTACCGGAATGGTTCCGGTCGGTGCCAAAGTACGCGCCCGCTCAACCCTAAAAGCGGTTGAAGAAAAAGCCGGTGGCAAGTTGTTTACCGCCGAAGTCGTGATGGAAATGGAAGGCTCTGAGCAACCGGTCATGGTTTCAGAAAACCTGACCCTATTGTTCGAATAGGTTTCTCATGGGCCGGAAAAAAGACGATACGGTATGGCCGCTGCAGCGCAGCGAGGCCGAATGGCGCGAGCAGCTCAGTGATGAGCAGTTCTATGTCACGCGCCAAGCCGGCACAGAGCGTGCTTTTTCCGGCCCTTATTGGGACAGTAAAGCCGACGGCACATATCATTGTGTGTGCTGCGATGCACCGCTGTTCAAAAGCGGTAGCAAATATGACAGCGGTACGGGCTGGCCCAGCTTTTGGGAGCCGGTGTCGGAAGACGCCGTGGCCGACCGCCCCGACAATACGTTGTTTATGAAACGCACGGAGAGCGTTTGCGCCAATTGCGGTGCGCATTTGGGCCATGTGTTTCCCGACGGCCCGCCGCCGACCGGCTTGCGATATTGCATGAACGGCACCGCGCTGACCTTAAAAGACGCAAATGGCGAGACGGTCAGCGACTAATGGTGAAAGCTCCGTCCGGTGCGCCGCAAGCGGCGGAAAAACCCCTTAGCGACACATATCACAACATCACCCGCACCGACCCCTATGCGTGGTTGCGCGATGATAATTGGCAAAAGGTGATGAAAGACCCGCAAGCGCTGGACAGTGATATTCGCGCCCATTTGGAGGCCGAAAACGCCTATACCGACAAAGTCATGGCCCCGACGCTGGACTTGCAGAAGCAACTATTCGCTGAAATGCGAGGCCGCATTCAAGAAGATGAAAGTAGCGTGCCGATCAATGAGGGGGCGCTGTCTTTTGCCACGCGCTATGTCAAAGGTGGCGAACACCCATTGATTTGCTGCGGCACGCGCGATGCGGAAGCGGAAACCATGCGCGTCATTGTTGACGGCAATAAGGAAGCTGAAGGCACAGATTTCTTTAAAATCATCAATCATGCGGCCTGCCCACATGGCAAGCTTTTGGCATGGGGGTTCGACGATAAGGGTTCGGAATATTTTACCGTGCGCTTTCGCAGTCTTGAAAGCGCGGCAAATCGAGAAGGCGAATTAGGCGACACGCTGGTCGATACCGGCGGCAGCTTTGGCTGGTCGGCCTGCGGGCAATATCTCTTCTATGTCGCGATTGATGAAAACCACCGCCCGCATAAAATCATGCGTCACTCATTGGGCAGCCCCCAAAAAGACGATGTGTGCGTTTATGAAGAAGGCGATAGCGGCTTTTTTATCGGCCTTTCCGAGACACGCTCAGGGCGCTTTCTGATTATTTCCGCGCATGACCATGAAACGTCGGAGGCTTGGCTGATTGATGCGCATGCGCCCAAAGCCGCGCCGATCTGTGTCGCACCACGCGAGACCGGCATTGAATATGAAATTGACGATGACGCGGCGCGCGATCGCCTGATTATAGTCACCAATTGGGATAAAAACGGCAAAGCCGATGATTTTCAAATCGTTACGGCCCCCGTGCCGCAGAGCAACGGCGATAAAAATAACTGGCAACGGCTACGCGCGCACCGGCCCGGTCAATTGGTCTTGGATGCCCTGCCCTTTACCGACCATATGGCCGTGCTGTTGCGCGAAAACGCTTTGCCGCGCATTGAGTTAATATCATTAGTCGACGACAAAGTGATGGATATAGCCTTTGACGAGGAAGCCTATGATGTGAGCTTCGGTGCAATGGCAGAATATGACAGCGCGCAATTGCGCTTCACCTATGCCTCCATGACCACGCCAGCGCAGACTTTCGATTTCGATATGAATAGCGGCAAGCGGGTTTTGCGCAAAACACAAACCGTGCCGAGCGGGCATGATATGGGCGATTATATTACCCGCCGTATTACCGCCACCGGCCATGACGGGGCGCAAATCCCCGTTTCACTGCTTTATCACAAAGACACAAAACTCGACGGCAGCGCGCCGGTTTTGCTCTATGGCTATGGCTCTTACGGCATAACTATTCCGGCCGCGTTTTCGGTCACCCGATTGAGCCTTGTCGATAGGGGTTTTATCTACGCCATCGCCCATATTCGTGGCGGGCGTGCCTGCGGTCATAATTGGTTCATGGACGGGCGCGGCGCAAAGAAGACCAATACTTTTCGAGATTTTGTCTCCTCTGCCGAGGCCTTGATTGCGGGCGGCTTTACCCGCGCCGGACAGATTTCGATTCATGGCGGCAGTGCCGGTGGCCTGCTGGTTGGCGCGACCGTCAATCTCGCGCCCGATTTATTTTGCAGCGCCGTTGCCGAAGTGCCATTTGTCGATGTGCTGACCACCATGTTGGATGACACATTGCCGTTAACCCCGCCGGAATGGCCTGAATGGGGCAATCCGATTGCCAGCGCCGAGGCTTATCAGCTGATTGCCGGTTACGCGCCTTATGAAAATATTGAGGCGAAGGCCTATCCGCATATTTTGGCAACTGCCGGATTGACGGATCCGCGCGTGACTTATTGGGAACCGGCCAAATGGATTGCGCGGCTTCGCGCCACGCGGCAAGACGACGGCCTGTCTTTATTGCGGACGGAAATGACCGCCGGACATGGCGGCAAGGCGGGGCGTTTCAACCAATTGCATGAAATTGCTTTTGTTTATGCTTTTGTCTTACTGGCGCATAGGCAGGTTTAGGGAGGACAATAATAATGACCGATTATGTGTTTGAAGATTGCGAGAAGCTAGGCTTTAACAGGACCCGCCTTGAGGCCGTACCGGCTTATTTCAACTCTTATTTGCAGCGTAAAAAATTCGCTGGTATTTCCATATCAGTAGCGCGCGAGGGCAAAATCGCACTGTTGAGCCATCAAGGCAAAAGCGCTTTTGAAGGCGGCTTTGCGCTTGATGACAGCGCAATTTTCCGCATTTATTCCATGACCAAGCCGATTACTTCGGTGGCGATTATGCAGCTGTATGAAAAATCCGTCATCAAGCTGACCGACCCGATTACCAAATTCATTCCGGCCTTTAAAGATGTCAAAGTTTTCGACAAAGGCACGCCGAAAGACTACACGGTGCGCGAGCCGGAGCGGATGATTAACATTCACGACCTGCTGACCCATCAGGCTGGTCTGACCTATGATTTCTTGCTCGAGCATCCGGTCGATGCGCTTTACCGCAATGAAAAGATCAATGGCGCGCGTTCGGAAAAATTAAACACGGCAGAATTATGCGCCAAGCTGGCCGAGATGCCGCTTTTGTTTTCGCCCGGCACGGCTTGGAATTATTCCGTCGCCACAGACGTGTTGGGACATATTGTCGAACTGGCTTCGGGCAAAACGCTCGATGCTTACTTCAAAGACCATATTCTAGACCCGCTCGGCATGGTCGATACGTTTTTCCATATTCCCGACGATAAGCGCGACAGGCTGATGCACAATTACAGCTATGACCCGCTAAAGCGCGAGACCAAGCTGGCCGACAGCCCCGAACGAACGATTTACCGCCCTGGGCGCGCCTTTTTGTCGGGTGGCGGCGGTCTATTATCGACGATGGAAGATTAT
>PBLK01000012.1 GCA_002721725.1 Rhodobiaceae bacterium
GCAGTGCCGCGCGCCGAATTGGTTGCGGTTTCGGCCCGTGACGCAAAAAAAGATCGTGGTGTTGATTTGAGCGGCGTTGATTTTGTTGCTACACCGTTGGGTTTGGTCAGTCATGACAAAGTCGATATCGTCGTCGAGCTGATTGGCGGCGAAAACGGCATTGCTCTGGAGTTGGTTGAAGCGGCTCTTGAGAAGGGCAAACCCGTGGTTACCGCCAATAAGGCTATGTTGGCGGCGCATGCAGAGCGTTTATCCGATTTGTCATTCGTTGGCGATGTGCCGTTGGCATTTGAAGCTGCTGTTGCCGGTGGCGTTCCCGTTATCAAAACCGTGCGCGAAGGGTTGGCCGGAAACGATATTCATCGCCTTTGCGGTATTTTGAACGGCACGTGCAATTATATTTTGAGCCGCATGGAAGCGGCCGGGCTGTCATTTGAAGAGGCGCTGAAAGAGGCGCAAGAGCAGGGCTTTGCCGAGGCTAACCCGACGCTCGATGTTAGCGGCATGGACGCGGGGCAAAAGCTGGCCATTTTGTCGGCACTGGCCTATGGCGTTGCGCCCGATATGAATAATATTGCCGTGACGGGTATTGAGGCGGTCACCGCGGCAGATATTGCTTTTGCCGATGCGTTTGACAGCGTCATTCGCTTGGTGGGGCTGGCCGAGCGCAGCGATAATGGCGTTTATCACAGTGTTGAACCTGTGCTGATGAAAAGGGCGCACCCTTTGGCACAAGTGGTCAACGAATTAAATGCAGTGAGCATCAGCGCCGAACCGATAGGTGCTGTGATGTTGCAGGGGCCGGGGGCCGGTGGCGGTGCGACAGCATCTGCCGTATTGGCCGATATTTCCGATATTGCGTCGGGCTTTGGCCGACCCTTATTCAACAGCACGGTGGCGGCAATGACAGAATTAGCCTCGTCAAATGCGCCGGCGCGCGAGTTTTATATTCGCCTCGAACTGGCCGACCAGCCCGGCAGCATGGCCAAAGCTACCCAAATCTTGGCGGAAAACGGGGTTTCTATTGAAGAAGTTGTGCAAAGGTCATCACAAGCAGATGACAGTCATTTGCCGGTGGTTTTTATTACTCATCAAGCAGAAAGTTCTGCATTGGATGCGGCTTTAGCCGCTTTGGAGCAGCAATCAGAAATTTGTAATGCAATGCTAGCTTTGCCGGTATTTGCTGAATAGGATTAAAAATCAATTATGTCATCAAAAAAAATTGACCGCCAATTAACCTTGGAACTTGCACGCGTAACCGAGCGGGCAGCGGTTGCCGCCTCAACCCTTATCGGGCGCGGTGATGAAAAAGCAGCCGACCAAGCGGCAGTCGATGCCATGCGTCGCGAGTTAAACACGCTCAATATTGATGGCGAAGTGGTGATTGGGGAAGGCGAACGCGACGAAGCCCCGATGCTTTATATCGGGGAAAAAGTCGGTACCGGCAAAGGCCCGAAAGTAGATATTGCGCTTGACCCGCTGGAAGGCACGACACTAACTGCCAAAGGCATGCCCAATGCGCTGGCCGTGGTGGCGATGGCGCAGGGCGGAAGCCTGCTCAATGCGCCTGATGTCTATATGGAAAAAATAGCCATTGGCGGCGGTTACCCGGCTGGTTTGGTCGATTTGGATGCTGACCCTGCTGATAACATTAAGGCATTGGCAAAAGCCAAAGGCGTTGATGTTGAGCTCATAAATGTTTGCGTGCTTGACCGCCCACGCCACGCTGAAATTATTGCCAAAGTGCGCGAGGTCGGCGCGCGCGTGACACTGATTACCGATGGCGATATTGCCGGTGTTATTCATTGTACTGATCCTGCAACCGGCATCGACTTGTATATGGGCACGGGTGGTGCGCCGGAGGGCGTATTGGCCGCTGCCGGTTTGCGCTGCACAGGGGGGCAAATGCAGGGCCGGCTGGTAACGGATAGTGAAGAGCAAAAGGCGCGCGCTGCTAAAATGGGCATTACCGATTTTTCAAAAAAATATGAAATGGAAGAAATGGCCAGCGGTGATGTTGTGCTGTCAGTCACCGGCGTAACAGCAGGCTCAATGCTTTCGGGTATTGAGCGGCGCGGCGATGAAGTTTGGACGGACACAGTGCTCATGCGCTCATCAACCGGCACTATTCGCTGGATTAAGGCGCGTCACAGCCACATAGACAAATTCAACATTGATGACTGACGAGACTGACCGCGCTGCTTTGGGTGTCTCCCGATCGGCAGCGGGACAGTTTTGGGTGATGCAGGAAAGCGATGATCGCCAAATATTGGCGCTCTCGCAACGCTTGGCTCTGCCCGATTTGCTGTGCCGCATGTTGGTGGCGCGCGGTGTTACCAGCGAGCAGGCGGCATCTTATCTGGACCCAAAATTGCGTGACCTGCTGATTGACCCGTTAATGTTGACCGACATGGAGAAGGCTTGTGAGCGCTTGGCTGCCGCCATTATTGACGAAGAGCAGATTGCCGTTTTCGGCGATTATGATGTTGATGGAGCAACTTCATCTGCCTTGCTCATTCGCTATTGGCGCGCTTGTGGGCGTGAGATGAATTTCTACATTCCTGACCGTACGGCGGAAGGCTATGGCCCTAATGAAGCCGCTTTTCAAAAACTGTTCGATGACGGCTACAAGCTGCTTGTCACGGTTGATTGCGGAACGATGGCGCATGATGTTTTGGCCGCTGCGAAAGCTCGCGGCCAAGAGGTTATTGTGGCCGATCATCACCAAACAGGCGGCGGCTTGCCTGATTGTTTTGCGTTGATAAATCCACGCCGCGCTGATGATGAAAGCGGTTTGGGGCATCTTGCAGCGGTAGGCGTGACCTTCATGCTGCTTGTCGGGCTCAATCGCACGCTGCGCCAAAAAGGTTTTTTTGAGGGGCTCGACGAACCGGATTTGACACATTTCCTCGATCTAGTGGCGCTCGGCACAGTGTGCGATGTGGTGCCGTTGGAGGGCATCAATCGGGCCTTTGTGCGGCAGGGGCTTGCGGTGATGCAGCATGGACGCAATCTCGGTGTGCAGGCACTCGGCAAAGTGGTACGCGCCGAGGGCGTTTGGGGCACTTATCAGCTTGGTTTTCAGTTCGGCCCGCGTGTCAATGCAGGTGGCCGCGTCGGCCAATCGGAAATCGGCACGCGCTTGCTGACGACTGACAACCCTGATGAAGCGGCCGGATATGCGGCGCGGCTTGATGATTTCAACAGCCAGCGGCGGTTGATTGAGAGTGAGGTGCATGAGGCAGCGACCCGCAATGTTGAGGCGATGCTGGCGCAAGGCAATGCGCTACCGCCTTATATTTTGCAGGGCGGTGATGGCTGGCACGCCGGTGTCATTGGTATTGTGGCCGGACGACTGAAAGATAAATATCACCGTCCGACTTTCGTCATTGCCTTTGATGAGAACGGATTGGGCAAGGGTTCAGCGCGCTCTATCAGTTCTGTCGATGTCGGTCGTCTGGTTGCTGGTGCAGTGGATGAGAAGCTGATTGAAGCAGGTGGCGGTCATGCGATGGCGGCTGGGGTGACGCTAAGGCGTGAACAATTACCCGCGTTTGAGGCTTATCTCGGTGAGGCGCTCGGCACAATGGCGCTTGATGCGCCGCGCCGTTTGCGGCTCGATGCCAGCCTGACGCCGCAAGCGGCGACCCGCGATTTATGGGAAACCATGCAACAAGTCGGCCCTTTTGGTGCCGGAAACCCTGAACCGCGCCTTGTTCTTCCGGCTGTTAATGTTGTCGATCATGGGGTTGTCGGTGATGGCCATGTGCGTTGTGTTTTGACCGCTGCCGAGGGTGGGCGATTGAAGGCGATGGCCTTTGCATCAGTGCCGGAAGAAGTGCGTATATTGCTGCAAACGGCGCGCGAGCCGATTCATATTGCCGGATATTTGCGCGCCGATGACTGGAATGGGCGGCGCGGTGTGCAGTTTATGGTTCATGATGCCGCACCTGCTTGAGTGGCCTTTGCAAAGCTTGAAAAGCTTGGCATTTAAGGATATATCATCTCCCACTGAGCTATTGGAGCGCCCTTCGTCTATCGGTTAGGACGCCAGGTTTTCAACCTGGAAAGAGGGGTTCGATTCCCCTAGGGCGTGCCATGCTCGACATTTTCTCACCTAAGGTGTTGCCAGCTGATAGATGTTTTTATCGTCTTTCCAATAGGCTTTGATGAATTGGTCGCGGCCTGAGCGGAAACGGTAATATTTATATTTGGTCGCCGCCTTTTTGTAATAGTCCTGATGATAGTCTTCTGCCGGATAAAACCCCTTAGCTTTTGCCAGTTCGGTGGTTATCGGGCGGTTGAATTTTCCGGACTTATCGAGCGCTGCAATCGCCCCTTCAGCCAAGCCTTTTTGCGCGTCATCAACATAATAAATGGCACTTGAATAATGCCGCCCGCGGTCCACAAAGCTGCCTTTGCCGTCAGTCGGGTCATGCATACGCCAAAAAGCACTCAACAATTCTTGATAGCTGACTTTGGCATCATCATAGGGGACTTTCACCGTTTCACGATGCGTGGTGCGGCCATAGGCAACATCTTCATAAGACGGGTTGGCTTTCTTGCCGCCCATAAAACCTGAGATGACATCGCCAACACCGTCTATTTTCTCAAAATCGGCTTCCGTGCACCAAAAGCAGCCACCAGCGAAATAGGCGATTTTTTCAGCTGCTTGAACCGGCATGGCAAAACCGAATGCGAGGGTGATGGCGGCAATAAACTGCTTCATTGGGCGAACCTTTCTTATTTCTTTTCTTGCGCCTGTTCCGGCAATTGCGGCGGCGCATCGTCATAAAGTGGCACCCAATCGCGCGCACGCTCTTTGCCAATCAACCAGCTTTCATTGTCCATCGACGCTTTTATTTGGTCGATTGAAACAACTGCATCAACCGGTGCGCCAAGATTGAGTCGGCTAGGGTTTTTAAGATAAAGATGTGCCCATTTGGCTCCTTCGATTTTGTCCTCGTCGGGGCCGAGGCCGGCCGCATAAAGCGCAATCATCACCGCTTGCGCCCGGAAATGACCTGCGCGCGCTGCTCTTGCGATCCACTTTAGCCCTGATTGAAAGTCCGTTACTTTAAATATGGTATGACGAGTGGGGACGGAGCTGGCATTGGTATCCAGTCCGGCCAATTGCAAATAACACTCTCCTAGTGCCGTTTGCGCATCTTCAAAACCGAAACCACGCAAGGCCAACGGCTCAAGTTTCACAATGGCCTCCCTGCAATTACCCTCATGCTTGAGAATAAAGCCTTCCCAATAGGGATTGGTGCGCTTTTTGGCTTCGGCTTGTCGGCGCTGCACATTTTCGCGCGGCGATTCCGCGCGGCTTTGCGCCAATCCAGGTTCAACAACCAGCACCGCTATCATGGCAGATAATAAAAAGCGAAAGCCTACCAATGGCCGACATTCTCCATAGATGCCCAAGGCTCTCTCGCGGGCAGGGCGTCACCGGCTTGCAGCAATTCAATCGACACATTGTCGGGAGAGCGTACAAAGGCCATGCGTCCGTCGCGCGGCGGGCGATTAATGGTGATGCCGGCGGCGGCCAGCTTCTCGCAAGTGGCATAAATATCGTCAACCTGATAGGCGAGGTGGCCGAAATTGCGGCCTTCATCAACTTCTTTTTCATCCCAATTATGGGTCAGTTCAATTTGTGCTTCCGGCTGTCCGGGCGGGGCAAGAAAAACTAGAGTAAATCGCCCTTCCTCAACATCAAAACGACCGACATTTTCAAGCCCCAAATGGGTGCAGAAAAAATCAAGCGTTGCATCCAAATCAGTAACGCGGATCATGGTGTGAAGATACTTCATTGTAGTCCTCTTAAAAACGAACCCTATTTTAACTCAAACTGCACATAAATGTGGTTTTCTTTTGACCGCTGTTATTTAATAACGCCATGTTCAAGGAAGTTGATTTCAAATCGCAACGCACTAATTGTCGCGGTCGCATTTATGAGCCGGCCAGTAAAGACAGCAATGGTGCAGGCGTGGTGCTGGCTCACGGATTTTGCGGCACGATGGATACTGGGCTTTTTCCCTATGCTGAGGCTTTTGCCAAAGCGGGTTTTCACGCTTTGGTGTTTGATTATCGCGGTTTCGGTTTAAGTGATGGCAAGCCGCGCCAGTATGTTTCTGTACCGCGACAGCGTCGTGACTGGGCACGCGCCATTTACACCTTACGCAGCCATGCCAATGTGGATTCAGAATGCATCGGTCTTTGGGGTATGTCTTTTTCCGGCGGTCATGTCATTCATATGGCGCATAAAGACCCGACCATTCGGGCCGTTGTTGCTCAGGTTCCAGCCATCGATCCGATCTTGTCGATGAATATCGGCAATTATGAGCGCGGAGTGAAAAAGACGCTGCAAATTCAGCAGCAATTGACAAAGCGTGCCATAGAGCGACTGTTTTTGAAAAAACCCGAAATGATGCTGGCCGCGCCGAATAATGATAATGACGTCGCCGTTTTGGCCGCGAAAGAAGCGCAGATTTATCCGAAATTGGGTGGTCCGAGCTGGCGCAATGAATTGCATCCTGATAGTTTCTTAACCGGCGAATTGAACGAAAATAATGCTTCGCTTTTGACAGATGATTTGACCGCGCCCATGCTTATTCAAATGGGTGAGAGTGACCGGTTGGTGTCCAATGAGGCCATCGGTAATTTTGCGCGCCGCTGCGGGCCATTGGCTAAGCTGACCACATATGATGCGGAACATTTCACCATGCTGCAGAACAATCGCATCCGCAAATTGGCGATTGATGAAGCCATTGATTTTTATAGAGAGCACCTGATTTTATGAGTTCAACACTGCGCCAGTGGGTCGATGAAGCGGAAAATACCGTGATTTTTACCGGTGCCGGTATGAGCACAGATAGTGGTATCCCTGACTTTAGAAGCCCGGGCGGCGTGTGGACGCGCATGGCGCCAATCATGTTTCAGGATTTTATCGCCAGCGAGGAAAACCGCATCGAAGCGTGGCGGCGCAAGTTTGCCATGTCAGACGAGCTTGGCACACCACAGCCCAATGACGGGCATAGGGCGGTGGCTCAATTGGTCGCCAATGGCAAAGTGTCGGCGGTGATTACGCAAAATATCGACAATTTGCACCAGGATAGTGGTATTGCGGAGGATAAGATTATCGAATTGCACGGCAATGGCACTTATGCCGTTTGTCTTGATTGCGATCTGCGTCATGAACTGAACGATATTCGCAGTGCCTTTGAGAGTGATGATATGGCCACCGCGCCGGGCTGTCAAAATTGCGGCGGCATGGTAAAAGCAGCAACCATTTCCTTTGGTCAAGCCATGCCGGAAACGCAAATGAAGCGCGCGGAGGCGGCAACTTTGAGTTGCGATTTGTTCATCGCCATAGGCTCCTCGCTGCAAGTCTTTCCGGCGGCAGGATTCCCCGTCCTGGCTCGTCATAATGGCGCGCGGCTGGTTATCATCAATCGTGAGCCGACCGAACTTGATGACACCGCTTCTTTAGTCATTAATGAAGAAATAACGCCGACACTGCAAAATATTTTAAGGCTGGATAGCTGAGGCAAAATGAACGCGTCTTCTAATAATTCGGTTGATGATATTGTTGCATTGTCCGTCCCAAAACCGTTTCGGCAAAGCGTCCGACGTGGGCCTTTCACCACCCATAACGGCCCGTGGTTTCATTGGGCCGAAGAACTGGACTGGCGCCAAGGCGTGCGCTTGCTGGAACGCCATTGCAACAGTCGTGGCATTGTGCACGGAGGTTTCCTCAGCAGTTTTGGGGATGGTCTAGCGGCCACTGCGGTATTTAGAGAGATCAATCGCGCATCAGTTACGATCAAGCTAAACACCGAATTTCTGCGCTCCGCTAAAGAGGGGGAGTGGTTGCAGGGTACAGCGCAAATCAATCATGCGACCAAAAACACTGCTTTTGTGGATGCCTATGCATGGACGGGCGAGGAGCGCGACATACCTATGGAAAATCTCGTTTTCAGAAGCTCCGCAGTATTTCGTCTGATGTAAGCGCGATTAGCGCTTTATCTGCCTTGAAAAGCTTACATATTTGGTCTAATCACTCATTCAGTCGGGGCTTGGCGCAGTCTGGTAGCGCACCTGGTTTGGGACCAGGGGGTCGCAAGTTCGAATCTTGCAGCCCCGACCATTATCGTATAGCTGCGTATTTTGTTTGTTGACCGCAGTAAACAGCCATTTTTCCAGAAATCAGCGATAAATGACACTTCATTCGAGTGGACTGGAGTGGACAAAAATCGACAAAATCAGCACCGTGGTGCTAAACTCGGGTCGTTTAGCACCACGTTTAGCACCAATCAACAACTACCTATCGACTGCTTGACGGAGGTAAGCTGGCGACAAATGTAGGTAGTTTTTTCGACTGTTTTGAATTTTGCTTTTCAGTCTGAAGTCACATTTATTGTCGTGGTTGTGGTGGTAGAGGAATCTAAAAGATAGCTGTTTTATCCCCATTTTGTTGCTCACTGAGCTAGTGCTTGGTGCCGCCCACAAAAATCGGTGATGACCATGCCCGCTCGGCGGTGCGGCGTGGCATTCCCGCCGGATGGCTCAGCCCCGACCTAATTGCATCAAACATAGACCAGCGGCAGCTTTCTACCTGTAGGACACGAATATAGTAAAAAGCTTTTTCGTCCGGTTGATAGCCATCATCCTGCCATATGGTTTTCAACTCATTCGCGCCCCGACCCGCTTCGGGCGCACAACTGACCATATCAATATCGGCCCGCAAAGTGGGGCATCGACCTTCGGCATCGGGCACCCGCCCCTCTGCGCAGGCAATATCAAAAACCAGTTCGCGAGTGGTATCGCCCTCCACCCAGCTTTTGACCATTTGCACCTTATCTAATGCTGTTGCTGACGGGTCGCGCATGGCCCAAACAAAAAATTGGGGTTTGGCGGTTTGCCCGGCTGGCATATGCGCGCCCATCGGTACGCCCAACCTGTCGGCCTCGCGCACTGGATTGGTTGATTTCAGCGCTGGCTGCATGTTGTTAAAACCGCCAAAGAAACGAAGCGCAATTCGTGTCCCGCTGGTCGCGTAAACCTCTTTCCTTTGCATGGCGGCGAAAATTGCTTCGCGGGAGTTCTCCTCGGCCCAAACAGCAGCTAGGCCACCCGGGTTGCGTTCTAAGGCCCTCCGCCCGCGATCGGCCCGTCCGCCAAGCAAGCGTGTGCGAGCAGGAGTAGAGAAATTGGCCGCCGCACCACGATAATCCCATTCCTCAGCGTCACCGGCGTTTGCATTATGCGTGTCGGTCGAGCCAATCATCCCGAAATCAAGTGGGTTGAATCCTAAATCCCTCTGCAGCAGCAGCCCCTGTTTCAAACCGTCTCGCGCCATTGCGGTTGGCTGAATGCACAAAATTTCATCGGAGCTCTGACATCGCGGTAGAAATTGCTCAAAGCCGCATTCCTCATCTGTGCTGTTGATGCCATAGGCGCACTCCGATGCGCCTTTGATTTGAAACATCTCTACGAGGGGTTCCATCTTTTCACGCAGCGCCCAATCCTCGGGCGTGTAGGCGCGCCCGTCTATGGTAACGCCTGAAAAGGCCAGTCCCCACGTCTTGTTTGGGTTATGCGGAATGGTCAATACCTCGCAGGGGGCTTGACATCTCTGGTGCAGGCCGCGCCATAAATCCGGCGTCTCAGCAGCGTCATAGCCCGAAATCGCATGTTTTGGCACATTACCGTTTTTGAAAATCACATTGCGGTGATGTTTGCCGCTTTTGGGCAAAGGCGGGGAATATTCATAGGCCGGAAAGGTGGTGAACTTGCCTGGCTCATTATGCTTATCAGCCATTGCCACCACGTAGGCCCAGGTATCATTTTCATATTCAATTTGCTGCGGTTCATTTCTGGTGTCAATGCGCTTCATGGGGCGCCTCTCTCCACTCTCGCGCAGTCGTAAAAACAGACTGGCGGAAGGGTTTTCTAACGCTTTGCAAAAGTCGTTTTCTGTATCGCTTAACTTCGACGCCGGTTGGCTGCACAGCGAGGGAAAAGCAAACCCCTCGGCATGGTCTGTGATGGCGACAAAATCGAGGGGCTGCGTCAGTTGCATGATTTCACCACCCGGATTTTTCATTGCCGCACCACGGGCAAACCGATAGGCGTCTTCCAACCCCCAGCGATTGCCGAAAATATAACTGTCAAATGACAGGCTGCTGTGCACATGAAGGTCACCAAAATAGACATTCCGGTCGCCGCTTGAGGCCGGCGAGAATACCGCGAGCGGACTTGGTATGGACAGCACCCCCTCATTTTGAGCCGCCACTTCGGCTCGCACGGCGGCTATTTTTTCAGCTGTCATAAAAGGTTGGGCCAACCGGTATTGAACATAGCCTGCCGCCAAGCTGACAAGGAGAACGACAACCAGCCCGGCGACGATCATTTTTGTCTTATGCGCTTGGATGAAGTGTTTCATAGATTAATCTTAGCAGGCTTTTGACTTTCATGGATTTTCCCTGCCAAATACCCAAGCCGACTAAGCCGACAAATGCAAGAATTAAAAGGAGAAGGGTTAAAAAAAGCGGCTGTTCGAGCTATGGAATAAGCACATTGACCCGGCGCTGGATGAAGCGCGGCGCGGTAAAAAGTAATTGGCGCCGCAATTAGCACAGCAAACAAGCAAGGTATTGTTGTTAAACGATAAAACGTATGTTGAGCAGTTCCGGGCTCACCAAAATTTACTTTTGCGTATTTTGTTTGTTGACCGCAGTAAACAGCCATTTTTCGGGAAATCAGAGATAAATGAAACTTCATTCGAGTGGACTGGAGTGGACAAAAATCGACAAAATCGACAGACTTACGCCAATTTTAGTTAGATTGGCGTAAAAATTGGCGTAATCAACAACTACCTATCAACGGCTTGACGAAGGTAATCAGGAGACAGACGCAGATAATCTTTCGACCGTTTTAATTGGGGCGGAGATAAATGCAGCAACATCTGAATCGGGAACCAATAGGGAAAATCTCTGCAACCTTAATCACCTCGAGTGACCAGAAAAACTGAAAGTTTTTACGACTTAAACCCTAAGGTCCCAAGGCTATGATTCACCCAGCGCTGTTTCGAGGTTTCCGAAATCCTCGCTTGTAACCTCATGACCAAGTGCATACTGGGGCGGAACCACTTCAGGCTTTTCGCCTGGCCCGCCGGGTGGTGTATAATACCCCAACGCATACTGGCCCATGGCGTATCCTGCCAATTCCTGAATGTCCCGAGGTAAGTCTTTTGCTATCTCTGGTGGGCAAGTGAGGTATTGGTTTTCTTCCTGTCGCAGCCAGCCAAGAGCATAAGTAATATTTATGCCAATTCGGTCATCTCTACTGGAATTAGCTCCACCACCGTGGAACACAGAGCCTGAATAAATCAAAACAGACCCAGCGGACATTTCTGCTTGCGTTATACTTTGGTCACTTATGGTGGCGTCATCTGGGAGAGTCACTGACCCTGGCACAATTTGTGTTGCGCCATTTTCTTTGGTGAAATCCGTAATTGCCCAAATTGTGTTAAATTGCGGTTCCAAATGTGACAAGTGTTTACCCCAAGCCCATTTATCGCGGTGGATCGCTTGCGATGTTTCCCCGGGTTTAATTCGGATAATCTGTGTTAAATGAAGCTGCAGTCGTTCACAATAAGGCGAGAGAAATTCATGTCCTGCCGCAAGAATATCACTATGACTGATTAGCTCGCGACATTTTTGTGATCTCATTAATAACCCCCCCGTTCGGGTGGTCTTATGACCAGAGAATTCATCTGCGCCGTTTTCAGTTTTCTCCATGAAAGGATCTGTTTCAGAGCGGAGTTCCGAAATAAATTTTTGATCGATTACATCCTCAAGAATGAGAGCCCCGTCTTCATTTAAAATCTCGGAAATCGTTTTTGCATCCGCATTGGCTTGAAGATATTTTAGTTTGGTCATTAGTTCTCCCCTTTTAGTTTCTCCAGCTTCGAGATACTTTTATAATTTCGATCAGGTTGAGGGATCGCACTTAAATACCCTACAACTGATTTGATTACCTCAATGTCAAAAGCTGGCTTAATAGTGCCACTCTCTAAAAACGATCTCCTCCAAACAGCGTCAGCTATCTCAACAGCAATTTCACAGTTAAACTGTGAGATAAGACTTCTTTTAAATCCTTGCATGGGCGAGAGATAATTAAAAAGAGCCTGCGCATATGCTCGATTAATAGGAGTTATTGCCAAATTGGAGTGCGGTGACAAAGAAAGTATCATCGTGAGCTTATTCGTCCGGTAATAGTTAGCAGTGTTTAGGACCAATTTAACTACTGCGTCTTTCCAGTGCATCGCCCCAGATACTTCCAGAGTTTCCATTTCTGTGATCATTTCTGAGAGCGCTAGCTCATAGAGCCTAGCCACGACCTGATCGCTCGAATGAAAAAAATAATAAATTGAAACGCGTGGAATGCCAGATAGTTTGGCTATCTGATTGATTGTAAGTTTGTCTGCCCGCCCTGTTTCAGTGATTAGCTTGCTAGCCGCCGCTAAAATTTTTTCATATCGGTGCAATGCTCTTTTTCGGATTGGCAATGCTTTTGATCTTTCTATCGTTTCTTTAACCATTTACTCGCTCGATGAACTCTTTCCTAGAAAGACAATCTATTGACATTTAACGACCACTAGAAAAATATAGAAAATCAACAAGTGTTTGAAAAGTATTTATATGTTAAATCAGTTCTTGCCAACAATCCTTCGATTTAAATATATCCTTCTATTCTCCCTGTTTTTCATTATTGGGGCATTTAACTCGCCATCATTGGCAGACCAAGCTACGGTCAATCAAAACTCAGCATCCAAAAATCCAAATATTGTACTCGTATTGATGGATAACCTCGGATGGGGGGAGCCTGGAGTTTATGGAGGCGGAGTATTAAGGGGTGCAGCTACACCCCGAATTGATGCATTAGCGTCCGAGGGAATGCGTTTGTTGAATTTTAACGTAGAGGCACAATGTGTGCCTAGCCGAGCATCTCTTATGACAGGTCGCTATGCTGTCCGGTCTGGAAACGGCAGTGTTCCATTTTTTACAAGTACATACGGCTTAACAAAATGGGAGATAACATTGGCTGAGATGCTATCTTCTGTTGGATATCAAACAGGTGCTTTTGGCAAGTGGCATTTAGGGCATGACGACGGTCGCTATCCGACCGATCAGGGCTTTGACGAGTGGTTTGGCATCCCTCACTCAAGCGATGAATCTTTTTGGCCCTCTGGCGACCGATTCAGAGCTGGAGCTCATCCGTCCGCTAAACCCTCTTACGTTATGAGGGCTAAAAAGGGAAGCTTAGCAAAAAAAATAAGAGTTTATGACTTACAGCAGCGGGCAGTTATAGACCGCGAAATAACAAAAGAGGCCATAAAATTCATAAAAAAATCATCGCGAAAAGGAATACCATTTTTTGCATATATCCCTTTTACAATGCCCCATTACCCCCTTTTGCCTGCCCCAGAGTTCAAAGGCGCATCCCGCAACGGTGCTTTTGCGGATGTGTTGATGCAGGTAGACCATTATGTAGGACAATTGCTTGATGCGCTAAAAAAAGCCGGCGTGAGTGACAATACTATCTTTATTTTCACATCTGATAATGGCGGTGAAATGTTTGTCCCAGCTCATGGTTTTACAGGCCCATGGCGAGGTAGTTACTTTACTGGTCTTGAGGGATCTCTAAGGGTTCCATTTATTATCCGCTGGCCGGCAGTGATACCAAGAGGTTTATCCTCGAACGAAGTTGTTCATCAGATGGATATATTTACTACGCTGGCAAATTTGACAGGAGGAGTGGTCCCTTCTGACCGAATAATTGATGGAGTAGATCAGTCTCCCTTATTACTAGGAAAAAGCGCAAAATCCGCCCGTGAGGGGTTCGTTGTATATGTTGGCGAGGAAATATATGGCATTAAGTGGCGAAACTGGAAAATGATGACCAAGGAGGTTGGAAGCGGCGTTGGCTCACCCGTAAAGATCAATCCTGTTCCACACTTTTATGACCTCCACACAGATCCAAAAGAAATGCATCCTTTAGATGCTCGGGTGCTCGAAGATTTATGGGTTCGCTTTCCGATGACCGAGATTTTAAAAAATCATCTTGCATCTTTTAAAAAGGAGCCGGCTATCAAGCCAGGAACCCCCGATCCCTATTTCCCAAAAGCTAACTGAGAAATTTAGAATGCGACTTTTTTTGGTCACACCGTTTATTTTCCTGTCATTATTGAGTGCTGGGGCTGCTGATAATAGAAAGGAAAACGAGAGTTTAAAAGCTGAAGCATTGTTCGTTTGGGGTTATCCGCTCGTAAAAAATATTCAGGCAATGGATGCTGTAATGAATGGAAGTTTGCCGATGCTTGGTCAAGTTGGGGTGAATCGTTTCTCGCATGCCCGTCGAACGATGAGGCCTGAGGATCGTTTTGTAAGTCCGAATATTGATGTTCTTTTCTCCGTGGCTATTTTAGATCTTACAGATGGCCCGATCGAACTTGAGGTGCCGGCGACGAGCGGGCAATATTACGTTCTTCAGTTTATAGACCCGTGGACCAATAGCTTCGCTTACCTAGGTAAACGAAGCACGGGAACAAAGGCGGGGAAATATCTTGTTGTTGGCCCAGAATACAGCTCAGCTGTCTCGGAAGAACCCGAGTTCTGCAAAGATAGGGTTATTCGTTCACCTCAAAATCTGGCTTTAGCGGTCCTACGAATATCGATATCAAATGCAACAAGTATCGATTACCTGCATAGTTTGCAAAAAGGTTTCAAGATAAGGTGCCTGGTTGACGAGAAATGCCCTTATGCAAACCCATTTGATTCGGCGCCAATTGAGGGAAATAATTTTTGGGTCCTGTTGCGCTGGGCATTAGAACGATTCACGTCGCCTAAAGACGAAACCGAGTTAGTAGAAATAGCCACTGAACTCCTCGCAGAAAAAGAGTTGGGGACATCCAGTGTATTAAACAAGCCCATATTGCTTTCCGCCCAAAACAGTGGTCTTAAAAAAATTGAAAGCCTTGCCCTGAACGGCGGTTACAAAGGTAAATCAGGATGGCGATCACTGATTGATCTTTTTAATTATAATAGAAGCAATTTCAGTATTGGAGCCTTGGAAGAGCCCAATTGGATAATTGCGGATAAGCACGATGCATTTTTAAAAAGAGCCTTAGCTGCTCGTATCGGTTTATGGGGAAATCACGGATATGAGGCTACCTTTTTTGAGGCTTGGACAGACGCCAAGGGTCAGCAGCTTTTCGGCAAAAACAAATACTTGCTTACGCTATCTTCACCGATACCAGCGAAGGCGTTTTGGTCTGTCACCAATTACTCAGCTCCAGAATTTTTTCTTTATGAAAATAATGAAAATAAATACGCTATTTCTAGTTATGACAAAGACCTGGTAAGAAATGCGGATGGTTCAGTGACAATTATTTTTAGCCATGATCGACCTTCTGACACGGCGGCAAATTGGCTCCCAACACCCAAGGGTTCGTTTCGACCGCTTTTGTCGATCTACCAACCAGACCTTTCAGAAATCCGGCGCTATCAACCAGACCCGATAGAGGCACTACCTTAATAAAGCATCAAACAAAGTACTTAGACAAAACCAGCAGAATGTTGAGCTCAATTTATCAAAAAAGGGAGAAAGTGATGACCGTTGAAAAGAAATTGTATCGTGATGGCCCCTATGTGGATCTGTTTTGCCAAGGAGTTCAGGTAGGAAATGCCCTATATATCTCTGGTCAGGTGGGCGTTAATGATGAAGGCGCTGCACCAGATGATATTGTCGAGCAGATGAAGTTGGCGTATGGCAATGTTCAAAAAGTATTAGGTGAATTTAACGCTACAATGGATAATGTTGTAGAAGAAACGTGGTTCGTTACTAATGTGAACGAGTGTATGGAAAGGGTGGGGGAGCTTTTTTCCGAACGAGAAAAAATCTATGCAAAGAAGCCCGAGGTTTGCCAAACTTTAATTGGTGTTTCTGCCCTGGTTGACCCATCTTTCGAAATTGAAATCAAAGTTGTCGCACTTTTTCCTTGATACGCCTCTATCAAGGACCCGCGCGGTAAAAAATAAAACACCACATAAAACACCATCAACAACTAAGATATTGTTATTAATTGATAAAAAGGCGGTCGAGTAGTGCAGCCCCGACCATTATCGTATAGTTGCGTATTTTGTCTGTTGACTGCAGTTTTCTTACTTTTTCATAAAAATCAGGGATGAATGACACTTCATTCGAGTGGACTGGAGTGGACAAAAATCGACAAAATCGACAGACTTACGCCAATTTAAGCAAGATTGGCGTAAAAATTGGCGTAATCAACACTACCTATCAACGGCTTGACGAAGGTAATCTGGCGACAAGCGCGTGTAAATTCCTTGAACTTAATTGTGCTGGTCCTTTTTGTCACATTGTAAATTTTTAAGAAAACATCAATTTGGTTCCATGAAGTTTCGTTCGTTGGGCATTGTAGCGATCGTGTTTTTTGCCATTAAGGGGTTGATTTGGTTGGCTCTTTTTCTGGGAATTGGTACGTTTTTTCTAAATTAAGAGGCTTTGTCGAAAAAGGGTACTTGCTCAAATGCCTCAATGATCGGTTCTTCTGAAAGCATGAATTTTTTAATTTGTTCGTTATTGTGGATCTTTGAATAACTTACTGAAGAGGTCCAAATTAGATATGATTGCTTGTCTTTCCAAACAGAGTGGCAGACATAAAGAGCTCTGTTTTCGGCTTTTGGCCCTCGCAGTAAATCAAACATGATTAGTCCGGGCTGTGAAAATAAAAACCCAGTTTTAGCGTCCCATTCTTCTTCAAAGATTCTTCTGTCTTTGGCCCTTACATAAAAGCGACTGTTAGCTATGAACATTTTTTACCTCCTGTAACCATTATCGGTATAAGTAATGATAATGATTATTAATTGCAATAATAAACTCGTTTTGTTATAACAAATTCCTAGGATTATGAAGATGTTCGAAAACGTTATTTCTGTAGGGGGATTTTTTTCGGAACCAATGTTTTGGTCGGGGTTTTGCATTATGGTTCTTAATGAAACTCCTGTTGTGCTCCGTCATGTATGGAGACCAATGATGCAATTTAGAATTAAGATGGAACAGGTTTTTGGCACTGCCTGGCATAAATGGCATGGCTGGATTGACTATTTGTGGAATGGCCTTTTATTCGGAGGTATTCTGCTAGCCAATAAACATACCGTTTGGATTTATGTTTTTTTATTTCTTGGTTTTTGGATACCAGTATTTAGCATGATTTATCTGCCTATTTTTGTGAAAAATAAATTAGGTCGCGGGGTTCCAAAATGATTGAACGACGGGATGAGGCGTCCTTTTGTTTTATGCTAATTTTGTTATTCAATTCTGTTTAGTTACAGAAACCTGCCTCTATCAGGGTCCTATAAATATAAGAGATCGCTGTGTGACAGGTCTAGATTTCTGTCCCTGACCCGCCTGCGTGTGACGGGATAAAATGAAGAGACAAGGAGCTCAAGAGTGTTTATAGCGATGAACCGGTTCAAGATTTTAAGGGGCAAAGAAGGAGCTTTTGAAGACATATGGAAAAGGCGAGATAGCCATTTGGATTCTGTTCCGGGATTTAAGGCCTTTAATTTGGTAAAGGGGAAGGGAAATGAAGAGTTTACGCTTTTTGCTTCCGTCAGCTCATGGACATCCGAAAAAGCGTTTTTGAATTGGACTAAATCTGAGGCCTTCCGAAGGGCTCACGCTGGAGCAGGACAGCACTCGGATATTTATTACGACCATCCTGAGTTTGAGGGGTTCGAGGTTATAATTTAGCGCCTCCTTGATCTAGTTTGGTCTTAACGCATTGTGACAGAACTCCACGAGGGCAAAAAACTGAGGATGAACGGCTGCGCCAGATAGACAAGAAAGTCGAACAGCTGTTCGTGCTATGGAACAAACACATTGACCGGCTGCTGGATGAAGCGCGGCGCGGGAAAAAGTAATTAGCGCAGCAATTAGCGCAGCCAACAAGCAAGCTATTGTTATTAAATAATAAATAGACAGTCGAGCAGTGCAGCCCCGACCATTTTGATGCTAGTGCGCTCGCAGGCTCGCTTCATAATTTTATTAATTTGCTTATTAGACTTCCGGTTGTGGGCAGGTCAGCGGCAATCTGAGCAGATGCCATGAACTTCAAAATTCCATCTTGATAACTTGAACGAGTTGTTGGCAACGCGTTCCTGAAGGGCATGAGGAAGCGCACATATATGGGCTTCGATGACGTCTCCACAATTATCACAAATAAGAAATTGTGACCCCTGATGCTGATGATCGGCAGCACACATAAAATATGCGTTCAAGCTTTCAATTCTATGGATAAACCTGTGTTCCTTCCAAAATTCCAGTGCCCGGTAGACTGTTGGCGGGTTTGGTTTGTTTAGTGTTGTTGTAAGCCGTGTCAAAATTTCATAAGCAGTAAGTGGCTTGGAGCTTGCCGCGATAATTTCAAGAACTTGTGCCCTTGGCCGCGTCCAACGAAGTTTGTTTTGCACGCAATATTCGAAAGCTTTTTGCAAATAATTTTTCAGCATAATCTGCTTCTTCCACAATTTGGGTTAAAGCTATCTATAGCGAATTTTGCCCAACTTTTTTCCAGAAAAATTTGTTATCAAGTCGCAAAAAAACTGTTGGCTTTTTCAAAGCGGCGTCCGGCGTGCGGTGAAGTAGTCCTTGTGGCCCACCGCGGAAAAGTGAAATATCCCATGGGCTTATAAACTGGCGGTTGTTTGGATCTTTAACAATTTCCTCGTTCGGTGCACCATTTTCGAAAGCGCGGCGGTCCGCAGAACTATCAGGAAGCCACTCCGTGCCTTGGCCGGCATAGGTCACGAGCAATCGCATAGGCACGTCATCCACGTGATACCGAGTGCAGCCCCTTTGTGAGCTGAGGCAAAACCCAATTTCGTCGCTGTTATTTATATCGCAAAACATCTTGCTGATTTGTGCCATATCAGAAATCCAAAGGCGATAAAATGCGTCCTCAAGTAAGAAAACCGGGATGCTCTCAGAGAGCATGTCATGGATATTTTCCAAACTGTTTGCTTTGGAAACCTGGCCAATAATTTTGAGGGGCACGTGCCTGAGTTTTTCGAAAAAAGTTTCTGCACCGGCTTGCGGCGCACGAGCGACAATAGCTAATTGTGCGCTCTGCTGCGGGAAGTCACGCAGATACTGGATATCCGGTAAATAGAAGACGCTTTCCTGCATTTCGAGTCCTGACCCTTGCAATTACGAAAGTACCATTTTAGTAACGTTATATTATAACATTTTATTAACAAAGGCTCCCCGTAATGCTTAACTCCGATTCAAATAAACTCCCGGTTACAGTACTTTCTGGATTTTTGGGGGCAGGGAAAACGACCCTACTCAATCACGTCCTTAACAATCGTGACGGCAAAAAAGTGGCTGTTATCGTAAACGATATGAGCGAGGTCAATATTGATGCTTCGCTTGTCGAAAAGGGTGGCGCTGAGCTCTCGCGGACTGAAGAAAAACTTGTGGAAATGAGCAATGGATGTATCTGCTGTACCTTGAGAGAGGATTTGCTGGAGCAAGTTCGAAGCTTGGCGCAAGAAGGCAGATTCGATTATCTGCTCATTGAGAGTACTGGTATTTCCGAACCCTTGCCTGTGGCCACCACTTTTGATTTTCGGGATGAGGAAGGACACAGCCTGTCGGATGTATCTCGATTGGACACAATGGTTACGGTTGTCGACGCTGCAAATTTGATAAAAAATTATAGCTCCACAGATTTTTTACAAGACAGGGGTGAGAGCCTTGGTGAAGAAGACACGCGAACCCTTGTGGATTTGCTTGTCGAACAGATCGAATTTGCGAATGTAATTCTGCTGAATAAAATCGATCTTGTATCGGGCGAAGAATTAGCAACAGTGCATTCTATTATTCGAGGGCTGAATGCAAAGGCGAAAGTAATTGAAACCACGTTGTCCAGCGTTGATATGACTGAGGTTATGGGCACAGGTCTTTATAATCTGGAGGAAGCACAAGAGCATCCTTTGTGGGCCCAAGAGCTGTACCGGCCAGATGCGCATGTTCCAGAAACTGAGGAATATGGGATTATCAGTTTTGTGTACCGTGCTCGCGCACCATTTGACCCGGCAAAAATACATCAGTTTTTCAACCAGGAATGGCCGGGTGTTATTCGGGCAAAAGGCTTTTTTTGGTTGTCATCCCGACCGGACTTTGTTGGAGAGGTGTCGCAAGCTGGAGCCTTTGTCAGGCACCAAGGTATTGGTCGCTGGTGGGCTGCTGTTCCGAAGGATCGTTGGCCTAGTGACAGAGAGTTTAACATTATGATGAAGCAACACTGGACCAAGGATTACGGAGACCGCAGGCAAGAAATTGTCTTTATTGGGCTAAAGGATCAAATGAACGAGGCCGGGATAACTGAAAAACTAGACAAATGCCTTGTTGAAAAGTACTTGTCGGCTCCTGAATTGTATAAAATCCAATCTGATCCTTTTCCGGTGTGGTTTGACGGTGCCTCATAGAAGCTGTTGAAAATTTCGAAAGCTGGATTTTTTAAGAGCTCTTTCGGGTTTTTGCTTTGACCGACGGGAAGGTTTTTGAAAGACTTCTCTGGATGAATTAAACCGCTGCTTGCGGCTCGGGGCAATATTGGGCTTGAGACTTCAATATGGGTATTAACATTCAGAACTTGATGTTCGACTTTGATAAGCCGAACGGTTTTTCATTTAAAATATCCGACTTGTCACTTGTGACTGGGCAGACTTATGTTTTGCTTGGTCCATCAGGCAGCGGTAAGTCAACCTTCCTTAATTTATTGTCCGGCATACTGCGTCCTAATAGCGGATTAATTGAAATAGCAGGGCAAAATTTATTGGGCGTGACAACCGCGCATATGGATCGCTTTCGCGGTGAAAATATTGGCTTCATATTTCAGACGCTTAACCTCATTCCTTGGTTGAGCGCACATGACAATATCGCGCTTGCCTTGGCCTTTGCTCCAGGGCGGCGTGCACGCCTGAATGGCGCTGTATCTGATAACGTAAATGCGCTAGCGCAGAGCATGCAGATTGAAGAAGGCCTGCTAGCGCGACAGGCCGGTCAATTGAGTATTGGTCAGCAACAGCGAGTTGCGGCGGCCCGCGCTTTAATTGGTGCGCCGTCGGTTATACTTGCCGATGAACCTAGTTCTGCCCTCGACGCGGCTAATACTAAATTATTTTTTGAGCTGCTTATCGGGAGCCTCGACACTACTCGACAGACGCTTCTCGTCGTTAGCCATGACACCCGCGTCACCAATCTCTTCGACCACACCCTTATGGTCGATGACATCATCGAGAATAGGGGCAATTATGAATAGTCTGTCATTAAATTTGCTCCTGCGGTCATTACATGACCGCCGCTTCAGCCTGTCGCTAATCGTTCTGGCGCTTGCGGCGGCGGTAGCGCTCTTCATCAGTGTGCAGAATGTTCAACGGATGACTAAAGATGGATTTGAGAACACTATTGCAAATGTTGATTTGGTGGTTGCCGCACGCGGATCTGACATTCAAGTGCTGCTAAATGCAGTTTTCGGAATTGGCAGCACAAATAGCTTGATGGCGGCGCAAAGTGTTCGAGATATTGCCGATTTGCCGGAGATGGCTTGGCACGTTCCGGTGTCGCTTGGCGACAGTCATAGAGGTTTTCGGGTGATCGGCACAACAGACGCGATATTTGCTCATGTATTGGCCGATGACGACAAGCGCTATCGCTTTAATAAGTTGCTTGGCTTAGCCGTTGGATCGGACGTCGCTGCACGTCTCAATTACTCGGTCGGCGACCGCATGGTTTTGCAGCATGGGCTTGGCGACTATGGTGCTGCCCACGATGACCTGTCGTTCGAGGTGGAGAGAATTTTGCAGCGGACTAACACACCGTTTGATCGTGCAATATTTATCCCACTCCAGGCTAGCGAAGCCATTCATCGAGGCTGGCGGGGAGGTCGCAGGATGATTGCTTTGAAGCCAGAGCACGTTGACGCACACGATCGGCACAAAGAGGCAGAGCATCACCTCGAAGGCCATAAACACAGCTATGATCACGAAAATGAACATCATGACGACCATGATGACGCAGATAGTGACACAGAACATATGCATGGCCCAAGTGGGATTGATGCCGTTTTTTTTGGGTTAAAAGACCGACGCAGCATTATTCACGTGCAGCGCGAAGTTGCAGCCTATGAGGCCGAAAACCTAATGGCAGTCATCCCAGGCATTACGCTGTCGCGCATATGGCAAATTATTGGTCTGGTTGACCGAGGGTTCATCGCTATAAATATCCTAATTATTGGATTGGTACTCTTGTCAATGGTGGCTATGACTGTGTTGAGCGCCGACAATCGTCGACGCGAAATGTCCATTTTACGAGCCCTAGGGGCTGCGCCGCGTCTTTTAGTATTCATGTTGATGCTAGAGGCACTGTTTATATCAATTTCAGCGCTTCTTTTAGGCGTAGTCTTTGCGGGCGGGCTTAGTTTGGTGGCTCAGGATATTTTGGCTGTGCAATTCGGCCTTATGTCTGATCAAGGCTTTATGCTTTCTGATGCATACCTAGCTGTGTATCTTGTGCCGACTGCCTTACTGGCTAACATTTTTCCAGCGATGCGCCTGTATCGCAATAGTATTAATGATGGAATTATGGTGAGGCGCTGATGAGATTGACCGTAATCTTCTTCGCTTTATGGTTACTTGTTGGTAGCGTTATTTCACCCTCGGTCCATGCCGGAACACCCAAATATGTAACAGATTGGGCGCATCTCTTACCCGAAGGACTTTACGATTTTTTTCCTGAAGACATGGCGACTTCGCTATGGGTCGATCCCGGTTTTCAAAGTAAAATTGCCGAAGCGGAACGCAAAATTCGCCCGGAATTAAACGAACTCCCAATTGTGCTTCCTGGGTATATGGTGCCTTTGAAATATAAGGGTAACATGACAACCGAATTTTTGTTGGTACCGAGCGCTGGTCAATGTATCCATGTTCCTCCTCCGCCGGTCAATCAGACAATCTTCGTTACACTCCAGCAGCCTACGAGGATTCGCACCTATGGCGAGCCTCTGATTGTCGAGGGGCGCGTGCTGACAATTGGGCAAGTAACGGAATATGCTGAGACTGGTTATAGGATTAACGCCGATAGTATTGCAGATTTCTCATTCGATGCGTTGGACGAAAGAATAGAGCAATTAGAGGGACGCTAGCTCTTGAACTGACCTAAATAAGCTCGGCTTTGCCGGATAAACAAGAAAGTCGAGCAGCTAATCGTGCTACGGAACACACACATTGCTCGGCACTGGACGAAGCGTAGCGCGTCCTTCTCTTTGTGTATCCGTCATCAATCAGAAAGCGCGGGGCGCTAACTATCTCAGGCCGACTGGCTTTTGCCCCTTAACAGTGATGCGATACATCAACCTTTCAAAAGCCTGATAGTCGTCAACCGCATAATGTTGTACCAAGCCGTTGTCCCAAATTGCCAAACCATTAGCCTGCCATTTCAGGCGGCAGCAAAATTCGGGACGGGTCGCATGATGTGTCAGATAGTCCAAAATCGGGCGGCTTTCACTTGGGCTCATCCCTTCAAAGCGCAAAGTGAACATTTCATTGACGAACAGTGCCTTTTTGCCGCTTGGCTGGTGAACCCGCACCACCGGATGTATCACCTCGCTCAAAATCGAGTCGCCCCAGCTATAGGTAATAGCTGTTTCTTTGGCAAATTTCTTCTTCGCGCCTTCAGTTTGGTATGCGCTGCTGGCTGAGTGCACGGCGTTTAAGCCATCGACCAATTCTTTCATTTTGGCTGATAGCCCTTCATAGGCTTGAACTTGATTAGCAAACACTGTGTCGCCGCCAAACGGGGGTACGATTTTGGCATATAGCATAGAGGCCATACTCGGCTCTTTTTGGAAGGAGTTATCGCTGTGCCAGCCGACGCCGAAAGACGCGGATTCGCTGGCCGGTTTATGCACTTTTATTACTTCTGGATAATCTTCCATGCCGTCGACAATTTGATGTTTCTCCAACTCGCCGAAGCGATGACCCAGCGCTCGAAAGCTATCAATATCCAAATCTTGATCTGGGAAATATAGCACACCATTGTCTTCAAGCTTTGACAGCACAAAGCTAAAATCAGCATTGCTCATATGCGCCAAATCAACGCCGAGGATAATGGCCCCACATGAGCCAGTTAATTTTTGTTCCAACATCAGCTGGACCCCTCAAAAATATAACTGAAACCTTTTTAACGAAATTATTTTGCTTCCAAAATAAAAAAAGAATGTCGGGTGCGAAAAAATATCCAACAAAAACAGATATTAAATGTCGGTTTGTGTTCGGCCCAGCAGGATACGTCTTACGCGGAATAAGAACTTCAAATTTACGAGGGAATTCCGGCGTATCCATTCGACTATCACTGCACATCTTTTATTGCCTCTCAATTAATGATGGGTTTACCCTGGATAGGATAGAACGGGGGTAATGTTTATGAGAGTTTTGGCAATCGGTGGCAGTGGTGGCATGGGACGACATGCTGTCTCGCTCATCCAGAGCTTTGAAACGGTAGAAGAAATTATTGTGGCTGACCTAAATGAAGAAAGCGCTGCTGGTTTTGCGGCTGAAATGAATAGCAAGGTAAGCGCCATTGGCCTAGACGTAAGTGACCCAGAGGCTTTGCGCCGAGCAATGCGAAATGTGGACATTGTCGTAAATACATGCGGCCCATTTTACCGTTTCGGGGTGCCAATACTGCAAACAGCAATTGGCGAAGGTTGCAATTACATAGATATCTGTGACGACTGGGAGCCGACAATCGAAATGCTTAAGTTGGACCAAGCAGCCAAGACTGCCGGCATTACTGCCATTATCGGGCTAGGCGCGAGCCCCGGTATTTCCAATATGTTGGCTTTGATTGCGATGCGAGAGCTTGATGAGGTTTTTTCTGTTTTTACTGGCTGGGACTTAGGTGGAGCTAAACCGGAAGAGGAAACCTCACAGAAGGGGCTTAGTGCCGCAATGGTCCACGGTATTGAGCAAATGACTGGCAAAGTGCAAATCTACCGCAATGATGCAGTTGAATTCGTAAAGCCTCTTGAGCCCATTCCAATTTATTACCCAGGAGTATCAATGTTTAAAGGGTATATATTTGGCCATCCTGAGGCAGTTACTTTTCCGCATAATTATCCAAGCTTAAACAAATCGATTAATCTGGCCCACGGCGGAGATATCGATTCTATTTTACTTAAGTTAATTTTGGGGTTGGTGAACTGGGGGATTGTCGGCAAGGAAAGAGCGGCAGCCTTTTTGGCTTGGTTCGAGGGCCGGAGAGAAGATAATAAGAGAGAAAAAAGCCCGGAAACACCACCTGTTATGTATGGCCTTGCAACAGGCTCTAAGGGTTCGGTAGATGCCTCTGTGGGTGTTGCTTGGGTGGGCGAGGCTACTGAACCCGGGAGTCAATATGATGTGGGTATGGGTGCTGCTACTGGAGTTCCATTAGCTTGCGGCACAAAATTTATGTGTGAGAGAAGAATTAAAGAGTGTGGAGTATTTTCACCAGAGGCTGGTATTATCGATCCAGAAGAATTTTTAGAAGAAGTATTTGTGCAATTAGAACGCCTTGGAAAGGTTCCGTCTGCTGATTTAGGAGACAATATTAAAGTTTCTTATTCATAAAGAACTATTAGACTCGAGTATTTCAGCCCCAGAACCAGAGGAATTCTGATTCAGCTAGCTTAGATAGAATAGGGACTGAGTTTAAAAAATTTCCTCAGTCAGAATAATTCCTGTTGACCCGCCTGCGAGAGGCTGTCAGCCTCGGTTTGCGGTTGAAGTTCCGAAGAGGATTTATGTTTAAATACAAACCCAAATCAATTGACGAAATAGTCGTCCGAGATTTCTCTTTTAAGTTTCCAGATGAATTGGACCCTGTTTGGATTCCTGGTAAACGCGTAAGGAGCCATATGTTTAACGGGCTATCGTTGACTATGCCCTATCTTGAGCCTTTTCTGGTAAAGACGGGCCGCGAAACCGTTATTCACGTTGAAAGCGAGGAGTTGCGCAACGATATTCGCGCTTTTTGCGGTCAGGAGAGTCAGCACTATAAATGCCACCGTCGCCTTAATGATTTGCTGGCGGCAAATGGCTATTCCGAGTTTAAGCATGTTGAAGCTGATATGGACAAAGCTTGGAGAAAGCTGACTGCCGAGCCGCTTGAAAAGCGACTTGCTTATGCAGCAGGATTTGAGACCATGACCAATGGCTTCACTCGCTGGTTGATTAAAAAGCGGCTTCTTCTTTTCAAAAATGCAGATCCGCATATCACCTCTTTCTGGTTGATGCATATGATTGAGGAAACTGAGCATAAAACCGTCGCACTTGACTGTTTTATGGCTTATTCAGGTCGTTATTTGCCCCGTTTCATCGGCGTTTTTCACGGTTCATTTCATGTTGTTGGCCATGGTTTGCGAGCCATGATTGTAGCCCTGAAAAAAGACGGAGTGTTGCATAAGCCGAGCACATGGCTGGAATTGACGCAGGAAATGGCGTCGATGATATACAATGTTGGTCCGTTTTTGTTGCGTGCGCTTTTGCCGTGGCACGACGCACGTGATGAGATTGACCCAGAATGGATGCAGCAATGGATAAAAGGCTATGCCGCCATGCCGGCTGAGGGACCTTTACCGCTCATAGATACCGCGCATCCGGACATGCCAATACCGTTCAAAAATATTCAAGTAGCAGAATAAATTTCTTAAGGGGGGGGCATGGATAGATATCAAAAATTGATGATTGCACATGGCTTGTGGGTCACTTTAGTTGGCCTATTGGCCGGTTTCATGTTGATGTTCAACATGCTGGGCGGTCTAGAAATTTGGCCTGGGCATTTTATGGAATTCAGTGTGTACGGCACAACTGACGGCTGGGTGCGGGCGCATAGTGGCGGCGTAACCAATGGCATGCTAACGATCATTGTTGCCTTGGTTTTGCCAAAGCTTGAGATTAGCGAAAAAATGACCGGCTTTTTTGCATGGGGCCTAATTTATTGTGCCTGGACGTTCACAGCCTTTTACTGGATTGGAAATCGATCAGGAAATCGAGCGCTAAGCCTTGGTGATAATGTCTTCGGCGCTGCTGATTGGTTGAGTGTTATCGGTTTTTTGCCGGGGTTGCCCAGCATATTTATCGGCCCGATTGTTCTTTTTATTGGCGCACGCGGCGCTTTGCGCGCAATCCAAAAGAATTAAGAGAGTTCAAGCTTCGCCGAGCAGGAACAAAAACATGGGTTTGGTCGTAAAAACATTTATCGGCATCGGTTTTCAAATCGGCTTTTTCGCTGCTTTAGCCTTTTTACCGATTGGCACGACAGATTTTCCGGCAGCGATACTCTGGTTACAGGTCTTTGGCGGCGCGGTTCTTTTATCCGCGAGTTATTTGCTGGTCGCGGGACCGGCAGCGCTGGAAGCGCGAATGCGTGCCGGCAGAGAGGCGCAGACACCGGAAGACAGGCTGGCGCTAGCGTTGATGTCACTGGCTTTGCTCTTGCCGGTTTCCTTTGCTTCCCGAGACGTCTTTGTCTGGCAGCTTCTTCCCGCGCCTTCGCCTCTGTTTCAGGCATTTGGCATGGCGATTTTTCTGTTCGGTTTCGTGATTATCGTCATGTCCATGCTGCAAAATGAATATGCGGCACCGACCGTGCATATCCAGGAAGCGGCCGGTCATAAACTGGCCGATGGCGGTATTTACGGCCATGTGCGTCACCCAATGTATTTGGGTTTTTTGCTGTTCACCGCCGGCACTACATTGTGGTTGGGCAGCATTGCGGCGACGCTGTTTGCAACAATCTCTCTTATTGCCACAACGATTTATCGCATCGGTGTAGAAGAAGCTACGCTGTGCAAAGACTTGCCCGGCTATGTAGCCTATACCGAAAAAGTGAAGACGCGCTATTTGCCCTTTATTTACTAAGCCCGCGACTGCAATTCGGCAACAATATCGGCATGGCGTTGTGGCGATAGCGGGTAGAAATAAATACACGCAACAGATGTGACGACCCCCGCTAGCGGCACGAAAACGATAATCATGCGAAGGCCGCTGAGCGTTTCTTCGCTTTGCACAATGCCAGCTTGATAGCCGATGACATCGAGAAGCACGCCGAGAATAAGGGCGCTGAGCGCAACGGCAGATTTTTGCGCAAAAGTCGCAAAGCCGAAGACCATTGACTCCACACGGTGACCAGTTTTCCACTCACCATATTCCACCGTATCGGGTAGCATGCCCCAAAATGTTATGGCGAAAGCTCCAGCCCCGATGCTCATGGCGATATAGTTCAATATTACCATATTTTGTGAGGTGGCCGGATTGACCAAAAACCCCAAAAGCGCAAGTGAGAGAAAGAAACTGCCTACCATCCAGACGAGGCGTTTTGACGTTTTCAGCGTAACAAATGTCCAAAAGGGAATGACCAATAATCCGGTTAGCCCGAAGGCCATTAGTGCAATTTGTGCGCCATTGCGGTTACCCATTTGATATTCGAAAAAATAGATCATGGTCTTGCCGATAACAGTGGTGCCGGTCGTCATCAGCACTACGGCGGCAAAAACGACCAAAAACGGGGTGTTTTGACGCAATGAGACAAGGCTTTGTTTAATGGTTAGATTCGGCGCTTGCGCGTCATCGTCGGGTGGCTCGCGGCATATGGCGAAGCAAATCCAGAATATCGCGGTCGCCAATATGCCCGAAATGACGGCCAGCGACATGAATGCCTCGCGATCACTATCTGCATTTTCGAGCAAACCACCTGCCAGCACGACCACGGAGAATGCGCCCAGATAAGCAAACAACATGCGCGCACCGGCCATGCCTGCGCGGTCTTCTGAATTGCTGGTCATGCGCGCCATCAACGCCGAATAGGGGGTTGAGGCCATCGTGAATAATAGGCGGAATATAAGCTGTCCGATAAGCGCAACAATGCCGAGCGAGGTCACGGACATATCACTCGGATGCCAGAGCAGCATTATATAACCAAGTGCCATAGGAATAGGGACAAAGAGAAGATAGGGGCGATAGCGACCCCAGCGCGTCCGCGTGCGGTCTGCCAGATAGCCCATTATCGGGTCGGTGCCGGCATCCCAAAACGAGCCGATGGCATAAATGATACCGGCCAGTGCATTGGGCAAGCCAAGCACATCCGTGTAGAAGTAAAACAAATATAGGCTGATGCCCTGCCAATATAGGTTGAAGGCAAAATCGCCGCTGCCGTAACTAATCTTTTGCCCCCAACTGAGGCGCTGCGATGTTGCCTTCATTAAAATCTCCACCTCAAGCCATGCCATAGCTTGCGCACGCTGCCAAGCGGCAATAGTCTGAACGAAAGGAGTTTCCATGCCTGCGAAAATAATATTTGTTGTGATGACCTGTGGTCTGGCCGCCGCGCTTGTCGGTTGCGACACCGGTAAAAGCCATGAAGATTTGCTGACATTAGACAGCCATCTGGACACGCCGCTTGTGCTCGACCGTAAGGGCTTTGATATAGGTCGTCGCCATGACTGGCAGACCGATTATGCGCAAGTGGATTTGCCGCGCATGAAAGAGGGTGGTCTCGATGGCGGCTTTTGGGTGATTTACACAGCGCAAGGGCCGCTGACCAAAGCTGCATATGCCAAAGCATTGGCGCATGCCAGACAGCGCAATCAGATAATTGACGACATGGTGCAAAAGTTGGGAAATGATTTTGCTCCGGCCACTAATTCGGCGGATGCGGCGCGCATTGCTGCGTCAGGCATGCGCGTGGTTTATAAAAGTATTGAGAATGCCTATCCGCTCGGCACCAATATTGATTTATTGGATGAGTTTTATGCCGCCGGTGTGCGTATGGTCGGTCTGGTGCATTCAAGCAATAATCAATTTGCTGACAGTTCAACCGATAAGGGTGGGCAGAAGTGGGGCGGCTTGTCGCCGTTGGGGAGGCAGCTCATACAGCGGGCCAATCAGTTAGGCATGATTGTGGATATGTCTCATGCCCATGATGAGGCTCTGGCACAAGCGATTGAGCTTTCCGAAACGCCGATTATTCTATCGCATTCCGGCGCGGCGCATCTCTATAAGCATCCGCGTAATGTGCCCGATAGTCTTCTGACGAAGCTGGCGCAGTCGGGCGGAGTTATCCAGATAAATTCTCTGTCGGGTTATTTGCGGGATTTGGATACTGACCCACGACGCCTCCCGGAATTTATCGACCTGTATCGCAAATATCAAAATGCGCCGGGCGGCATGCACGAAAACCATGAGGCATTCATTGCCGACCGCCGCGCATTGGACGAAAAATATCCGCCTGATTATGCCGAGTTTTCAGATGTAATGGACCATATATTTCACTCGCTGGAATTAATGGGCCCCGACCATGTTGGCATCGGCCTTGATTGGGATGGCGGCGGCGGCGTGAACGGCCTGCAAGATGTGTCTGACCTGCCGAAAATAACAGCCGCTTTGCAAAAAGCCGACATCAGCCCGCAAACCATCGAAAAGATTTGGAGCGGCAATATGCTGCGTTTGTTGCAACAGGCCGAGGCCATGAAGCGCCGTTAAATATCGTCTCGTATCTCGAAAGTGCGGAATTCTGGCGCTGCAGAAAGCATTTCGCCAACTTTTTCAACCAAACCTGTCTCGACACGCCATCCTAAATACTTTTGTTGATGTTCCGAGCTTTCCCATATCTCAATGAGCAGCAGCGAGTGTGTTTCTGGTTCATAATAGCTTTTGACACTCTCGCACCCGTCGTACGCACGAGTATCAGGTAAAATATCTATCATCGTTTGTATTACTGCCTCCGCAGATTCTGGTTTCAATTTAAACTCAGCCGTAACCATTACTGACATGATGACCTCCTCCTCAGTTGATGAATGAGCATGACATTTTGCCGAAAAACCGCAACCCAAAGTTTCTTGAATTTGTTGCAATTGCCGCATTGCACTTGGCAGTTTATCTGATAGTTTCCGCCCATGAATTTAGGTCGTGTCATTAAGTCCGCTACTTTGCTTGTCGTCTCTGCATTTGTGGTTCCATACGCATTTGCTCAAGCCTCAGTTTTCAATGCCGACAAGGTAACGTTTTGTTCAGACGGAGAGTTTGACTGGAATAGTGGGCAGTCACTATACGATTTCGTTGTTTTGTCGCGCGAAGACGGGCAGTTCCTAATTAGCTATTTGGGCATTCCTCATCCAAACTTTGAAAAGCGTTTTTTCGACAATGCTTGGATTAAAATGAAGGGTAAGTTTTACGCGCGCAAAGAAGCGGGCAATATTTTCGAAAGCCTCGACACTAAATATGTTTTGTCACTCGACCTTGAAGGCCAGCCGAAGCGCGAAGGCGTTTTGACTATTGATGAATCGGGCACATATACATTCGATTTACAGCCGAAAATTGCGCTGGAATATGTTACGTCAACTGGCCTGTGCTGGGACTCGCTTAGTCGTGAACCTGATTCCATTCGGCGTAAAAGCATGCAGCGTCGCCGCTAAAGGCCCTTATTTCCAACGGTTATGTTGCCAGAACCATTCTTCGGGGCGTTCAGTAATCCATTGTTCTAACAAGTCATAGACTTGTCGCATTGCATTATCGATATCTAGCCGCATATTTTCGGTTCTCGAAACGTGAATGGCGGGAAAAAAATGTTGCACGAAATGCACTTTATCTGGCCCGTTTTTCCGCCGTCTTATCACCGTGGGAATAACAGGAATATTAAAACGTCTGGCCAACTTGATTGGAGCTGACGGGGCTTTCGTGGCGCGCCCAAAAAACTCAATCGGATCGCCGCGTCCCAATTTTTGATCTACCAAAACACCAAGCGAAGTGTCATGTTTGAGCAGGTCAATCATCACGCGCGCGCCGTCCGAACCTTTCGGTATTTGCACCGGCATAAAAGCACTGCGCTGGTCGATAATCCATTTTTCCATAAAAGGATTGTTGGCGCGGCGATACAGTGAACCTGTTCTGCCTGCAAAGCGTTGGATGCCGAGCATCATTAACTCCCAATTCGCGAAATGGCCCGATACAAATATTGCAGGCCCCCCGTTTTGAAGGGCTTCTTCAGCATGCACTGCCCCTTCAATTTGCACGCGATCCTCTGCCTCACGGGCAATGCGCGCCATATGCGGAAATTCTCCGATCACGCGTCCCAACTGCGTCCAGCATTGGTTCAAAATGCGTTTTTGCTCGGCCTCTGAAAGATGCGGTAGCGCCATGCTTAAATTATGGGCTGCAATGTGTCTTTCACGGGCGAATTTGCCAAGCATTTTGCCCAAAAGACCGCCAAGCCACGAGCCGACGCGCAGACCTGCCATTTTGTAAATGGTGAGAAGCAGTTTGGCGATTTGCGCCTGAAAGAAATAAATTGCTTGCATCGGAATAGTAAAGAGCACGATTTGTCGAGTGCTAACTAGAAACGCCTTAATCATTAAACCAATTTAGGGGGAAGTGTCTATGCATCTATTATCAGTAAAAGCTTGACCTTTGGAAGCTCAAGGGTCCAGCGAGTTTATACTATCACTGTATGGCCTGTGTTGGGGAAGGCGCTGCGCAGTTGATTATTAATCCATACACCAATCGTTCAATGATGGGCTTGAAACGTAGGGGGTGAAGCGGGTAAAAAATCGTTATGAATGCGAAAATTTATCAACCGGCCAAGTCGGCAATGTCATCGGGCACTGCCAAATCCCGCTATTGGATACTGGAATTTGTCGCCGAAGGCGCTCGCCGCAAAGATGCTTACACGGGTTGGAATTCGATTGACGGCACGGCCAATCAAGTGAAGTTGAGGTTCGACACGCTGGAAGAGGCGCAAACCTATGCAGCTGCGCAAGGGCTTGTCGTGCGAGTTAATAAGCCGCAAAAGCGTAAGCGTCTGTCCAAGTCTTATTCTGACAATTTTCGCCATGACAGAGTTGAAAAGATTTAGCTTCTAAGTGCAGCAGATGATGTACGCTTTTCGACTGGGGAGGTCACTATGAGTCAAAAACCCATGCGTCTACGCCGCACTCAACTTGCCGTTCCCGGTGTAAGTGAAAAAATGCTGATCAAAGCGGCTTCTTCTGCTGCCGACCATGTGTTCTGCGATTTGGAAGATGCGGTTGCTCCATCTTCCAAAGCGCGCGCGCGCGATACCATAGCAGACGCGCTCAATAATCTTGATTGGGGCAATAAGGTACGCTGTGTGCGGGTCAATGATGTTGGAACTGAATGGTGTTACGAAGATATCATCACCATTGTCGAAAAAGCTGGAAAAAATGTCGACACAATAATGTTGCCGAAGCCGCTTAATGCCTCAGATGTGCAATTTGCCGATAAGCTTTTGTCGCAAATGGAAATGAAGTTGGGGCTTGAGCGGAAAATCGGCCTTGAGGTTCTGATTGAAGAAGTTGAGGCGATGCAGAATGTCGCCGAGATAGCCAATAGCTGCGAAAGGCTGGAATGCATGATTTTCGGCATGGGCGACTATGCTGCCAGTCAAGGATTAGTCATGGAAAATATTGGCCTATCTGAGGGCTACCCCGGCGATATTTTTCATTATCCAAGGTATCATATGACGATTGCGGCGCGCGCCGCAGGGCTGGATGCGGTTGATGGGCCATTTGTTGACTTCAAAAACGATACAGTCTACCGCGTTGAATGCCGACGCGCTTTGACGCTTGGCATGGTCGGCAAATGGGCTATTCACCCCAGCCAAATTGAACCGGCACTGGAAGTCTTTTCACCGAGCCAAGAAGATGTCGATTTCGCCCGAGAGGTTATCGCCGTTTATGAAAAAGCTGCGGCCGAAGGGCTCGGCTCGGTAGGCCATAAAGGAGTGATGGTTGATGCCGCCTCAGCCCGCTTATTCCAAAACACCGTTAACCGTGCCGACCTTATCGGCATGTAGCAAAAACTTTGCTCGAAAGTGGCGGCACCGGCATCAAGCGGTCACATCGTGGCCATAAAGCCAATCTTGACGCGCATGGATGGATGTAGGCACTATTTTTCCGGCCAGCCAAAGTGGGCCATAAGTCCCAAGCTGGCTCAGCCGAGTGCGCTTGTGGAAGGTTTTGGCGTTGGCCCGCGACAGAGCTTGCACATGAGACGCGCGCGCCTGACGCAGGGCTTGATAATCTTGCAGCGCGCGCGGCGCATTTTCCGTTAATGCAAGCTGCTGCGCGAGTGTCCACGCATCTTCGACAGCCATTGCTGCACCTTGCGCCATGAACGGCAACATGGGATGTGCCGCGTCACCCATCAGTGCAACCCGACCGTCGGTCCATTTGCTTAAAGGTGCACGGTCAAATAAGGCCCAACGATACAGTTCTTCTGCTTCGTTTAAAATGTGTGTGATTGTCGGGTGCCAGCCGTCAAAATCGGCTAAGGCTTCCGCCTTAGCGCCGCGCTCACTCCAAGACTCAATTGTCCAGTCATCACGTTCAACCACGCCGACAAAATTGGTAAGCGCGCCCCGCCGTAGTCTATAGGTTACGCAATGCTTGCCCGGGCCCATCCAAACGCAGGCGGTCGGGCGGGGCGCAAGATCGCCCAGTTTTTCCGTCGGTACCACAGCGCGCCATGCAACATTGCCGGTAAAGACAGGTGTGTCGTCGCCTACCATCGTCGTGCGTATTCGCGAGTGAATGCCGTCGCTGCCAATCAGCACATCCCCGGTGATATGACTGCCGTCGGCAAGCTGCGCGTGGATGGCATTGGTGGTTTGTTCGTAGCCAATAATTTCCGTCCCCAGTTGAACTGCATCAGGTCTTTTTGCGCGCAGGGCGTTATGCAATAAGGCGATGTAATCAGCCCGGTAAATATGCAGATAGGGCGCTCCCCAACGTTTAATGGCGGCATTTGCCACCGGAATATTGAACAGTTCTAGCCCCGACCGCCCCATGCGCGCTTCCAACGCTTCGGGTCGAAAAGCAATATCGACCAGCGCATCTTCAAACCCTAAAGTTTGGAAAACTTTCATAGCATTGGGGGGCAGTTGAATTCCGGCGCCAACTTCGCCCAATTCAGGCGCGCGCTCTAACACCGTTACTTCTGCACCGTGATGCAAGAAGCACAAGGCGGCGGTCAATCCGCCGATGCCAGCACCGGAAATGATGGCTCTCATTACCAAACTCTCATCTTCATAAATCCGTATTTAATGCAATCTGGACGGTCATTCCATTAATTAAGGTTTAATGGTCAATGTTGGTAAACGATTTGGCAGTGTTTTTGGCCTTTATCTATGGCAAGGCGTGCCGTGTGCACCCAAAAGCAATGCAACGCCACGCTTAGCGGTGACATGAAGGCAAAAGCCTTTTATGTTGTTTCACAACGGCCCCGTAGCTCAACTGGATAGAGCGCGAGACTTCTAATCTTGAGGTTGTAGGTTCAAGTCCTACCGGGGTCACCAAGTAAGGATTAGTAGCCGCTGCTGCTGCCGTCGCCGCCGCCACTGCCACCGCCACTTGAGATGATGATGGCCGCTGCCGCAATCGCCAGATAGGTCGAGACATAGCCATATTGGCCATGCTCATCATCGCCTTTTTTATACATGCCGTAGTTTGTTGAACAGGCCGACAGCATTAAGGCTGCCGCAATCGATGTGATTTTACGCATAACGCACTCCACTGTTGTTTGGGAAGAAATGGTGCTGCGCTGAAAAATGTCAAAAAATCGGCATGCGGCATTTTGGAATGTTAAAAGCGCGCTTGATTGTTACGCCAAGTGGTTTGCCCTTGATGAGTAAACGCGGTAAGACAAGCCGAATAATTGAGTTAGGTGAAAAGATGCCGAAACTGAGAAGCAGAACTTCGACCCATGGGCGCAATATGGCCGGCGCGCGCGGCCTTTGGCGCGCTACCGGCATGGGTGATAGCGATTTCGGCAAGCCAATTGTGGCAGTGGTCAACAGTTTCACCCAATTTGTGCCGGGCCATGTTCATCTGAAAGATTTGGGACAGCTTGTTGCCCGCGAAATTGAAGCGGCCGGCGGCGTTGCCAAGGAGTTTAACACCATCGCCGTCGATGACGGAATTGCAATGGGGCATGACGGCATGCTGTATTCGCTACCGTCGCGTGAAATTATTGCAGATAGCGTTGAATACATGGCCAACGCACATTGCGCTGATGCGCTTGTATGCATCTCCAATTGCGACAAGATTACTCCCGGTATGTTGATGGGCGCATTGCGTCTCAATATTCCTGCAGTTTTCGTCTCAGGCGGGCCGATGGAAGCGGGCAAAGTGGTTTGGGAGGATAAGGAGCGTGCCGTTGATTTGGTTGATGCAATGGTTGTCGCTGCCGATGACAGCTATACAGACGAGCAGGTTGACGTAATCGAACGCTCGGCATGCCCAACTTGCGGCTCGTGCTCGGGCATGTTTACGGCTAATTCAATGAATTGTTTGACTGAAGCCATCGGCTTGTCATTGCCGGGCAATGGCTCGGTGTTGGCTACCCATGCCGACCGCGAGGCGCTGTTTAAGCGGGCCGGTCATTTGGTGGTTGAGTTGTGTCAGCGCTATTATGAAGGCGAAGATACGAGCGTATTGCCGCGTTCTATGGCCAATTACAAGGGTTTTGAAAACGCTATTGCGCTAGATATCGCGATGGGTGGGTCGACCAATACGGTGCTCCATTTGCTCGCCGCTGCGCATGAGGCGGAGGTTGATTTCACCATGAAGGACATTGATCGCATGTCGCGCAAAGTGCCGGTGCTCAGCAAGGTTGCACCCGCTGTGCCGAATGTGCATATGGAAGATGTGCACCGCGCCGGCGGTATTATGGGGCTGCTCGGTTCGCTGTCGCGCGCCGGACTGCTGCATGACGACCAGCCGACCGTGCATTCGAAAACCATTGGCGAAGCGATTGCTAAATATGACATTGCAGGCAATGTCGATACTGAAGTGTTGGAATTTTATCGTGCTGCTCCAGGCGGCGTGCCGACGCAAACCGCATTCAGCCAAAACCGTCGTTATGACGATGTTGATGATGACCGCAAAAATGGTGTCATTCGCGATGCCGAAAACGCCTTTAGCACAGATGGTGGTTTGGCCGTGCTGTATGGCAATTTGGCTGAAAACGGCTGCATTGTAAAAACCGCCGCCGTGGCCGAAGAATGCTATGAATTCACCGGCTCGGCGCGGGTGTTTGAAAGCCAAGATGCGGCTGTCGATGCGATTATGGCCAATGACAATATTAAGCGGGGCGATGTCGTTGTTATTCGATATGAAGGGCCGAGAGGCGGGCCGGGCATGCAGGAAATGCTCTATCCGACCAGCTATCTGAAGTCGAAGCAACTCGATAAGGTTTGCGCTTTGGTGACCGATGGGCGTTTTTCCGGCGGCACATCCGGCCTGTCGATTGGCCATGTTTCGCCGGAAGCAGCCAATGGTGGGCTCATCGGCTTGGTTGAAGATGGCGACAAAATTGTCATTTCAATCCCCGAGCGTTCAATCAAGCTTGATGTCGCTGACGATGTGTTGGATGAGCGGCGCACAGCCATGGATAAAAAAGGCTGGAAACCAGCCAAGAAACGGGAGCGTGCTGTGTCGAAAGCCTTGAAAGCCTATGCCGCTTTTGCAACCAGTGCCGATCGCGGTGCTGTGCGCGAGCTCGATTAAAGCGGCTGCACCAAGTCGCTGATTTTTCCGCTTTGGCAAGCGTCGACAAATTCTTCGCCAAGCGCATGGCTGCGGCGCACAACCTCGTGCCATTTTTCAAATCGTTCGGCTTCATTCTTGCG
The DNA here is from genome assembly GCA_002721725.1 of Rhodobiaceae bacterium. Lineage (GTDB taxonomy): Bacteria > Pseudomonadota > Alphaproteobacteria > RS24 > RS24 > UBA8337. The sequence goes on from PBLK01000012.1 coordinate 37,837, forward strand.
GTATTTCGGAAAATCTTGCCGCGAGGGAATTTTGCCGTCGGGTAGGGCTTTCACCCAATAGCGGCTAGGCGCAAGCATGATGACATTATCTAGGTTATGCGCTGGTACTTTGCGCCATGGGTAGAACTTGTCAAACCAGCGCAATTTGAAATGGTCATAGAAGTGTGGATACAAAACCAGACCTTCATTTTCCGGCCAGAAGTTGGACGGCACGGGATGATAATCCAGCATGCCGCCATCATGATAAATATGCTCCGGGTCTTCTTCGAGATGCACCGGTGCCATGTAAACAGGTATCGCCCCCGATGCGCGCAAAACCTTGAGGAAATTCTGCGGTGTCAGCGCGGCATGGCGCACCGCAAAGCTGTCGCGTGCAGAGAAGTGAATATCACTGCGCGGGTCTGAAAAAATAGTGCGCTCGGTCAGTCCGATAAGGTGACGGTCGGTAAAGGTTGAGAAAATACCAGCGCGCGCAAGGGCTAAGCTTTGCCGCCAGACCTTGGCATTCAGGCCGCCATGACAGCGCACCGTGCCGATATGCAACTGATATTTTTCATTGGCAAAGATTTCGGCGACGCCCTTGGCCATGTCGCCATTGTGGTCGTGTGACATTGACTTTTTCAGCACAATATCGGTCTGCGCATCAATGCTTTGAAGGTTGATTGGCCCCTCATAGCTTTGCGCAATATAGGCATCAGCCATCACTTTCAGCGTTATGTTAGCATCAGCACGTGCTGCACCGGCCAGCTTAAAGGCACCGACCGAGGTGCCGAATAAGTCAACCGGCGTTTTGTCTGTGCGCTGCGTCATGAATTGTGCGAATACTTTATGGTCAAGACCGGCAATGGCCAGCCATTTGGCTGCGCCGGAAGCGCCAAATATCGCGCTAATATCGTCTGGTGACAGGCCATGTTTGCGGATATGGGCCAGCGCTTTGGCTCCTGCCGCGATTATCAGATCAGCCATTAGCAAAGTCTTTCATGGCGCGTTCAAAATCGGCAAATAGGGGCGCTGAGACAATGTTTTCGCCGGCCTGATATTCAGGGTGCCATTGCACGCCGACGCAATATGTTGCTTTGGTGTGTCGGACAGCCTCAATCGTGCCGTCCTCGGCGGTGGCCTCAATGGAAAGATTGTCGCCTAAACGGTCAACTGCTTGCCAGTGTAGCGAATTTACCTGCGCGTTTTCGGTTTTCAGTAATTTTCGCAGATAGCCATTATCGTTAAAATCAACGCGATGCTGCGTGCCGAATTTGACGTCTTTTTCGTCGCTCTCGGGCATGCGGTGGTCAAGCCGTCCATCAAGCTCATGCAAGGTCGGGTTCAACGAACCGCCGCATGCGACATTTAATTCCTGAAAACCGCGACAAATGGCGAGAAGCGGAATATTAAGGGCGATTGCCTGATCAATGATTTGGAATGCCGCCTCATCGCGTGCCAAATCAAATGGCTTGTGCGCCTCGGTTTCTTTCATACCATAACGCGACGGGTGCACATTGCTGGTGCTGCCTGGCAGCAAAATGCCGTCCACCCGTTGCATTATGGACGCCGCGTCAAATGTGCCGTTTTCCATCGGGCAGGGGATGAGCACCGGCTGCACATTCATATAAGCGGCAACGCCCTCAAGATACATATGTGTTACCGACTGCAACTCATCGACGAGATGCTTTTTACGATTGCAAATCATGCCTAACAGCAAGGTGCGTTCCTTTCGAGCGGTTTACTAAAACCTGTTTAACGGATAAGTAGGATATATCGAATTAGTCTAAATTTTGCCATGGTTTAAAGGCAGGGTGAGCCAATGATCAAAACATTTCGGATTTTTTCTCTGATTGCCGCTCTTTCTATCGGTGTAGCCGATCATGCTTCTGCATATAGTGAGCGTGAAGGCCTCGACATTTATCAGCGCGGCCTTTATCTCGAAGCCATTGAATATTGGAAGAAAGCCGCCGCCGCGGGTGATGCCGGTTCGGCCTATCGGCTCAGCGAAGAATATTTCGACGCTAAAATCGTCAAACGCGATTTAAAAGTGGCTTTCCAGTATTTGCAACAGGCGGCCAAGGGCAATGACGCACGCGCCATTACCGATTTGGCTTCCTTCTATGATTACGGCACCGGCGTCGCCAAAGACCGAAAGAAGGCGGCCAAGCTCTATCTGCGCGCCGCAAAAATGGGTATGCCTGCCGCCATGTTTAATGTCGCTGCCATGTTGGAAACCGGCGAGGGCATTCAGATGGACAAGGTTGAGGCTTATAAATTCTACTTGCTGTCACGCGATCAGGGTTTCGCCCCCTTTGCAAATAAAGCGCTCGAAGAAATGGCCGCTAATATGACGGTTGACCAAATTGTTGAAGCCGAAGATTTGGCCGATAATTTCGTGCCTAACGCTTTTTAAACCTCATATCCGGCCCGAGCGAAGCCGTCGTTTAAATCGGCTTTCAAATCATCGACATGTTCTAGCCCGATATTGAGGCGGAGCATTTGCCCATCAGTTTTAAATGGCTTGGCGGTGCGCACGATTTTGCACGGCACAATCAGGCTTTCGAACCCACCCCAGCTATAGCCCATGCCAAATAGGCGCATATTGTCGAGCATGGCGGCCAATTGCTCTTCGCTACACGGGTCAAGCTCCACAGAAAACAGGCCGCCCGCGCCGCTGAAATCGCGTTGCCATAAATCATGGCCCGGCGCGCCGGGCAGAGCGGGGTAAAAGACTTTGCGAACGAAACTCATGCCTTCAAGCCAAGCAGCAATATTAAGCGCCGCTTGCTGATGCTGCTTCATGCGGGTCGGCATGGTACGCAAGCCGCGCAGGGCGAGGAACACATCGTCAGGGCCGACGCTAAAGCCGATATTGCCGTGAACGCGTTCCAATTTGATGAGGTTTTCACCTTTGGCGGCGACCGTGCCGAGCAAGGCATCGGCATGGCCGACAACATATTTGGTAGCGGCAAGAATTGAAAAATCGACACCGAAATCGAGCGGTCGGAAATTGAGCGGAGTGGCCCATGTATTATCAATGGCGGTTTTGACGCCGGCTTTTTGCGCCGCCGCGACAATGGTCGGCACATCTTGCACTTCAAAGGTTTGCGAACCCGGGCTTTCCATAAAAATCATCGCCGTATTGTCGCGAATGAGATTGGCAATGTCGCCGCCGATGAGTGGGTCGTAATATTCTGTCTCAACACTATAATCGCTCAATAATTGATCGCATAATTTGCGTGTCGGCTGATAGGCGCTATCTACCATCAGCAAATGCGCGCCCGCAGAAACTCCAGTCATAATGGCTAGCGACACGGCGGCAGCGCCCGACGGGGTCAGCATGGTGCCGTCTGCGCCTTCAAGCACATTTATGGCGTCTTGCAGCGCGCTGGTTGTTGGCGTGCCGCGTCGGCCATAAGTATAGGGAATTTTCTCTGTGCCGCGAATGGCGGCAAGCGATGGGTAGATGATGGTCGAAGCGCGATAGACAGGCGTGTTAACGGCACCAGCATGGTCTTTTGGGTCTCGGCCACTGACAACAATTTTTGTTTCGTCTTTCACCTGTTTTCTTTCCGCTCAGAAATGATAGAGTTCCGTCATTATTCGCTAATGAGGTTGGATATGCAAATCAAACGCTTGGCTTTTGGTGCCGTGTCATCATTGCTTTTGGCGCTGGCCCCCATTTGGGCAAGCGCAGCCGGTAGTACATTGGACGTTGTGAAGAATCGCGGCCATGTTCAATGCGGCGTGTCGCAAGGCCTGCCCGGCTTTTCAAACCCCGATGATAAGGGCAATTGGACCGGCATTGATGTCGATTTCTGCAAAGCCGTGGCCGCCGCCATTTTCGGTGATGCCGGCAAGGTCAAGTTTACACCGCTATCGGCGAAAGAACGCTTTACCGCCATTCAGTCGGGCGAGGTTGACATTATCGCCCGCAACACGACCTGGTCGATGCATCGCGATACCGCTTTGGGAGTCGATTTCCGCGCCGTCAATTATTACGACGGGCAGGGCTTTATGGTGCGCGCGGATTTGGGCGTAACCAGCTCGACCGAGCTTGATGGCGCGACGCTGTGCACCAATCAGGGGACGACGACTGAGTTGAATGCGGCGGATTATTTCCGCGCCAATAATATGCAATATGAGATTGTGGCTTTTGAAAAAGCCGATGAAGCCGTTGCCGCCTATAATTCAGGGCGCTGCGACGCTTACACCACTGACCATTCAGCGCTTTACGCGCAGCGCCTCAAACTTACTGACCCGAAAGCGCATATTGTTTTGCCGGAAATCATTTCCAAAGAACCGTTAGGCCCGGCCGTGCGGCAGGGTGATAATGTCTGGGGCGATATTATCGCNTGGGTACATTACGCCACGGTTGCGGCGGAAGAANTGGGNGTGACCTCAAAAAATATTTNAACGCTANGCAACTCCGNCAATCCGTCAATCAAGCGCTTGCTTGGCAAAGACGGCACGTTTGGGGCCAATCTTGGNATTCCGGCNGANTGGGCCTTTCAAGCGGTCAANCAGGTCGGTAATTATGGTGAAATTTTTGAACGCAATGTTGGCATCAATACACCGCTCGGCATTAAGCGCGGTTACAATGCGCTGTGGACCGATGGCGGTTTGCAATATGCGCCACCCATTCGCTAGGAGCTGACCATCAAAACGCTGATGTCAAAACTGCTGCACCGTGATGTGCTTTTGCAGGCGCTGGTGCTGGGTGCGCTGGTGCTGGCGATGGTCTGGCTGGTCGCTAATGTGCAGAGCAATTTGGAGCGGCAGAACATTAATTCCGGCTTCAGCTTTTTGTCCGAGCGCGCCGGCTTCGGCATTAACCAAACGCTGATTGAGTATTCCGAAGATAGCAGTTTTGCGCGGGTGCTGACGGTTGGGCTTTTGAACACGCTTGTGGTGTCAGTACTTGGCATTGGTTTGGCGACGGTTCTCGGCTTCGTGCTTGGCGTGGCGCGCCTGTCGAGAAATTGGTTAGTCAATAAAACGGCGATGATCTATGTGGAAATTTTCCGAAATGTGCCCCTGCTGTTGCAAATCATGTTTTGGTATTTCGGCGTATTGCGTAATTTGCCCAGCCCGCGCGAGGCCGTGTCGCTTGGTGATGCAGTGTTTTTGAGCAATCGCGGCATTGTTGCTCCGGCTTTGGAAATGACCGCCGCCGCGTGGTGGTATGGCGCGGCTCTGGCGGTCAGTGGCGTGGCATATTTTTGGTTGCGCCGCCGCGCCCAATTTTTGCGTTTGGCTGATGGCACGGCGCAATCCATATGGCGACCGTTGGCGATGATTGCTATGGCATCGCTGGCTTTCGCAGCACTATTGGGCGGCGTGCCGTTCAGCTTTGATATTCCAGCCTTTAAAGGTTTTAACTTTCGCGGCGGCATCACCGTTATTCCTGAATTTGTCGCACTGCTTTTAGCGCTCAGCCTCTACACGGCGGCGTTTATCGCCGAGATTGTCCGCGCCGGCATACAATCAGTCGCAAAAGGTCAGCGCGAAGCGGCCGCGGCGCTTGGTCTGCCTGATAATACGGCGTTGCGGCTGGTGGTTATTCCGCAAGCGCTGCGCGTCATCATTCCGCCGCTGACCAGCCAATATCTCAATCTGACCAAAAATTCATCTTTGGCGGTCGCCATTGCCTATCCCGATATTGTTTCGGTGTTTGCAGGCACCACGCTTACGCAGGTCGGCCAAGCCGTGGAAATCATATTCATTACCATGATGATTTATCTGACGTTGAGCTTGCTCACTTCTTTTGCCATGAACCGATATAATGCGCGCATTGCGGTTGTGGGGCACAAGTCATGAGCAGTTGGACTCCGACAGCCCCGCGCCCAGCGCCATCGAATACGGTGGGGTTTGTTGCATGGGCGCGCGCCAATCTTTTTGCCACCAAGCTGGATACGGCACTGACGCTTTTGGCATTCACGCTGGTTGTTTATGTCATCGAAGTGATATTCGGATGGGCCATTATCGATGCCAGCTTTACCGGCGACGACCGCACCGCCTGCCTGAAAGAGGTTCAGGGCGCATGCTGGCCATTTATCGAAGCAAAATTCGGCCAGTTCATCTATGGCCGCTATCCCGGTGCGGAACGCTGGCGTGTCGATTTGGTGTTTCTCTCCGGTCTTATCGGACTGATACCCATGTTAATGCCGAATGTTGGCTTTAAGCGAGCCAATATGGTTTATCTGCTCGGCTTTTATCCGATATTCGCTTTCATCATGTTGAATGGCGGCATGTTGGGGCTGGCTACGGTCGATACAACCGATTGGGGCGGTTTGTTGGTGACATTGGTTGTTGCCATTACAGGCATTGTCGCGTCGCTGCCGCTCGGCATCTTGCTAGCTTTGGGGCGGCGCTCGGATTTACCGATTGTGCGGGCATTATGCATCGGTTTCATCGAGATATTTCGTGGTGTGCCGCTGATTACCGTCTTGTTTATGGCCAGCGTCATGCTGCCGCTGTTTCTGCCTGATGGTGTCAATTTCGACAAGCTGGTGCGCTGCCTCATTGGCGTCGCGCTGTTCTCATCGGCTTATATGGCGGAAGTGGTGCGCGGCGGGCTGCAAGCCATTCCGAAAGGGCAATATGAGGCAGCAGCGGCGCTCGGCCTCGGCTATTGGAAAACCACCCGCCTCATCATTTTACCGCAAGCGCTCAAGCTGGTCATTCCCGGCATTGTGAACACATTTATCGGCCTGTTTAAGGACACGACTTTGGTGTTGATTGTCGGGCTGTTTGATTTGCTGGGTATTGTGCAATTGCACTTTACCGATGCCAGCTGGGCGACGCCGGAAACTCATATCACAGGCTATGTGTTTGCCGGTGCTGTGTTCTGGCTTTTCTGTTTTGCCATGTCGCGCTATTCAATCTTTATGGAAAACCATCTCTCAACCGACAGGACAAGCTCATGAGTGACCCCGTCATCCGCATCAATAAAATGAACAAATGGTTCGGCAATTTTCATGTGCTGCGAGACATTGATTTGAATGTGGCGGCGGGTGAAAAGATTGTCATTTGCGGGCCGTCAGGCAGCGGTAAGTCAACGCTTATTCGCTGTATCAATCGGCTCGAGGCGCATCAAGAGGGCGAAATTGAGGTGGAAGGCTTGACGTTGGACGGCTCGCTGAAGAACCTTGAGGAAATTCGTTCCAATGTCGGCATGGTGTTTCAGCAATTTAATTTGTTTCCGCATATGACGGTGCTGGAAAACTGCACTTTGTCACCGATTTGGGTGCAGCAAAAATCGCAAGCCGAGGCCGAGAAATTGGCGCGTGAATTATTGGAACGCGTGCGTATTCCCGACCAAGCGGACAAATATCCCGGCCAGCTATCGGGGGGTCAGCAGCAGCGCGTCGCCATTGCGCGCGCGCTTTGCATGAACCCGCGTATCATGCTGTTCGATGAACCAACCTCGGCGCTTGACCCGGAAATGATTAAGGAAGTGCTGGACGTGATGGTGGAATTGGCCAATGAAGGCATCACCATGCTGTGCGTGACGCATGAAATGGGCTTTGCCCGACAGGTTGCGGACCGCGTGATATTCATGGATGAGGGTGAGATTGTCGAAGAAAATGCGCCGCAAACGTTTTTCTCCAATCCTGAAAACGAACGCACCAAGCTGTTTCTTAGCCAAGTGTTGACGCACTAATCGTCAATGATCTCCACTTGCTTGCGCTTATAGGCAGCAAAACCTGAGCGTTGATAAAGTTTCAACGCCGCTGGATGGTCGAGTGTGCAGGTCTGGATTATGACCTTTTTAGGATTGCGCTCTTTGATGATTTGCATGCTCCGCTTCATCATATTCGGGCCGAGGCCATTACCGATTTCGCTTTCAATCAGCCCGAAGAATACAATCTCGACTTGCGGGAAAAGGCGGAAATTCAACTCCACATAACCGATAGCATCGCCGCTGCGTCTCAAAACAAAAATCTCGGTGGCCGGATGATGAATAAGAGCTGCCAATTGGCGGTCATCGAGGCGACGACGATTGACCCAATGCCAGCGTCGCCCAACCATGTCATAGAGCTTGCGGTAGTTTTCAAGCGAAATGTTCGGCTCGCGTTCGAACCTTATATCTTCAGGCCAGATTACATTGTCAGACGCGACAGGCAAGGGCGCCTCCATAGCGAGATGGGTGACAATGGTTTGCAGTCTCGTCATTACAGCCAGTCGGGACAGGGCAGACCCTTCTCCCTTAAAAACGCAGGGTTGAACAATTTCGATTGATAGCGCGTTCCGTAGTCGCAAAGAATGGTCACAATGGTATGCCCAGGCCCCAAATCAGCTGCCATACGCATGGCACCGGCTATATTGATCCCGCTTGATCCGCCGAGACACAGGCCTTCATCCTTCAAAAGGTCGAAAACAATCGGTAGCGCTTCGGCATCGTCAATTTGGTAAGCATCTTCAATCGGCGCGCCTTCAATATTGGCAGTAACGCGGCCTTGCCCGATACCCTCAGTGATTGATGTGCCCTCAGATTTTAACTCACCGTTTTTAAACCAGTGATACATGTTTGCGCCCATAGGGTCGGCCGCAGCGATGCAAACCTTGCTGTTTTGCTGTTTCAGATATAGCCCCGTGCCGGCCAAAGTGCCGCCCGTGCCAATGGCGCAAGTAAAGCCATCTACCTTGCCGTCGGTTTGACGCCAAATTTCTGGCCCGGTGGTTTCAATATGCGCTTGCCGGTTGGCGAGATTGTCGAACTGATTGGCCCAAACCGCGCCATTTTCGTTTTTTTCGGCCAATTCAGCGGCCAGTCGGCCTGAATATTTGATGTAATTATTGTCATCAGCATAAGGCACGGCAGGCACTTCAATTAATTCAGCCCCAGCCAAGCGCAGCATGTCTTTTTTCTCCTGGCTTTGCGTTTCAGGAATGACAATCACTGATTTATAGCCAAGCGCATTGGCGACCAAAGCGATGCCGATGCCTGTATTACCTGCCGTGCCCTCGACAATCGTGCCGCCTTCCTTCAGGAGGCCTTTGGCTTCTGCATCGCGAATAATGAAAAGGGCAGCTCGGTCTTTAACAGATTGGCCAGGGTTCATAAACTCGGCTTTGCCCAAAATCGTGCAGCCGGTCTCCTCAGAAACCTTTTTTAGCTTAATTAAAGGCGTATTTCCGATTGCCGCAATCATATCGTCATGAAATTGCACTTTATTTCTCCCACGGCTAAAAAAATCTGATTTGCCTAATCCGATGAACGGTTTACATCGTAATTTAAACGAATTAACTTATTTCTATGAAGCATGAAAGAGGTTTCTGTTGAACGCTCACATACCACTTAGTCCAAGTTTGGAGTCACTGGTTGCTCAATACGCGTCAGGTGACCTCGGCTACGGTATGTCGGTTTTGATGGCTAGTTTCATCACGCTTTCCCCTGCAGCTCGTGAGCAATATCGAGCACATGAACACTTGAATGGTGTTTTGCTTGATGAGGCAGATGAACACGAAATTAACAGCGACACACTAAGCAATCTGATGGCCCGTCTCGATGAACCAGAAAGCGATGAACCGGAAACCTGCGCATCTGGCAATCAAGATTTACCTGCCGCTCTGCGCGATTTGCTGAATGAGCCAATTGAGGATGCCGGTTGGCGCTTTGCCTATCCCGGAGTAAAACAGTTGAAACTCCCGTTTGGTGATGATGGGGAATCCGTTAAATTGTTGAAAATCAAGCCTGGTAAAGCCGCGCCAAGACATACACATAATGGCATTGAGGCCACTCTTGTCTTGCGTGGTGCGTTTCGTGATGGTAACCGACTTTATGAGCGCGGTCAGTTGGCACTTGCCGATCAACATATTCAGCATCGCCCGCGCGCTGAAGGAAATGAAGATTGTATTTGCTTGGCGGTGACGGATGGCGCGCTTCGGTTTACGGATAGTCTGGGACGTATTGCCCGCGATTTCTTCGCGCGTTAGACCTGTTTTTTTTCTTTTATTGTTTTTTCTAACCCCGGTTTCGGCCGATACGGTTTCACGCGACTGGTTGGGCGGGGTGCCCGACGAAGGCTTTCTAGCATATGAAATTTCTCGTAAAGGCAAACCACTTGGGTTTCAAGCGCTAACCTTCAGTCGCTCCGAAAGCGATGAGTTAATTGTTGATGTGCATATTGAAATTGATTTCAAATTAGGGCCGATACCACTGTTTCGCTATCTGCACGACAATCGAGAAGTCTGGCGTGATGGCATTTTGCTGTCGATCAAATCCAAGACCTATAATAATGGTGAAGATGTAGCTGTCGATTTGAAGCTTGAAGACGGTCGCTATGTGGGCAGCGGCAGCCGCTTTGAAGATAATCTCTCAGCACCGCTGCTCTCAACTAGCTATTTTAATCCAAATTTTGTGCGCCAATCGGCTTTTATCAGCACGCAAGACGGGCGCTTACTTCCAACCAAGATTGAAACAATTGGTGTTGAGACGCTCAACATCAATGATGTGCCCTTACAGGCAACACGCTTTCGACTGTCGGGTAAGTTAAGGATAGATATTTGGTATTCTGATACTGGTCGTTGGGTGAAAACCAAGTTTTCGCGCGGCGGCAATACACTGGTTGTCAAACAAACCAATCCGGCCCGCATTCCGCCGCGTAACAAATGGCGACACCCCTAAATTTTTTTGGAGTTCGGATATGAAAATCATGACGCCGCAAAATGGTTGCGCATGGATTACCGGCGCGTCTTCCGGTATTGGTGCAGCGCTGGCGGTAGAATTGGCCAATCGCGGCTGGCATGTGGCGATATCGGCCCGCCGAGAGGCTGCTTTGCAAGCCGTGGCGATGCAACATGAGAATATTCACGGCTTTGCATGTGATGTCATCGACCGCGCAGCAATGGCTCGGGTGGCGTCGGATATCGCCTCTAAGCTTGGCCCGATTGCGCTTGGGGTTATGAATGCCGGCATTTATTTACCGACCTCCTTGCCGGAATTTGACGCAAGCCTGTTCGACCGCACCTTTGATGTCAATTTGACCGGCACGGTGAACGGGCTTGCTGCCCTCATTCCTAATATGGTGGCGCGCGGTGAAGGCCATATTTCGCTTGTTTCCTCCGTTGCGGGTTATGGTGGGTTGGTTACCTCCGCTGCCTATGGAGCATCGAAAGCGGCGCTATTCAATATGGGCGAGTCTTTGGCTATGGATTTGAAAGATAGCGGCGTTCACATTTCTATGGTTGCGCCGGGTTTTGTAAAAACGCCGGCAACCGACGTGAATGAATTTTCCATGCCATTTATCATTGAAGCCAATGAAGCGGCGCGACGCATTGCCGATGGTCTTGCCAAGAACAAGACGCATGTCTCATTCCCGCGTCGTTTTTCTTTTCTTCTGCGTCTTCTAAATCTGCTGCCACGCGGCATATATGTGAATCTGGCGGGGCGCTTTATGGGGCGTTAAAAGCCGTCAATCGCGCATCAGCGTGAAATGCGACACATCGATTGACCGTGTCGTGAAGCCGGCCTCGCAGTAAGCCAAATAATACTCCCACATATTGCGGAACCGCTCGTCGAAACCAAGCGCATGCACTTCAGGCCAAACTTCAAGAAAGCGATGCCGCCATTCGGCTAATGTGCGCGCATAATCGGCGGCGAAGTCTTCGCGCGCAACCAATTTCAAATCGGCACTGGCAAATTCTGCATCCAACCGTTCGGGCGATGGCAGCATGCCGCCCGGAAAAATATATCGCTGAATGAAGTCAGTTTTCTTGCGATAGGAGTCGAAACGCTCTTTCGCAATGGTGATGATTTGCAAGCCGGCTTTTCCGCCGGGTTTAAGACATGCATGAACCTGGTCGAAATAGGTCGGCCAATAGCTTTCGCCAACTGCTTCAAACATTTCAATCGACACGATGCGGTCATATTTTTCGGTCAAATCACGATAGTCGCAAAATTTGAAATCAACTTTGTCCTGCAGGCCGGCCATCGCAATGCGGTTTTTGGCAAATGCCAACTGCTCATTGGAAATGGTGATGCCGGTCACCTTGCAGCCGACTTCGCGTGCAACAAATTCTGCAAAGCCGCCCCAACCGCAACCAATTTCCAAAACATGGTCGTTAGGGCCAATATCGGCGCTTGCCGCCAGTGCGCGGTATTTCTGATTTTGGGCGTCGCGCAATGTTTGCTGGCTGTCGCGAAACAGGGCCGATGAATAAGTCATGGTGGCATCAAGCCAGAGCGCATAAAATTCATTACCCAAATCATAATGAGCGTGAATATTGCGCTTCGCGCCCTCACGCGTATTGGGCCGTAAAATGTGAATGATGCGATTAATCCACTGGGTGAGGCGGTTTTTACCAATGCTTTGTTGCAGCATGGTCATATTGCTGTTTAACAATATCAATAATTTGGCGAGATCGGGGGAAGACCATTCGCCATCCATATAGGATTCAGCGAAACCCATCGCACCTTGTCGCAGTGTGCGATTGAAAAACGCCATATTGTAGACTTTCAAGACCGCCGGCCCATCGGGTGATTTTCCGCCAAAAGTCAGTATTTCTCCATCTGGCAGGGCGAGTTGAATTTGTCCGAATTTGACGTTTCGCAACAAGAGCGAAAGTATTTTCATGGCAGCAGGACGTTTGGCCTGCGTTCCAGTTGCTGCCCTATCTTGGGGCTTCGCATTGGTCATTGGTCCCTCCGGTCACTTAAATGCTATGCCGACGCTGAGGCGGTTCGGGGCGTTTAAAAAACGGAACGCCCTTCAAGAATAGTTTGGCAGCTTCAAAGTGGATTGCAACCAAAACCTTAACCGTCATAAGCGGATGTCTGATAAAGGCCGTCAAGAGGGCGGCATCGGAGAGGGGTTGATGCGTGCCCACAAAGCTTGCCACAAGCAGTGGTGCTTCGTCTTGTGTTTCGCGGATAACGAGCCGCAGAGTCTCGTCCGGCGGGGCGGCAGAAAAGTGATATGTCGCTTGCATGCCGATAAACGGAGAGACGTGCATCAGCTTATCGCGATTGTGGAGCAGTGGGCGGTCGGCGTTTGCGCCATTAAGCTCCACAACGTAAATATGGTCATCGCCAAATGTATTGCGCACCTCGTAAACCATTGCAGTCACGGTGCTGCCATTGCGGCAGTAATAGACGGTCAACGGATTAAAGGCGAAACCGAACATGCGCGGATAGCAAAGAATATGGATACTTTCGGGCGCCTGCAGCCCTGCTTCGGCCAATAAGCCATCGATGAAGGGGCGTAGCGGCGAGCCGTCTTTGGGGCCGTGGTCGCGCCGTCTGATGCTGAACAAATTGAAGCGGTCAATCGACAGCAGCTTTAGGTTGAGGCGCTTAGCATCAATATCATCGACACTCAAAAATGCGGAAAAGACGCGATAGGTAAAACGATGGGTGCGCGGGCGATAGCGCGCATGACGCACCTGGCCGATATAGAGCGCATTATCGTTTCCGGCATCCATTATTCAGCTGCTGCCCTCTCAATTTCTTCAACTTCAGGCATAGCGGAAATTTTAGCACAGATTTTTAAGGCTGATTGCAGTCCGTCTTCATGAAAACCATAGCCGCACCATGCGCCGCAATACCACGTGCGGTTGACCCCTTGAATGGTTGGAAGCCGTTTTTGAGCATCTAAGGCGGCACCATCAAATTGCGGATGGTCATAAACATAATGCCCGAAAGTCATATCCGGCGCGGGCGGCACAGGTGGATTGAGGGTCACAAAAATCGGTTTGCTATAATCAATGTTCTGCAAGCGGTTCATCCAATAGCTGACCGACATGACGGGGTCGCGCCCGTTCTTGTCTTGGCTGATATAATTCCACGCCGACCAGACATTCGCTCGTTTCGGCATCAATCTGAGGTCGCGATGCAAGTAGACATCATTGGGCAAATAACGAATGGCCGACAGGATGTTCTGCTCTTGCTCTGATGCATCTGACAGCATGGCAAGGCTTTGGTCACTATGCGCGGCCAGCACAATCTGGTCATAAGTCTCGGTTTCGCCATTGGCCGTAACATCAACTCCGTAGTTATGGCGCTTAATGGCTGTCACTTCGGCAGACAAGCGCAGGCAATTTTTGAATCCGGCAGTGATTTTTTCAACATATTCCCGACTGCCGTCGGTCACCGTGCGCCATTGTGGGCGGTCTTTGTTAATCAGACGGTGATTATAAAAGAACTGTAAAAAGCTTGCGGCCGGGAAATTGAGAATTTCATCGGCTGGTGTTGACCAAATCGCTGCGCCCATAGGCAATAAGTAGCGGTTGATAAAAATGCGGCTCATGCGATTGCGCTTAAGCCAATGGCCCAGGCTTTCACTGCCCAAAGCGCCCGCTTCATGATCTTGTTTGGCTAGTCGATTGAATTTGAAAATATCACGCAGCATCAACCAGAAAAAAGGATTTACCCAGTTTCGCTTTTGCGCAAAGACAGATGCTATCGATTGGCCCGACCACTCGAACGTACCGCGATTGGAAGAAAAGCCGAAACTCATATCGCTCGCTTCAGTGTCAACTTTCAATTCTTCGAACAGCTTGATAAGGCCGGGATAATTCAATTCATTGTAAACGATGAAACCGGTATCGACGCTCATCCAATCCCCATTGCCGGTATAATCGATATCTTTGGTAGCGCTGTGCCCACCGGCGCGTTCGCGTTTTTCATAAATGGTTACATCATGCGACTTGGACAAAATATGCGCAGCTACATTGCCGGAAATGCCACTGCCGATAATCGCTATTTTCATGTCCTTCTCCTAAACAATTACAAAGACTTAAAACACTCTAAAGCGCGCGCGCGTGCTGCTTCGTGGTTAACGATGGGGTTGGGATAAGTGTTACCCAAGCTGATGGCACCACTGTCGAGCATGTCGGATCTGGCGGTCCATGGGGCGAAAAGCGTTTTGCCAGACAGGGTGTTGAGTTCGGGCACATAGGTTTTGGTGTAAATGCCTTCGGCGTCGAATTTCGGGCCCTGCAATATAGGGTTGAAAATGCGGAAATAAGGGGCAGCGTCAGCGCCGCAACCGGCAACCCATTGCCAGCTGGCGCTATTATTGGCTGGGTCGGCATCCACCAGACATTCCCAAAACCATTTTTCGCCTTCACGCCAATCAATCAGCAAATGCTTGATAAGGAAAGACGCCGCAATCATGCGCACGCGGTTATGCATATAGCCTGTGCGGCGCAATTCGCGCATGCCGGCATCGACAATCGGATAGCCGGTTTCGCCAAGCTTCCAAGCTGCAAAAGCGTCGGCATCATCGCGCCACGGGAAGGCCTCAAATTTGTCTTGCAGGCACGTCTCAGCCAATTCGGGATTGTGATAGAGCAATTGGTAGGAAAACTCGCGCCAGCCAAGCTCGGAAAGGAACTTATCGCCATCGTTAGTTTTAATGTCTGCAGCTTGTGTCTCAGCGACAATGCGCGCAGGACTGATTTCGCCCCAGCGCAAATGCGGGCTAAGGCGGGAAGTGGCAGGTTCAGCCGGTAAGTTTCGCCGTTCGGCATAGCCGTCTATGTTTTCGCTTAAGAATAAGGCCAGTGCATTGCTGGCACCGTCTTCACCTGGCTGCCATATGTCGAGGCTGTCCATATGCGTCAATGCCGACGGTTCGGGCAAGGCATCACTATTTGGCCATTGCTCTGGGGCAGATATTTTTTCGGGTGCGCCCGAAAGGCCACGCTTTAAGCCCAAGGCGCAGCAGGCACGCCAAAACGGGGTGAATACCTTGAATGGCCCGCCGGTTGATTTTGACGTCACTTCCCACGGTTCAAACAATAAACTGCCGTTGAAGCTTTCGGCTGCAATACTATCTTCTCTTAGCTTGCTCTTTATGGCGGTATCGCGGGCGACAATATTGGCTTCATATTGTCGGTTCCAATAGACAGATTTTGCGCCGACTTCTGAGGCCAATGCCGACAAGACATCAGCCGCTTTGCCCTTGCGATAAATCAGCCGGCTGCCGCGCTTCCTCAGGGCATTGTTCAGTTTTGCGAGGGAATTGTCGCGCCACCAACGGCTCATTGAACCGGCCTGGCGGCCGCATGTTTCGTCGTCAATAAAAACAGGAATAACAGCACTGTTGCTGTTTAAGGCGCTTTGCAGCGCCGGATTGTCGTTCAAGCGTAAATCCTGACGGAACCACACAATGATGTGCTGTGACACGTCGTACTCCCATATTCACATCTTCATACGTGAATTAGGGCGATTTGGATGTTTTGCTAAAGAAAAGGGGGAAGAGTGGCTCCTCGGGCCGGATTCGAACCAGCGACCGAACGGTTAACAGCCGTTTGCTCTACCACTGAGCTACCGAGGATTAATAAACATAGATATTTATTATTGACTTAATAAATATATGTGAGAACATTTATAGCAAATCTTTTTTATCAGGGGTTTTTATTTTATTCAGCCTGCTTTTTACTTCAAGAATAAAGTCATGACGGTTTGGTTTCAAAATTCCAGAAGAGAACTGATGTTGATTTGAATTTGGTGCAGTTAATGTGTTTGGGTTCGTCATTGTATCCCTTAATCGAATGTATGCTTCAGATAAGTTTTAAGCTTTGGTTTGATAAG